>JACREN010000043.1 GCA_016218255.1 Candidatus Gottesmanbacteria bacterium | reverse complement strand
TTCCTCCGAAGGTATCGGTATGCTCGCCGATGCAGTTTCTTTCCCAACAGAAGGCAACTGTATTCCCATATCGCGATATTGTATTTTAGTCTATAAAGATGTTCAACAGCAGTACAGTTGCACAAAGATAAATATAGGCCTATAATTATAAACTGGGTAACAAATGAACGCTAAACCCTTTTTTAAAAACACGGTATGGCTGAAATATATCGAAACCAACACGGAAAGGAACGACCCGCATATCCTCGGGAAGTCGCTATTCCAGAAAGCACAAAACGTAAAGAGTATTTCCAGACAGTATTAGAGCCGAATATAACAGCTGGATTTGTTGAACAAGGAATTCATGTAGCAGTCGATCTTATTGGGTCAACCGTTGTTGACCAAGCCGGGCCGGACTCCGACATTGACTGTCTTGTTTCTCCCATTCCTGCAATTAATGCAACAACAGATGAATCATGGCGCTTTCTTGCTGTCGCCCGTGCAGTTTGGCGCGATGTTCAGGATACGGCAGAATTTCGATTTGATTTACACTGCGTCCTAGGAGACCACTCCGTCCGAGTATAGAATTTTTTGCTTGTCCGAACCAATACTATTCTTTCCGGGCCATACGGGAAACGGCGGTAATGCTGACTAACAGCAACACCGCGCCGATCCACTGGGAAGCAGTCAGCGTTTTATGAAAATACACGTAGTCAATGACTACTGCAGACAACGGCCATGTGAGTTCACAAATTGCTGACACCCGCGCCGGTGTCCGTTTCAATCCGTAGTAATAAATCACGAGCGCCACCATGCCGGTAGAGAGGGCAATCGCGACAAGCATCCAGAGCTGACTTGGCGAGATTCCAACCGCCTGCTTTTGATACCCCATCACAAGAATAAGTAGAATGCCTAACACTGATGCCAGTCCAAACCGCAAGCCGGCGACGACTAAAGACGGCAGACGGATAAGCGCATACCGGCTAAATGCCGTGGATGATCCCCAGGAAAATGCCGCGCCCACGGCCATAAGCGCCGCTATGACCGTTCCGGCACCTGTTGCCGTGTTTACTCCGACAGGAAAGGAAACGAGGTATGCACCAGCCAATGCGACGGCCAAGAACGGCCAAAATACCTTTTCAATCCGTTCCTTTAATATCAAACTGCCAAACAGCACCACAAACAACGGCTGCGTTTGCTGAAGGAGCACTACCACAGAAAATTGAATAAAGTGTATTTTTCCCAGAGCCGCTGTGTAGAGCACTGTACCCACAATACTGCTTAAAACGGTCACCCACGCAAACGCACCCCAAATCTTTGGCTTTATGGACACCACTGCTTTCCATTTCGGCAAAAGAACCGGTAAGAGGATGAGAAACCCGATAAAGTGCTCCCAAAACACGACGACAATCGGAGGCAAGCTGTACAAACGTACGCGTAACAGCCCGTCCAGGCTCCACAAAAAAGCAGCAAGAATGATAAAAAGCGGGCCAAAGGCCAGTAATTTTTTCATAAAAAATACCCCTTCTCCCGGGGGTATACGAAAAACGCCCGCACTACATGCGCGGTATTACGTTTTCCTTCTTTCATCCCGACTATACGGTCGACTCAAGAATCTCACTTGATCATGTCCACCAGTTGGCAGACTCGTGGGTTTACACGGAAAATTACGAAATAATTGTTCCGGGTTTTACCACCGATTGGGAATTTCACCCGACCCCGAAGGATATCGTTATTATGGCAAACTCATGCTATACTGTAAAGCGTGGAATTATCACCGGTTGTCAATGCACTTATCTCCTCATTTGAGGAACAAAAACAGTACACAAAAGAGGGAGTTCACCCCTCCGTCAGCGGCACGGTGTCCCTGCTTGCGGTGCTTTATGAAAAGGCCCGAAATGCCGTAGAATTCCGCGCAGAACACCTTGTCAGGAGAGCCGCAATCGAACGCATCCTCAAACGCCGGATTATCTTAAATGGCGGTTCGTCTACCATCGCAGAAAATCTTATTCTCGAGCTTTTGTGGGCCAAATATATCGACAGCGCACTCGTTGATGATGATAAAATTGCTGAACTTCAGCACATTATTGAGCGCTATCTTACCCTCAAACACCACGTGTTTTCTGAAGTGTCACACAAAGACGGCGTTTCGTGGGAAAGCATGCTGGGCCTTGCATCATCTGAGATAGAGGAAACGCTCGTATCTGCGCGGCGGCGTGAGGCTCTTACAAATTTCTTTTATCAGGCAATCCGCCCCAAAATCCAACTGCCGCAGGCAGATGAACGATTTGTAAATATTCAAACATACATAGCCATTGAACGCGCATACAACCAGGCGGACCAGGCTCTGCTCCTGTTTCATCTTATGAAAATGATCCAACCCGAGTGGTTCACACTCGCAGCTCATGACGCACCAGCGCACGCAAACGAGCTGCTCACCAACCTATCCCTTGTATCGCGCAACCTCGGAGATCCCATAGGCGAACCACTCTCCCGTTTTGTACGCAAACACAGTCCTCCCTTTCTCCTTGTCCGCGATTTCTTTCTGGAAGTTGCGGACCCCCGCAGCGTCATCGACAAACCGGAAGAATTTGAAAAAAAGCTTACGGAGCTAGCATCCATCCGCTATCAAGAAATAGGCGTCAAAGTGCGGCGTGCAATGATTCGGAGCATCATTTATATTTTTCTCACCAAAATGATCTTTGCCTTCGCGCTCGAAGCACCGTTTGACTACTATATTGCAAAGAGAATATCCTACCTGTCTCTTGCGATAAACACGCTGTTTCCGCCGATACTTCTTTTTCTCGTTGCTGGCTTTATTTCCATCCCTGGCGCAGATAATACCAAGCGGTTAATCGGTCGGATCACCAAAATTTTCTATCACTTTGACGAACTTAAAGAAGAAATTGATGTTTTTTCGACGGACAAACAAATCCGTCGTCCTATCCTTATGGCCGTATTTTCCCTTTTTTATCTGGCAACGTTTCTTATCTCCTTTGGACTTATCAGCTTTATGCTCACCAAGCTGGAATTTAGCATAGCAAGCCAGCTTATCTTTGTTTTTTTCGTCACCCTCGTTTCGTTCTTTGCCTACCGTATCCGCGCATCTGCCAAAGAGTATGACATGGGAGATCGGCAGGGCTTTTTAAGCCCGATGGTGGACTTTTTCTTTTTACCGGTGCTCCGCGTGGGCCACATCCTTTCGCGGGAAATCGCCAAAATAAATATCTTCATATTTCTGTTTGATTTTATTCTCGAAGCGCCGCTCAAAGTGATCTTTGAAGTTGCAGAAGAATGGATCCGATTTGTGAGAACGAAAAAAGACGAGATTATCTAACCATTGACAGCCCACTCATACCTGCTATTATATCCGTCACTGCCTCACAGTGTATGCCAGAAGACAAAGAATTAATCAAGCTTCTTCGGAAGTCGCAAGAAGAAAACACCTACGACGCTGTCGTTTTTCCGCTTAGCAGTCTCCCTGGAACCGTAATCATCACCGAAGATCTTTCTAGCGATTGGGCAGATGATCCGGACCGGAACCAAGAATTGCTTAGAAAAACAAAACCAAAATTTGAAGCCAATGCAGCGCGCCTTGCATACGAAATCGCCCAACAGTCCGCAACAGTTGGACGCATCACGCGCGTGTATGTTGAAAAGGCATACAGAGAAAAATTAACGGTTGTTGGTATTGGCTTTCGATGGGCTCACGAAACACCAAACAATTTCAAATATAGAGACTGTTACGTCTCACCTGACGGCCGATTGCTTGTGCAGGACCATACTGAATTTTGTGGAGACACCCAGGAAAAGGGCGCCGACCCTACACAATTTTTGAAATATTATGAGCAATTCATCACTGACCCAAGATACGCAAAAGATGAATGTGCGGGTAAGGCCAGCCATATCACCTCGTTGGTTGAAGAATAATATTTTGTGAGCGCAGGAGGATTTGAACCTCCAACCGATTCCTTAAGAGGGAATTGCTCTACCGTTGAGCTATGCGCCCGGAATAAATGCTTCGCATTTTTCCGGATAAACCCGGAATATTCTATAAATCTCTCAGTATAAACCCGGATATTTTTACAATTTATCAATCAATTTCAGCTTATATTTTCTTTTCCATCCTTTAATTTCTGCCTCCCGTTTCCGTGCCTCTGTCTGCGTATTATACGCTTCATGATAAACAATATGGACTGGCCTTTTGCTCCGTAAAGATTTCGCGCCTAATATATTACTGCTATTATGCTCTTGTTCTCTTCTGGCTAGATCAGTCGTCATCCCCGTATACAACGAGCCGTCATGACACAACGCAACATACACATACCAGTTCATAATTTCGGTGTTTACACAGAAATCCCGATTGGATCGGGATATTCTGTGCCTCTGGAGGGAATTGAACCCCCATCAGTAGTTCCGAAGACTACTGCTTTATCCATTAAGCTACAGAGGCTTCACTCAGAATAATTCCCTGCGTGAATTTTCTCAGTCACATCTGAATTATAGCAGAATTTGACAGACCAGTCCTGCTGTGTCAGTATAAATTAATAATGAGAAAAATCCTCATTGTTTTGTTTTGGTTTCCAGCCGCATTTATTTTTCTGTTGCTTAACCTCACTATGCTCGCATCCATGCGCAGCAGCGGATTGGCAAAGCATAAACTCTCCGCAAGTCCACTGGCTGACACTGGGTTTCAACTGGCAGCCTCGGCTGGTACATCACAAATCCTGGGCACAAAGGTAATTGCGGCAGACGCGCGCGCATTGCTTCTGGAGCTTTTCCTGGAGCGCCACCAGTCACCCATAGCTCCTTACGCTGATGCTCTGGTTTCTCAAGCAGACCTGCAGGGGATTGACTTCAGATTGGCCACTGCTATCGCCATGTGTGAATCCAATGCCGGCAAACGCATCCCACCCCGATCATACAACGCCTGGGGCATCGCCGTTTACACAGGTCAGCAGAGCGGAGCACAGTTTGACAACTGGCCGCACGCCATAGAATGGGTGAGTAAGTATATAAAAGAAAAATATTATGACAAAGGGCTTATTGATCTCAAAGATATTGGCGCTAAATGGGCACCGCCATCTGTCCAGACAGATTATTCCTGGACAAAATGCGTGGAATCGTTTCAAAATGAGATTTTCTGATATCCCATAACACGCCCATATTTAGCCTCAAATTGGCCTATTTGTTCCATTCATAATAGCCCATAATACTTGACAAACAGGGCGCACCGTGCTATACTTCTTTCTTAGATCCTAAGGTTGATTCTTAACAATCTGCTTTAGGATTTTTTCGTGGATTCCTCTTTCATGCCCCGCCCTGAATCCGATCACATCGGAAGCAGCGTGGAGTATGACCATGAAACGATTTCTTACCATACTTATCGCCATGACAATAAGTGCACAATCTCTCGTATTTGTGCCATCCGTCTATGCCGAAGCCCCTGAGGCTGGAGGCGCTGGACTGCTTGCCATGCACCAACCAAAAATAGACACGCGCACGGAACAGCTGAGGAGCTTTCTGGCCTCCTTCGAGTCTCCACTTGCGGATTCTGCCGACCATTTTATATCAGAAGCAGACCGTCTGGATCTCGACTGGAGGCTTGTAGCAGCCATAGCCGGTGTGGAATCAACATTTGGCAGACACATCCCTCATAATTCATATAATGGTTGGGGATGGGGTGTGTTTACCGGACAACAGGACGGTATCCACTTCAAAAATTGGGATGACGGTATTACCCAAGTGTCAGAAGGACTTCGGTATAACTATATCAATAAAGGCGCCGTGACACTGGATCAGATCGGACGCAGATACGCTGCATCTCCGGCATGGAGCTGGAAAGTGCGTTTTTTCTTAAATAAAATCGAAGCCTTTGTTCCTACCCGGCCAGATCAGCTAGATATCACCATCTAAGAGCGCTATAATAACGGTGTTGCGTTGCTCCCGTGGCGGAACTGGTATACGCGTACGCTTTAGGAGCGTATGCCGCAAGGCTTGGAGGTTCAAGTCCTCCCGGGAGCACAAAATCTCCCTCCTTCTTGATTCCCCCTCACCCACAATGCTACGATCAGGGTATGAGAATTTTTCTCAGTTTTGTATTTATCTTTATAGCCTTTCTTGCATTGCCTTTACTCCTTGCACTACCAGCGCACGCAACTTCTCAACAGGCTTATCAGGACTATCTCTATCAATTTGATCTTTATCGGCAAACGAATACGGATTTTCAGGTAGCCAAAAACGAATACCTTAAATTCAAAAGCCTGACAAGCCAGGCTACAGCGCTCATAAAAACAAAAACTATGCTCGCCCAACGCAACGAGCTATTGCGTGCATATCTTTTTCTTCTCAATGAGAAATTAAACGAAGACAGGGGATTAGCAGGCACAGAAAAGCAGCTCTATCAAACGCTTATTGCCAATGAGGTTACGTTTCTGGACGCACACAAAGACCGGATGTCTTCCATTGGTTCCATCGACGATACTGTCACAGTGTCGCGAGAACTTGAGTCCCACTATATGATCCTCTACGCATCCATGCGTCAAACGGTCATCGGCATCATGATGGGCGACCTGGCTGTATTGACCCAGCGCTTTGATACAGCACACAGTGCCGCCCAATCGTTGGTAAACATAAGCCGCGGCACCTTCACTCCGCAAAAGCAGGCCACGCTTGACCGCTGGCTTCTCCAAATTGCAAATAAACGGAGTCTCTATCAGCAAAAAATCGAAACAATCCGCAGTACCAATAATCAACTCAAGGGCAATTATCAGGAGGAGATTGACCGAAATTTCCAAACCATGCAAAAAGATGCAGCGGAGGCCAAGCAGTACCTGTCTGAAGGCACAAGTAATCTCATGGAGCTTATGAACGCCGTACGGTATCAAGATTAATTATGGAAGTACCCATCATTACAAACCCACCTGCACCACAAATACAGCCGGACATACCGCACGTTCCACAGGCTCCATCAACAGCCGAGAATCTCCGACAAAAGCTCCGCTCACCGTGGGCAGGTATCGCAGCTATTATCGCCATTCTTGTTATCGGTTCCCTTATTTTTTCCGTCCGCAGACCAACGGCACCCTCAGTGCTCATACCTACCCCTACCACCACAATCTATCCCACGCCTACACCGCAACGGACGCCATCGGTTATTGCTTCGCAGAGTGCATTTATATCGCTTGATGCATCCATTCAGACTCTGGCCAACGACATAGGAACACTCACTATACAGGATCCCAGCCTGTCGCCGCCCGTTCTGGATCTTCCGCTCGGATACCCGTCAAACTAACATCCTTGCCAGATTGTCGGTGAATATGGTACACTTTGCACCATGACTTCAGCTCTTCAGAGACTCCCGGACGAAACCATTGAACTTACTATCACCATTCCCTGGACAGATATCGCCTCCAACTACGAACATGCCATAGTGGCTGCAATCCAAAATGCAGAACTTCCGGGTTTCCGTAAAGGTAAAGCGCCAAGGAAAGCAGTTGAAGAGAAGCTCGATAAAACCAAAGTATACGAGGAGGTCCTGAAAGATCTCCTCCCCAAAGCATACAACGAAGCCGTCACTCAACAAAAAATCCACCCGATCGTTACCCCGAAAGTCGAACTCAAGGAAGCCAATGAAGGCAAGGACTGGACCGTGCGTGCTCTCACTTGCGAAAAACCCCAGGTAACACTTGGCGAATACAAAAAAGCGATTGGGGATGTAAAAACCAGCAAGCAGAAAAAAATATGGGTACCGGGTCAAGAACCATCCGCCTCCGCTAAAACTCTGGCGGACAAAGAAGACCAAAAACCGACACTGGATGAACTATTAAAAGCCCTGTACGAACACGTCACCATAAAAATCCCCGGATTGCTTTTAGAACACGAAGTTAACCGTTTGCTCTCCGACCTTATTGACCAGACCAAAAAGCTTGGTCTTTCAGTCGATCAATACCTAGCCTCCACCAACCGATCGCCCGAAAGCATCAAAAAAGAATATGCAGAACAGGCCAAACGGACACTTGCGCTCGAATTTGCACTCGAGGAAGTTGCTGATAAGGAGGGGATACTTATCTCAGACGATGATATCGCCGCAGTCATAAAAACTGCCAAAACCGATGAAGAGAAAAAGTCACTGGAAGGCCAAAAATATTACCTTGCATCACTCCTTCGGCGTCAAAAGACTCTTGACTTCCTGGCCGCTTTGTAATATTGATAAGTAATTGATTCGCCTGCCTGTCCTGTAGTATACTAAGTGTATGGATGACAGCGCATTCCAACAGTCTCAACAGCCTAAAAAGCAGCCGATAACCAGATCAAACGATAGTATTCTGGAGGCTTTACGCGGCATCGGCGGCGGCGTCACAAAAACAGTGGCAAAAGATGTGATCGCAAGAAGCGCCACAGACGCTCTTGCGAGCCTGTTCGGCACTGTCCCAAAACAGGGAGAAATCAAGCCGAATCAATCCGTCGACATGCTTCGCCGCGAACGGGCACCTTTACCCAGATTTATCCGCCCGGAAGTCAAACGCCAGCCGTATGTCCGGGTAGAGGAGACCAATCTCAAGCCGCAGATAGATGCTATACGCGCAGAACTTAAACTCTTGGCTTCCTCACTCAAGTCACTGAACACAGAAATTCAAAAAGCAGTCACGGAAGTACCGGTCGCCCCGGGCGTGTATCACTTAAACTTTTTTGAACGCCTCAAGTCTATGCTGAAAATTCTTCGCGAACAAATCGAGGACAGCAGCTCCTGGCTCTCGCTTCAGAATAACCGTAAACAGAAAAAAGGCTACTGGGGCATGTATAAAAAGCATGGTACCAGCTTCGGTCTATCTCACGAACGCAACCTCGCTACCCAGGCCGGCTGATCTGTTATATAATATATTGTTTCGGGTTTACCCGGAAATTTTTTCTTAAAAATATTCCGGGCGCATAGCTCAGCTGGTAGAGCGTTTCATTGACATTGAAAAGGTCTCAGGTTCAAGTCCTGATGCGCCCACCCCCAATTTCCCCAATTGTGCGATTTCGTACATACAAATTTCCCTAGACGTGCTTTACTATAAACACTTGCCCAGTTGTTATGCAAATACTGGAGGATAATGTATTCACATATAGCCTGCTCTACAGGTATTAAATCAACCAGTCCAAGAGGGACTGGTTTTTTTATTTATAGAAGGGAGGTGAAACATATGAAACGAATTCTTTTCGCACTCGCAGCATTGTCACTGGCGGTCGGTACAAGTTTCGCCACCACTCGGGCAGCCTGGACGGATACCGTAACGGTAACATCTAATGAAGTACAAACCGGTACGGCTGATTTACGAGTAGCAACAGACGGTACATCAACTGCAGCATCAGGCAACTGGGATACAGCTTCGCAGACATCTGTATTTTCAGTGACCGGATTAGTGCCAGGAGACACTCCAAAGGAGCTGTATTCCTTTTCCTTATACAATAACTCAACTAATCCAATAGCTTTCAGCTTAGCTGGTCAAATAACAACAAGTACCATTACTCCAGATTCCGGAGTAGATAAGACTAAATTGTTGTTGCAAGTCTATAACTACGATACCCCAGCTGAAGTATCGGCTTGGAAAACATTAGAGGAATGGGAAGCGGGAACCGTTTCTTTGGGCTCAAATTTATCGAATGCCACAGTAAAACGATATGGCATAAAAGCTCAATTGGATATAGATGCATTAGACGAATGGCAAACACAGGTAGTTGATTTTACGCTGACGGTAACGGGTACGCAGATATAAGTTTTTGGTTTTTCGGGGGCCACGGCGCCTTTAAAAGCGTTTTGGCTTCCTAGTAAGCCAAAAACTCTATGAAATATATGCGGTCAGTAGGCAAGTGGATACTATTTTTACTGAACCTTGCGAAGGGTCCGGCATTTGTCGTGGTTGTCGGCTTAGGACTACTATCGCTTCTTACTTCAACCAGTTTACCCTGGCAAATTCCCCTTAAACCATTTCTCGTTACCTCCGGCAGCATGCGGCCCACGATACCCGAAGGATCCACCGTGTTTGTTGATAGAAAAACCACCGAAGTGAAAGTGGGAGACATCGTCACGTTTCTCCGGCCGGGCAATGCGCGGGAAAACGTCACCCACCGTATTACTGCCACAGAAACAAAAGACAATAACACGTTGTATAAAACAAAAGGCGATGCCAATGAAGCAGTCGATATCTGGTCGGTTCGGCGCGAATCCATGTGGGGCAAAGTGGTATTTCATATCCCGCTTCTGGGGTTTGTCGTCAGCTTCACCAAAACGCGACCGGGAGTGCTACTGATGGTCGTCCTGCCGCTTGCTGTCATAGCCATAGATGAACTCCGCGTGATTATCCGCGAAATCCTGTGGATGAAAAAGAAAAAATCAAAGAAAAATTCTCCTCCGGTCACGACGATCACCGCACTGTTTCTTTTGATTTCGTACAGCCTCTTTGCCGTTGCCATGCCTACGTCTATGGCGGCATTTTCCGATACCACATCAGTTACCAATAGCCAAGTTGCAACTTCCTGCTGGATCGCACCCGTAGCCCCAACTCTGAATTTTCCGCCAGACAATACAAACACTAATGCGACAAATATCGTGTTTGATTGGTTTGCGACCACGAGCACATGTCCTACTGCAACGATCCAGTACAATTTCCAACTCTTCTCTGACGCAGGAGCCACGGCGATTGTTTCGGCATCAGGATTTTCCGGTAATCTTTCGTACCTCTATTCCACTATACCCGAAGGCGAATACTGGTGGCGCGTCCAGGCGCAGGATCAGTACGGCAGCACATCAAACTCCACAGCAAATCATCTGATTGTCGACCGTACAGCGCCAACAGCTGCACTATCAGTAACAGGATCGGGGTTTAAGGCCGTCGAGGAGCGTCTCACCAACGGCGATTTTGAAACCGGTTCACTGAACGGATGGACGACCGCAGGGACAGTTACCCGTGTGGGAACCGATACGCTCGCGTCGCCCAGAACCGTCACCTCTGTTGCCCCATACGAAGGAAGCAGCATGGTCCGTCTTGGGAGCAAGGTCGCATCACTTACCACGAACGCTAATTACGTGTGGGAAAACCGTCTCATGCAGTCATTTACATCAGGCGCCAAAAGTTTATCCTTCTACTACAATTTCTTTACGCGGGATACGAGCGTTGCAGATAACCCGGGATTTTTTGTGCGGATAAACGGTCAGGAAGTATTTCAGGTCAATACGCTCGCGGCAAATCCACTGGATCTGGCAGACGGATCGGCGAGAGGTACGGGCTGGCAGCAATTTTTCTACAACTTAAGCGGCATAGAGACGCCCCAGGTCAATTTGGCTATCTATGCGGGCAATACCGTAGACCGTAAAATCCAGTCATGGGCATATGTGGATAAAATCACAACCTATTTTATATCAGCACGCGGCAATGCAGAATACAAAATAACAGGCTCTGATACTTTTGGCATAAATCAATGTTTTTATGAAATTGACGGCGGAGGATATACTGCCATAGCAAACGACACAACGTTTCAGATACCAAGTGCAGGTACACACACGCTTTCTTATTACTGTACGGATTCTACCGGCAATGCCAGCGCAATCACGCCGTCTACGGTCATCACCGATACCGACGCACCATCTGCCGTATCAGACCTCGCCGTACTTGCAACAACGGAAAATACTGCCACGCTCACCTGGATTGCACCGGGTAACGACGGATCCTCCACCGGCACCCGCGCATCTTCATACAATATTCGTTTTGCCACGACTCCGATAACCGATGACGACACATTTAACGCAGCAACTGCAGCACCCAACGTCCCTGCACCCCAAGAACAGGGAACACCGGAAACCCTTGAGATACTTGGCCTTGAGCCGTCCACCACCTATTATTTTGCCGTCAAATCATACGATGAAGCACCCAACACTTCCACCATTTCAAATATCGCTTCAACCACAACACCAGCAGGCACTGCCCTTAACCCTGGTGATGTAGTCATAAACGAAATCATGTGGATGGGATCCAGTGCATCCGCAAACGATGAATGGGTAGAACTCCGCAATATGACAGCTCGCACTATTGCTCTTGATGGGGTCTACTTGACGCGGTGGAACGGGACGAGCGACCTGACGATGGTTACGATCCCTGCAGGGGCATCTATTACACCCAACGGCTATTTTCTTATATCAAACTTTGCAGCAGCGGCGTCGCAGCTAAAAGATGCCGTTGCAGTTGATCTTGTCAACACAGCAGTCAATATATCCAATACTGCCCTTTCTCTCAAATTATATACATCAGGCAGCATTCTAGTAGATTCTGCATGGAATCAAACAGCACCAAAAGAGGGAATATTCAGTGCTGCGCTCGGCAGGTATTACTCCATGGAACGCACGTCCGTACCCGGGGACGGCACCAATCCATTATCATGGTATACATCTATAGACACGGCATCCACCGAAGACTTTTTTGATAACACGGCAGACGAACGCGGTACGCCCGGGGCAGTCAACCGTTCGGAAAACGAACCGCTCTCTCATCAAATAGAGCAGGAGAGAGATCCCATCACGGCAATAGAACCTCTCCAGACTATTCAAGCGTCCATTGCCGCTGAGATTGAAGAGCCGACGCTGGCGATCGATTCCGCAGCTTCTCCATCTGCGCTATTTGTGGATGAGCCAGAACCAACACCTGAAATAACGCCGATTCCTGCTCCCGAGGAAACGCCAATCACTTCGTCAACTGCGCTACCCGAACCGTCAATTGAACCAACCCAGGAGCCGCAACCAGCGATAGTATCAACTTCAGCTACTGAGCCTACTCTTGAACCAACAAGCGCACCTGAACCTGCTGCGGCACCGATACAATCAACTGAGCCAGCACCGGCTCCCATAATCGATACATTATGAAAATCAAGATATTTACAATATTACTTTCCTTTGCCGCATTATTTATTATTCCCCCTGCATTTGCCCAGGATTTATCCGTATCATGCTCCGGATCCGGCTGTACACCATCAACATCAACCGCACTATTTGAAAGCACTGAAAAGTGGTATCCCGGCAAAAGCATCACCAAAGTGATCCGCATCACCAATTCCAATACGGCCTCTCAGGATGTGGCGACAAAAACGCAAAATTCATCCGCGACCGGCACTGTAGACAGTGTCATAACGATGTCCATAAGACGAGTCAGCACCAACGCAATCGTCTGGTCTGGGTCGCTGCAAAATTTTTATGCCGCAGGTGATATCGCACTTGCCACCTTTGCGTCGGGCGCTATCGATGATTTCGCATATACCGTGGCACTTAATCAATCAGCAAGTAACAGTTTTCAAAGTTTAGAAACCGCATTTGATCTCCTGTTGGGTTTTGTGACCGCTGATGTCACACCTACACCCACCCCAACCCCGACTTCG
>JACREN010000042.1 GCA_016218255.1 Candidatus Gottesmanbacteria bacterium | reverse complement strand
TACTAGTCAATGCGATATCAATGCCGTTTCTGTTGTCCTCTGGAGGATTTTTGGCGGGCATGTTATTGTCTGGTTTACTGTTAGGCAGCCTCGGAAGTCTGATTGCGCTTGGCAGATATTTGAAGTTGTAATACCTGCATGAACAACATACGATGGCTGTTTTTTTCGTTTGTTCTTTCCTTTTTGCTTGCTTCCCCAGTAAACGCTCAACAGGTGTGTCAGCAGCAAGATCCGTGTGCGAGTAAGCCCCCAGAAGAAAAAGTAACCTGTTATTCCACTGTCGTGGATACGTGCAAAAATGCACGGGAAACACTATTAACGCAGATAAATTATATGAATAATCAGATACGGTTGCTCACGTTGAATATTCAAAGTACTAAAGGCAATATTGATAAACTTTCCAGGGAGATTGATGAGTTTGGTCGAGAGATTAACCGTTTAGAAGTTATTCTAAATCAGCGGTTGCAGCTTATCTTGAAGCGTATTCCTGAATCATATAAGCGTGCGGTTGTATCGCCGTTTAATCTGGTGTTGTTGAGTCAGAATTTTTCTGATCTAACCAATAGGGTGAAATATCTCATGGCTGTTCAGGGACAGGATGCCAACCTGCTTTTTCAAGTCAAAGCAACACAGAATAATTATGGAGAACGGAAACAGTTGCGTGAAAGAAAGAAGGAGCAATTTGAACAGGCAAAGAAGGAATTGGAACGGCAGAATATTCAATTAACCCAGCAGAAACAAGAAAAAGATTCACTTCTGACGCAGACAAGAGGTCAGGAAGCCACCTATCAACAATTATTGACTGAAGCCAAAAAGCAGCTGGCAAGCTTTGCGAGTTTCGCTGATAGCCAGGGAGCGTCTCTATTGAACAATCAAACATTCTGTGATGGATGGGGTTGCTACTATAATCAGCGGGACAGTCAATGGGGCAACGCCCTGATAAACGGAAGAAATGATTGTAACGGACCGTGCAGCATTGCGAGAGTCGGGTGTCTTGTGACCTCTCTCTCTATGATGGTGAGTCATTTGGGAAGAAGAGATATTTCACCTGTGGATATTGCATTTTCAGGCTCTGCAAATTTTTCCGTGGGCACTGCTATGCTTATGAGGGGAAATATAACAGTTAAGGGAGTGAATATTACGCGTACTTCTGTTGGAAGTAAATTAAATCCTGGATTGCTGAATAATGGGCCGGTCATCGTTGGGGTTTATGCAGGTCCATTTGGTACTCATTTTGTGGTCGTTAAATCTTATTCAAATGGTAATTATATTATGAATGATCCATATGTTGATGGTGGAAGAGATAAGACGTTTACCGATCATTATTCTTTAGGAAGTGTTTTTGAGGTAGATCGGGTTTCGTTGTAATGTAAGATTTATTACAGACAGAATTTGATTTCGCTGCAATGATAGTGGGGTGAGGCAGAGAAATTTATTCTTGGGCGTTGTTTTTCTGTGTATCTCTCTTTTGTTCCCTTCGGAGATTTTTGCGGCAGTCGTAATAAATGAAATATTGTCAAATCCATCTGGGTCGTCGTCTGAAGATACAGAATTTATTGAACTTTACAATAATGGAGGCACAAGTGTAGATATTTCCGATTGGAAACTTGATGATATCGATAGCGGAGGATCATCGCCATATACGATTATATCCGGAACGAACATTGCTGCGGGGGAATTTCTCGTTTTTGAAAAATCACAAACAAATGTCGCATTAAACAATGCTGATGATTCTGCAAGGCTCTTAGATAGCAGCAATGTGCTTATAGACAGTTACTCCTATTCATCCACAATCGAAGATATCTCGTTTGGCAGGACGACTGATGGCGGAGGATCCTGGGTTGTGTGTCAATCATTGACGAAGGGATCGTCAAATGCCTGTCTTGCTCCAACGGCAACACCCGCACCGACCTTGACGCCAACGCCAACCGCAACACCAACCCCGACCTCGACTCCTGTACCCACGCCTACAAAAACCACAACACCTGCTCCCACTTCCACCCCCGTGCCGCCGACGGCAGCTGCGATACCCACGAAGACGCCAACGTCGACGCCGACGAAAGCACCGACTCCGATGCAGTCGTCACCAACTCCGACTCCTGCCATCGTGATTGAGGCAACACCCAGTAACGACGTACTGGGTGTTGAAAGTTCTCCTGTACCGGAAATAGAGCAGCAAGGGAGCCGTATAAAGTTGGTTGCGATATCGCTTCTTTTGGTGAGTATCGGATTGGCACTTCTTGCATTGGTTTGGGTGTGGAGGCATCGCCAGATGGTATAATTCGGACATGGTGGATTTTGATGGGGAAGTGCGGACCAAGAATTCCGGAGAGACTATGAGCCTCGCCGGGCAGGTAGCAGAGAATTGTCGCGCGCCAGCGGTGATTTGTCTGTACGGAGAACTGGGCAGCGGGAAAACCACATTTGTTCAGGGATTTGCGAAAGCACTGAGAATAACCTCCCGCCTGCTCTCCCCTACTTTTGTTATTGTGCGACGATATCAGATACCCAAGAAACCGCTAGCGCTGTATCATTTTGATCTATACAGGACAGATTCTGTCAAAGAAATAGAAGATATAGGAGTTGCGGAAATTTTGTCTGATTCGCATGCGTACGTGCTTATCGAATGGGCAGATAAACTGGGGGGCCTTATGCCCAAAAACAGGCTTGAAGTGCATTGCAGCGTTAGTGACGAAGGGGCACATGTGTTTTCGTTTAAGAAATTTATATGAATGATGCAGATAAGGCGATTGGTATTGTAAAAAAAGGCGGAATTATCATATTTCCCACGGATACGGCTTTTGGCATCGGGTGCAGGATAGATGACCATGCGGCGGTTGACAGACTTTTTTCGTTGCGTCGGAGACCGATTTCACAAGCTATGCCGGTATTAGTTTCTTCGATGGAGATGGCAAATTATTACTTTGATCCCCCCTCTGATATTGTGCGACGACTTATGAAAACATATTGGCCGGGGGCACTTACGATCGTAGCAAAGTGTAAAAGTGATTTGATTTATTCCCCTATTCGCGGCGGCGGTGATACGGTTGGTCTTCGGATGCCAAATCATGAGACTACGCTTGAGATAATCAAAAAAGTTGGGGTACCGATTTTGGGATCTTCGGCTAATTTTCACGGAAGCCCGACTCCCTACCGCGCTGAAGACATCGATCCAAAGCTCGTAAAACTCGTTGATTATGTTATGCCCGGTGAGTGTTCTCTGAAACAGGCGTCGACGGTGGTGGACTGTACGTGCGAGCCATATTCGATACTTCGTCAGGGGGCAGTGACCATTATATGAGTGTGACTATCTTTATCGATACATCAGATCAGGACACTGCTAAAGTGGCCCTTCAGATAGGCAGAAAACGGTACGAAAAGTCCTCCCAGTCCCGTGTGATGAAAGCACAGATGGTGCTACCGCTTATCGAAGCGCTCCTTGGCGATCAGGCAAAAAAACTTGTTGACATTAAAGAAATACATGTTGTTACGGGGCCGGGATCGTATACGGGACTTCGGGTTGGCGTCGCGGTTGCCAATGCGCTAGCCACGTTTTTGGGGGTGGCAGTAAATGGCAGACGGCGTATCGAAGAGCTACAATACTAGTAATTTTGCCGTCCTCTCGCTATTATGAATAGGTATGTCGATTTCTTCTTTTGTTACTCATTTATTTCTTCCGCATCCCACCAATAATCACCGGCCGAAAGTGTTACATCTGGATGCGCTTTGTATTTATGTTTTTCTTTTTGGATTGTTCTATATCTCGTCGCATGCTGTTTGGCGTCGAATGCCGGATGTATTGGGTTATGCGACAGATATTCATGTGGAACGCTTGTTGGCTGAAACCAATGCGAAGCGTGAAGCGGCGGGGCTCGGTTCACTTCAACTTGATGGCCAATTGTCAGAGGCCGCAAGACGAAAGGCAGTTGATATGTTTACCAAAAATTACTGGTCTCATAATAGCCCAATAGGTACAACTCCTTGGGAATTTATTTCCGAATCCGGATATGCCTATGGGGTAGCGGGAGAAAATCTGGCAAAAAATTTTTCAGATAGCAAAAGCGTCGTGGATGCCTGGATGGCATCTCCAACCCACCGGGACAATCTTATGAAGGCAGGATATCGTGACATCGGTTTTGCCGTGATAAACGGGATATTAAACGGCGAAGAAACAACACTCGTTGTCCAGATGTTTGGGAGCCGTCTTGGATCAAAGAGTGGTCAGCAGCAGGTACAAAAAACAACGGTTTCTTCGGTTGCGGCAGCCACAAATCAGATGCCTGCCGTGAAAGCCGCGTCAAGTGCATATGGCAATGTGACGCGAAAGCCCTGGCTAGATCTTGGGATATTTAACCGTTTGGTTGCGTATGTGTTTATCGGTGTGTTATTGGGTGTGTTTGGTGTTGACGCTTGGCTTATCCAGCGGCGGAGAATTGTCCGTGTATCGGGACATAACATTGCTCATATAGCTTTTTTTGTTGCGATACTGATTTTTATCAGTTCTATGCAGCGGGGTAGTTTATTATGAAAAAAGATTGGTTTTTTCTCTTCATTTTATTTATCATTTTAGCGGGTGGAATTGTTACATTTTTTGTTTCGACCGGTAACGCAATCGCACAACGTGTGACTGGTATAGTGACAACAATTTCTTATGTCGTTTGGGGCATATTGCACCATCGGATGAAAGAAGATCTGCACGCAAAAGTTGTGATAGAATACGTCCTATTAGGATGTATAGCACTCGTATTGTTATTTATAGTCATTTCATAATATGAAAGGTGTTATTTTAGCTGGAGGGCTTGCGACTAGATTGCGGCCGTTGACGTTGGTTACGAATAAGCATCTTTTGCCCGTATACCATAAACCAATGATCTATTATCCGCTTGAAGCCATGCGGAAAGCCGGAATTAAAGAGGTACTCCTCACGACGTCTGGAGATCATGCGGGGGATTTTGCAAATTTACTCAAAAATGGTGAGGAGTTTGACTTGCGCCTTTATTACGCGATACAGCAAAATGCGAAAGGCGGCATTGCTGATGCCATTTCGCTGGCAGAGGAATTTGCTGGGGGGGAGCCATTGCTTGTGTTTCTTGGGGATAATATTTTTAGTTTTGATTTGAGTGAAGCGATAGCGCGGTTTACAGCGGCCGGTCAGGGTGCGATGGTATTTGGTGTCCATAAGAACACAGAATCAAAACAGTATGGTGTCATTGAGGTAAACGCAGAGGGTATGGCGGTTTCCATAGAAGAGAAACCGGATTCTCCAAAGAGTGATATCGCACAAACCGGCATATATATGTATGACGCGAAAGTTTTTGATTATATAAAATCTTTGATTCCTTCTGGGCGAGGTGAACTTGAGGTGACAGATCTCAATAATAAATATTTGGCACAGGGACAGCTTATGTGTGAAATTATTGATTGGTGGGTTGATGCTGGCACATCGTTTGATGAATTGCTTGCAGCAAATAATCAGGTGGCAAAAATGGTCGCGGAAGGGAAGATATGATAGACGACGTTAAGCTAAAGGAGCTCGCCCGGCATCCGGACGAGCGTGGTTTTTTTGAGGAGATCATCCGTCGTTCTGACCCCTTTTTTACGGAAGGATTCGGTCAACTATCACACTCCTTTATGCATACCGGGGTTGTAAAAGCCTGGCATATACATAAGACGCAGATAGATTGGTGGTATGTCGCACGTGGGAAGGTTAAGGCAGTATTATATGACTGTCGTAAAGGATCAAAAACACATAAAGAACTTAATGAATTTATATTGGGCGATGAGGAAGATAAAATTACCGTTCTAAAAATCCCTGCGGGAGTTGCTCATGGACTGAAGGTGTTGAATGGCCCCGCAGACCTTTTTTACGTGACAAGTGGGGAATATGACAAGGAGAATGAAGAAGGCAGAATTGCTTATGATGATCCGTCAATCGGTTATAACTGGGTTCAGGGCATGGAAATATCGAACAAAAACATTACATGAAACTTCTTGTTACCGGTGGAGCTGGATTTATCGGTTCAAATTTTATTTTGTACTGGATGGGACATCATCCCGATGATACCGTGGTGAATCTTGATAAGCTGACCTATGCAGGGAATTTGAAGAATTTGGTTCAGGTTGAAAATCTTCCCCATTATCTTTTTGTTCGGGGAGATATCTGTGATGCCGCAGTAGTTGATTCAGTAATGAAGGGTGTTGACGTGGTTGTTCATTTTGCTGCCGAAAGTCATGTCGACCGGTCTATAAGAAACCCTTCTCCTTTTGTCTCAACCAATGTCGTAGGTACGCATGTGCTTTTGGAATCAGCGCTCAAGCATAAAGTCTCTCGTTTTCATCATATTTCTACAGATGAAGTGTACGGGTCGCTTGAATTATCTGATTCGAGTAAATTTAATGAGCGAACACCTTATGACCCCAGAAGTCCGTATTCTGCAAGTAAAGCTGGATCAGATCATTTGGTGTCAGCGTACTACCATACGTATGGTATGCCCGTTACGGTGACAAATTGTTCAAATAATTTTGGTCCGTTTCAATTTCCAGAAAAGTTGATTCCCTTGGCTATCACAAACTGCATAGAGGGAAAAAGAATACCGGTATATGGGGATGGAAAACATGTGCGGGATTGGCTCTACGTAGAAGATCATTGTAGAGCGATTGAATTAGTGTTGCAAAAGGGCATCGTTGGAGAAACGTATTGCATCGGGGGTCTCACACAGGATATCGATAATTTGTCCGTTGTAAAAAAAATTCTCCATCTGATGGGAAAAAATGAGTCGAACATCGAATATGTACCTGACCGGCTTGGTCATGATCGTCGGTATGCCATGAACTGGAAAAAGATACAGCATGAATTAGGCTGGAAGCCATTGCATGATTTTGACACCTGGCTGACAAGCACTGTAGGCTGGTATACGAAACATGAATCCTGGTGGAGACAGATTAAGAAATAATGAATCTTCTTGGAACTGGATTATCGGGACTTGTTGGTTCACGCATCGTTGAGCTCCTTTCGTCTGAATTTCATTTTGAAGATCTCAGTCTTGATACAGGCGTGGATATCACTGATAAAGATATAGTAAACGAACGAATTGTTGCGTCAAATGCGCCTTGGTTGATTCATTTTGCCGCAAAAACAGACGTTGAGGGCGCGGAAAAAGAGCGCATTTTCGGTGAAAAAAGTAGCGCATGGAGAGTGAACGTGACTGCAACGAGACATATTGTTGAAGCGTGTAAACGTGCTAATAAGCGACTGTTGTATATTTCTACCGATTATGTTTTTGACGGTACTAAAGATGTCTATAGAGAAGACGATATTCCGAATCCACAGGGGTGGTACGCTGTGACTAAGTATGAGGGGGAAAAGTTGGTTGCGTCGCTGGGAGAATACGGACTTATTATCCGTATCGCAAATCCTTATCGGGCGATATTTCCTGCAAAGCCCGATTTTGTTGCAAAGATCCGTACTATGTTAGAAGAAGGCAGGTCTATGTTTTCGCCTGATGACCAAATTTTTGTGCCTACATTTATTGATGATATCGCCCGTGCAGTCAAAAAGCTTATTGTCGAGTACGCATCGGGAGTGTATCATGTGGTTGGGAGTACCGCACTCACACCGTACGAGGCGGCTACGTTGATTGCTCGAACATTCGGTTTTGATGAGTCAAGGATTATTGCAACCTCATTTCAAAAATATTTTCATGGTCGGGCTCCCCGTCCCTTTCGGGCAGCTCTGAAAAATGATAAAATATCAAAATTCGGTGTTCGCATGTCCACATTTGCAGAAGGGCTTGCGGAAGTAAAAAAACAATTATGACAGTTTCTTTTATTGGTCATGGTTATGTCGGGTTGGTGACTGCAGCGGTTTTTGCTGATTTGGGCAATACCGTTTGGGTTGTTGGACGTACTAAAGACAAAATAGAGAGGTTAAAAAAGGGAGAAGCTCCCTTTTTTGAACCAGGTCTTGCAGAGCTCGTAAAACGAAACCTCAAGGCAGGTCGTTTGATCTTTACTCTTGATTATGCACAAGCAGTCGGTCCATCGGAGATTGTGTTTATTTGCGTCGGTACGCCTCCTAAAGAAAACGGCGAAGCAGATCTGACTAGTGTATTTGCCGCTGCAGAGTCTATTAGTGCATGCATGACAGGGTATAAAGTTATTGTAACAAAAAGCACGGTTCCTCCGGGTACGAATAAACGAGTATCAGAAATAATCTCGAAACATAAGCCGTCCGGTGCGTCATTTGCTATCGCATCTGTTCCTGAATTTTTGCGTGAGGGCACCGCGATAGAGGATACATTGCATCCAGACCGTGTCGTGATTGGTACCACATCTGATCGTGCACAGAAGCTTTTATTAGATTTACATAAATCAATTGATGGTAAACATGTTCTTTGTAATGTTGAGACAGCAGAGCTTATCAAATATGCATCAAATTCATTTTTATCCCTAAAGATATCATTTGCAAACGCTATTGCGTTTCTTGCAGAAAAAGTTGGCGCAGATGTGGAAAATGTTCTTGACGGTGTTGGTCTTGATCGGCGCATAGGGAGAAGTTTTCTATATCCTGGAGTGGGTTATGGTGGCAGCTGTTTTCCCAAGGATGTAAAAGCTCTTATTGCGATTGCGGCTCAAAATAAATACAATTTTAGTCTACTGAAAGCGGCAGATGAGGTAAATGCTGATGCAGGAAAGCATTTTGTTGAAAAGATCGTAAATCATTTTAACGGATCGTTGAAAGGTCGCAAGATTGCGATTTTAGGGCTGGCGTTTAAACCGAATACCGATGATATGCGAGAAGCGCCATCATTATCCATCATAAAGGCAATCAGAAAAAAGGGTGGACACGTGGTGGCATATGACCCGGTTGCTATGGAAAACGCGCGGCATTTTTTGCCGAAACAAATAATGTTTGCGCCTGATGCGTATCAGGCAGCCCGCGGCGCCGATGCAGCAGTTGTGATAACAGAATGGAATGAGTTTCGTCAGCTGGATCTCGTTCGTCTCGCGAAAGAATTGGTACAACCTGTTCTTTTTGATGGCAGGAATATATATGAACCTACCCGTGTGAAGAGTTTAGGTTTTACCTATTACGGAGTAGGAAGAATGTAGTGTATCCTAAAAAGGAGGGTATATGTTAGATAAAAAAGTGCTTATCACCGGTATCGCCGGTTTTGCAGGAAGCCATTTGGCCGAGTTGCTTTTGGAAAAGGGCGGCTATGAAATTTATGGGCTATGTCGTCCGCGAAGCAAAACTGATCATATTGAGGCTATAAAGAATAAACTACATTTGGAAGATGCAGATTTATTGGATTCGCACAGCTTATATACCACTGTTGCTAGAATTAAACCAGATTATATATTTCATTTAGCAGCACAGTCTTTTGTGCCAACATCCTGGGTGTCTCCTTCGGTAACGCTCGAGGTAAACATCATAGGTTCAGCTAACCTTTTTGAAGCTGTTCGCCAGGTTGGTATTGACCCGGTTATTCAAATCGCCTGCTCGTCAGAAGAGTATGGATTAGTGCATCCGGACGAAATACCGATTAAAGAAACGAATCCGTTGCGTCCTCAAAGCCCGTACGCGGTTTCCAAAGTGGCTATGGATTATTTGGGATATCAGTATTTCTGTTCTTATAACATGCGGATTATTCGTACGCGGGGTTTTAATCATACTGGTCCAAGGCGAGGAGAAACATTTGTAACGTCAAATTTTGCCAAGCAGGTTGCTCTTATCGAAAGAGGTAAGCAGGAAGCAGTTATTAAGGTGGGAAATCTTGACGCAGAGAGGGACTGGACTGATGTGCGTGATATGGTGCGAGGCTATCTATTGGCAGTAGAAAAGTGCGATCCGGGTGAAGAGTATAACGTCTGCAGTGGACGAGCAGTAAAAATCCGGGACATGCTGGATATGTTGCTTTCATATAGCAAGGTAAAGGTTGATATCCGTGAGGATGCTAGTCGTATGAGGCCATCGGATGTGCCGATCCTTATTGGAGAGAATAAAAAATTCGTTGACAAAACAGGCTGGAAGCCAGAAATTCCATTCGAGAAAACCATGGAGGATCTTCTCAACTACTGGCGGGAAAGAGTTTGACCGTTATGAATGCAGTGATAATTCTGCCAACGTACAATGAACGACCGAATATTGGCGTTATTCTTGAGAAACTGCATAGTGTAGTCAAACAGATCCCAGGACACCGCTTTACCTTTCTTGTCGTCGATGATACATCACCGGATGATACTGCATCTGTCGTGCGGGGGTTGCAAAAAAAATATACAGATATATCCATCATTACCGGTAAAAAGGAAGGATTGGGAAAAGCATTACTCCGAGGGCTCACGTACGCAATTGAAAGATTGAAGGCGGATATACTGATTCAAATAGATGCGGATCTTTCTCATGATCCGTCAGTGTTGCCAAGATTTTTGGAAGCTCTTGATACTGGGGCGGATTTTGTGGTCGGCAGCCGTTATATACCGGGCGGTTCAATTCCAGACAATTGGGGACTGCATAGAAAAATATATAGTGTGGTTGGTAACGCAATAGTGAGATTTGGGTTAGGCTTCAGTTCGGTTCATGACTGGACCGGTGGATATAGGGCACTGCGGAAAACATTTTTTGATTCTGCAAAAGATGAGCTTCGTGAATATAGCGGATATGTTTTTCAGATTGCATTTCTTCATAAAGCCATCAAACACGGCGCAAAAATTGTTGAAGTACCTATCCATTTTACAGACCGAAGATTTGGACATTCTAAAATTGCGCCCTCAGAATATATCAGAAACGTCATTGTTTATATAGTGAAAGAACGATTAAAAAGCTCATTCGGTAAATTTTTGGTCGTCGGGACCGTTGGTTTTATTTTGAATACCCTTGTGCTTGAAATATTCGTACTGCTGGGTTTTCATCCTACGATCGGCAGTGCGGTGGGGGCTGAGTGCGCAATTATATCCAATTTTTTTCTTAATAATCATTGGACATTTCAGCATCGTCGGATAGGAAAAAATCAGGTTGTAAGCAAGTTTATTCAATTCAATGGGACATCACTGGGTGCACTGTTTATTCAGTCAGGAATAGTCGCGGCAGGAACATTTACGATGGGTGTTGCAGCATATCGGCAATTTTATATTTTTGGTATCGTATTGGGCCTTTTGTGGAATTACTTCATGTATTCGCGAGTAATTTGGAAAGAATAACTGATAAACAATGAGAGATTTTGTGTTAAAGCACCAGAAGTTGATAGTTTGGTTTTCTCTGCTCGCCATTTTGCTAGTCGGTGCGTACCTTCGACTGTATAGAATTTCGGAATATATGACATTTTTGGGGGATGAAGGCAGAGACGTTCTTGTCGTCAAACGCATGATTGTAGACCACAAGTGGACTCTCTTGGGGCCCACTGCTTCTGTCGGAGGATTTTTTTTGGGACCCATTTACTATTATTTTATGCTTCCATTTTTGTGGCTTTGGAATCTTGATCCTGTTGGTCCGGCAGTCATGGTAGCTTTGGTCGGGATTGCGACCATATATCTCGTTTACCGCGTAGGAGAAGATTTTTTTGGCAATATAGTTGGATTGATTGCCGCGAGCCTGTATGCAGTATCACCAGTTGTTATTGCATATTCGAGGGCGTCATGGAATCCAAATTTGGTCCCATTTTTTTCAACATTGCTTGTCTATCTATTTTGGCGTATTGCGGCAAAAAATTATTGGAGGGAATTATTTTGGGTGGGCGTCGTATTGGGTATCGGCCTACAGTTGCATTATTTGTTTTTATTTTTATTCGTCGTTACTGGAGGCTGGTTGTTAATTTTTGGAAGATCGAAAAAAATTGCGCGTTATTATTTATCGGGAATTGCTGGATTCATTGTTGGTTATGCGCCATTTTTGGCATTTGAACTCCGACATGGTTTTCCGAATACCCAGTCGATCGCCCAATTTATTCTGATGGGCAAGGATACTGGGTATGCCGCAAAACAATTTTTTCCAAATATAATGGACGTTTCAGCTCGATTGATCGGACGACTCCTTTTACGGTTTCCCCAGCCTGAGGTTTGGGTGACTATTTCAAACTGGCAACAGTTGGCATGGCTTAGTGCGATATATGTTATTCTAATTGGCGGATTAGCCTTCATCACGGTTGCATATAGGCGAAAATCGAAGCATGATATTGGCGCATTACTCATGCTTTTGTGGTATGGCATCACGTTGTTATTATTCGGTTTATACCGCCGGAATATCTATGATTATTATTTTGGAATATTTTTTGCCTTTCCGTTCCTGCTTATCGGATATCTTATCTCCCGATTATTGCATTTCCGAATTTTGCGCTGGATCGGCATAGGAGTGTGGGTAGGCTTGCTGGTTTTTAATTTGCAGGGAAGACCATTCCTGCATACGCCGAATAATCAATTGGGGCAAACGAAAATGATTGCGCAAGAAGTAATAGCAAAAACAGAAGGAAAGCCCTTTAATTTTGCGTTGGTAACTGGCGGGAATTCGGATCACGCGTATCGGTATTTTTTTGAAATCTGGGGGAATAGCCCCGTAACCATTGAAAATGAATCGAATGACCCAGCCCGCACAACAGTGACGAATCAGCTCATTGTGCTGTGCGAGATGCAGGAATGCAAACCATTGGGTCACCCCCTGTGGGAAATTGCTGGATTTGGTCCTGCTCAGATTGTTGGAGAATGGGATGTTTCATTTGTTAAGATAATGAAATTAACCCATTATAAGCCATGAAATCAATATATCTTTCAATTGTGATACCTGCGTACAATGAAGAGACAAATATACGGCTGGGTGCGCTTGATAAAGTATTCCGTTACTTGGAGACAGTCTCGTATCCTTGGGAAGTGATTATCGTTGATGATGGATCAAGCGATGAAACCGGTGCTCTTATGGAAGAATTCCGAAGCACCAATGTATCTGTGATACACAGTCCCCATCAGGGGAAAGCCTCGACGGTTATCGCGGGAGTATTAGCAGCACGAGGAGAAATAGTTTTATTTACTGATTTAGATCAGGCGGCTCCGATTAGAGAGATAGAAAAACTGTTGCCCTGGTTTCGCAATAACTACGATGTGGTTATCGGGTCGCGAAATACAAGACGGGAAGGAGCACCGTTATTGCGACTTGTCATGGCCCGCGGTTTTATGATGCTACGAAGTGTGCTATTGGGTTTGGGAGACATCAGAGATACGCAATGCGGATTTAAAGCGTTCAAGCAGCGGTCGGCGCGTCGCATTTTCCAGCGGCTAAAGCTATATGGCCAGCGGCATAGAGTTGAGGGATCGATGGTGACTGCGGGTTTTGACATAGAGGTGCTTTTTTTAGCCAGAATTATGGGGTATCAAATCAAAGAAGTTCCCATCGAATGGCACTATGTCGAGACTCGACGTGTCAATCCAGTAAAAGATTCATGGCAGGGGTTTATGGATATTGTTCGAATTCGTTTGAATGCATGGCGCGGACTGTATATCGGATAATTTCATGAAGCAGAAATTTCTCTTATTTTTTTATTGTCTGGCGTCATTATCGCTTTTCTTGTACTCCTATACGCAAGTTGATCTTAATCTTACGTTGACACATATAAATTTGTGGCAAACGATTCAGAAAGCATTTCAGCATGTGGGATATTTTCAACGTCCGGTGTCTACGGCGGCATACCTTTTGATTCTGAGTCTGTTTTTCATTTTGTACGGATTATCTCTCATCTGGATCAAAAGGAAAACGATTAATGAGCGAGGTTTTTGGTCCATTGTCATCCTTGTAACGGTGTTGTTGGTCTTTTCCTATCCGGCTTTTTCATATGATATGTTTAATTATCTATTTACTGCTAAGACTGTATTGATATATCAAAAAAATCCTTATACGGTATTGCCTATGCAATTCGCAGGAATAGATTCGTGGATAAATTTTATGCGTTGGGTGCATTTGCCCAGTGCATATACACCTCTTTGGATCGCTTTCACTCTCCCTGCATACTTTTTTGGGTATCAGTTGTTTCTGTTGATTCTCTGGAATATGAAGATTCTTGTCGCAGGGTTTTATGTTCTGTCGGTTTGGTGCGTGGGGGCTATATTAAAAAAAACCGATACTGGTAATGCATTACTGGGCATGGCGATTTTGGCGCTAAACCCTCTCGTTATTATGGAAAGTCTAGTAAGTGCTCATAATGACATTGCGATGATGGCATTTTCGCTACTTTCGATCTATTGGTTTACGCAAAAGAAACTCTGGTTATCGTGGTTTTTTTTATCCACGTCGATTGCACTGAAACTTATGACAATATTTCTTGTTCCTTCGGCAATCTTTAAATGGAAGAAGGAGGTTTCTTTGGCTTGTATTGTTGCCGGATTATTCTTTGTGTTGATGCGGAGGGAATTTTTGCCTTGGTATTACGTGTGGGTGTTGCCTTATGTTGCTTTGATGCCGGGGGTAACAGTGTTGCAGATTATTTCGGTCGGTTTATCGTTTGGTCTATTGTTGCAATATGCTCCATACCTTTATTTGGGTCATTGGGACCCTCCAGTTCCCATGATTAAACTCGCGGTGGTTTGGATAGCCACTACGGTATCATTTTTTTCATATATCTTGTTTCGTGTCGTGAAAAAATCTTTGCGGTAGCGAGCCGATATCCGCTATAATAGAGAGTATGATCCATGGGAGAAAAGAGTGGTTTGTCGCTGCTATCGTGTTGGTTTTTCTAATCGTTTCATACCTTGGATTGCGGCTATTTAATCTTGCGGGTCTTCCAATTTTTACCGATGAAGCGATTTATATCCGTTGGGCACAGATTGGGTCTCGGGATGCAGCATGGCGCTTCATCTCTCTGGTTGACGGAAAGCAACCCCTTTTTACATGGCTTATGATGGGGACGCTTCGTTTGGTTCGTGATCCTCTATTGGCCGGCCGGTTAGTTTCGGTGGGTTCTGGGGTTGGCACAATGATCGGCGTCGGGCTGGTTACATGGGAGTTGTTTAAAAATAAGCGCATGGCATCTTTGGCAAGCTTGCTGTACATTTTTTGTCCTTTTAGCCTTATATATGATCGGATGGCCTTGTACGATAGTCTGGTGGCCGCGTTTTCTGTTTGGAATTTGTATCTCGGAATTCTTCTTGTGAGACACGTACGTCTTGATATCGCTCTATTATGGGGTATGACGCTTGGACTTGGCATGTTGAATAAAACGTCAGGATTTTTGAGTTTATATCTATCACCCTTTTTGTTGATATTGTTTGATTGGCAATTGCGAAATAAATGGCGTCGGCTGCTTAGTTGGCTGGTGCTGGTATTTGTTGCGGCAGTTATATCCCAGGCGCTTTATGGTGTGCTAAGGCTTTCACCGTTGTTTACCATGATCGGACAAAAAGACGTCGTGTTTATTTACTCTATTAGAGAATGGCTTGCTCACCCGATTCAATTTTTTACGGGCAATACAAAGGGTTTGGTAGACTGGGTCGTGAATTATCTCACGCGGCCGGTATTTCTGTTGGCTATGGGACCGCTATTTGCCTTATGGGAGAAGCGCCGGGAAAAGGTATTGTTGTATGTATGGTGGCTTGCTCCCTTTATCGCGCTTGCACTATTTGGAAGAGTGTTATATCCGAGGTTTATATTGTTTATGATATTGCCACTTTTGATATTAGCCTCGGTTTCTCTGAACTGGATCATTGAACGGTTGCGTAGAACCGTATTGCTTCCGGTAGTATTTATTTTATTGTTTTTTCCGAGCATATTGACCGATTACTTCATAGTGACCAATCCTCTTTATGCACAAATTCCTCGCTCTGATAAAGGGCAATATATTGATGATTGGCCGTCGGGGTGGGGAGTGAAAGAAGTGAACGCATTATTGTATGACCAGTCAAAGCGTGGCAAAGTGAGTGTGTACACCGAGGGTACATTTGGACTGTTGCCATATGCAATTGAAATCTATTTAGTTGATAACCCAAATGTTGAGATAGTCGGGATTTGGCCACTTCCTCCAGAAATACCGAAAGAAGCACTAGAAGATGCGAAAGACCATCAAGTCTTTATTGTTTTCAATCAGACGCAGGTGGTACCTCATGGTTGGCCAGTTGAGCTTGTATCAGAGTATCAAAAGGGCAACCGGAAAGACAGAAAGTTGCGATTATTTCGGGTTGTGCCATGAAAAACATCCGTAATCTACCTTTTGTAAGTTGGGCTTTCGTATGTGTGTTACTGGTGGCTGCTTTGGTTATATTACCCCTCAGCACGCGCGGATTCTTTGTTTCTGATGACGGCGACTGGATGATTATTCGGCTAAGTGCGTTTTTTCAGAGCCTGCGCGAAGGACAGTTCCCTGTGCGGTTTTTAGGCCGGTTGAATTATGGGTATGGGTATCCGGTAGCTAACTTTCTCTATCCGGGATTTTTGTATATAGGATCGATTATACATCTGTTCGGTTTTTCGTTTGTCGATTCGACAAAAATAATTCTTGCTGGATCAGTTGTGGGTGCTTCGGTTTGCATTTTTTTGTGGTTGCGGCGGCATTTTCATATATGGGCAAGTTTTTTAGGTGCGGCAGGATTTATTTTGTCACCATATCTTTTTTTTGACATCTATACCAGGGGTTCTGTCGGAGAGGTCGTTGCATTTTTTGCAGCGGCATTGACCCTGCTTGTTTTCGATAGTCAGATGTTGGCATTTTTGCCTTTTGCAGTCGGATTTCTATTGACGAGTCATAATTCCTTGGCTCTTCTTTTTCTTCTTTTGATTTGTTTTTATGGTGTTTTTACTGGAAAAGGCAAAATGTGGCCATATATTCTGTTGGGTATTGGGATGGCGTCATTTTTTTGGCTTCCGGCTTTATTTGATAAACGTTTTGTTGTATTCGATATGCAGACGATCGCGAATCCCTCTATATACTTGATTGGGATAAATAATAGTACATTGCTAAATATTGTTCCAGCAATCGCTGGATGTTTATACTGGCAGAAAAGAAAGATAATTAGAGGTCGAGAGACGCAATTTTTTGTCGGAGTGTTTCTTGTCGGAGTGTTTATGGCAATCCCACTGTCACTTCCTTTGTGGAATACATCTCTATTAGTGACTCTATTCCAGTTCCCATATCGGTTTTTGGCGCTTGGACTAATTGCTGGTCCATGGCTTATCGCTCAGGCATACGAAACCATTGTGCGAAAAGAACGCCGGAATTGGATTGTCTTATGGATGATTTTATGGGCAGTTCCGCTGGGCATTGGCTACCGAAATATCCGGTGGATTATCCAGCCCGAGGGGTATTATACGACAAATGAGGCTACTACGACCGTCGCAGATGAATATATGCCAAAATGGGTCATTACTAAGCCCCAGATGCGCTCGCCAGCGCGTGTTGAGTTTTTTCAGGGCCGGGGAGCCATAACGGTGAATACTTTTTCATCACACAAGATTATGGCAGTTATTGATGCAAAAGAAAAAAGCGTTATTCAAATAAATACAATATATTATCCTGGTTGGGGCATTGAAGTAGACGGCCAACCCGTTTTGGTAGATTACCATAATGGTATGGGCGTTATGCGTGTTGAAGTCCCTCAGGGAATGCATAAGATTTCAGTTGAGTTTCGTGAAACGGTATTCCGTTTTATAGCCGATAGCATATCTTTGATTAGTGTCATTGTGGGTTTTTGCCTTTTTTTTGTACGAAGAAACAGATTGGCTGGATAAATTTTATGGCGAAGAGATATTTTTTTATTTTTGCGATTCTCCTTCTTATATCCTTCGGGACTATTCGCCCCCTGCTTAATAATGGAATATTTCCAATGCACGATGATACGCAGGTAGGGAGAGTGATAGTAATGGGAAAAGCCCTACGTAATGGTCAATTTCCCGTTCGGTGGGTATCGGATTTAGGATATGGATATGGTTATCCTTTATTTAACTATTATGGTCCATTACCATATTATGTTGGTGGATTTTTGTATGCCTTAGGGGTGCCTCCGCTGGAATCCATAAAAGCGATGATGGGAATAGGATTTATTTTGTCAGGTATTACGATGTTTATGCTTGCGAGAAGCCGGTTTGATACGGCTGGAGGATTTATTTCAGCCATTCTGTATATGTATGCTCCATATCATGCAGTTCAGGGGTATGTGCGCGGTTCGGTGGGCGAATTATGGGCGTATGCTTTTTTGCCCTTGGTAGCGTGGGGCATTCTTAATTTGCTGGATGATGCAAAACGAAGGGGTACGATTCTTGTGGGCGGTATAGGACTTGCCGGAATAATATTGTCTCATACCATTTTTGGTTATGTAGTCACTGGCGTTGGGTTGATTTTTGGATTATTTTATGGTGGTGCTTATATGTTTGTAAAAAGGTATTTCGTATGGCAGCCAATGTTAGACTTTGGACTATTAATGGGGATTGGACTTTCATTGTCAGCATTTTTTTGGCTTCCAGCTGCATTCGAGATGAGCGCTACCTCGGTGTCCGGACAGGTTGGTCCGACGGCAAATTTTCGTGACCATTTTGTGTGTCTATTTCAACTATGGAACGCGCCATGGGGATTTGGGGGATCGACTCAGGGATGCGTTGACGGCATGTCATTTAAAATCGGCAAAATACATCTCATTCTAGCCGCGGCTTCACTTATTGTTTGGTTTTTGAAAAGAAAAACGTACCTAAGTCTCCAGTCATATATGATTGGAGGAATTATGATAAGTATGATAAGTATTTTTTTTATGTTGCAGACGTCACAAATATTTTGGGAATTGATACCAAATGCTGCCTTTGTTCAGTATCCATGGCGGTTGTTGATGGTTGCAAATTTGGGCATTTCCATGATAGCAGCTGCATTGGTGGTGGTGTCACATAATAGATTGTTGCGTACGGCGATAGCTGGAACAGTATGTGTATTAGTTACATTGGTAAACGCAAAATGGTTTGCTCCGCAATATATGATTGAACGGCCTCTCTACAGTTATGAATCGGAGGAAGAACTTCGATATAGAGTATCGAAGATTTCCGATGAATATTTGCCTTCTGATTTTATAAGGCCACAGAAAGCAGCTGATGTTCCGCATGAAGTGTTGTCGGCTTCATCTCTATATAAAGCTGATATAGAAGTAGATACAGAGACATATGTAAAGGCGCTATTGACCAGCAATGAAGACACAGAGGTGACTATCCAGAGGATATATTTTCCTGGATGGAATTACCAAGTGAATGGTAAATCAATTGTGCCGAAAATTAGAAATAGTTTGCCGACTATCGCGATACCTTCTGGGGAAAGCGTGTTGGAAATTAATTTCTATAATACCCCAATTCGAATCGTCGGCAATCTGATAAGCATTATTTCTTTGGCGTCTTTGGTTATTCTATATGGTACAAAAAAAACATCATCAAGTATCGCTTAACATCGTTATTCCGGTATTTAACGAAGCAGCTGACCTAGAGAAGAGCATACGAACGCTGGTTGAGTTTCTTATGAAGAATATGGATGATTTCGCGTGGACAGTAACCATAGTGGACAACGCCTCTGTTGACGATACACTCGATATCTCTCGTAAGCTTTCCCACGATTATCAACGGGTACAGGTGATACATCTTTTAGAGCGAGGAAGAGGGAGAGCTGTAAAGTATGCATGGGAGCTAAGTAATACAGACATGGTGGCATATATGGATGTTGATCTTTCAACGGATTTGAGACACTTCCCCTCTTTGGTTCGGTCTCTTTCCGAGGGGTATGACGTGGCGATTGGCTCAAGGAACGCCAAGGGTGCCCGTGTATACGGAAGAAATATTTTGCGTACAGTCACATCGAAAGCATATATACTTCTTATTAAATGTTTCTTCTTTGTGCATTTCTCCGATGCTCAGTGTGGATTTAAAGCCATGACACGTCGAATGGTGAAGGTATTATTGCCAAACACCATTGATACTGAATGGTTTTTTGATACGGAGTTGCTCATTTTAGCTGAAAAATTGGGGTATAGGATTTATGAAGAACCGGTGACGTGGATCGATAATCCTGGATCCACTGTAAAGGTTTGGAAGACAGCATTTGGTGACTTATGCGGACTATGGCGCATGTTTCTGACTAGACCGTGGAGAAAACAATATGAATGAGCAGGATCTTGCCACAATTAAGAAAAAATCCCTATCGGGGATTGTTGCATTGACGTCTCGAACCTTTGCCCTTCAGGTTGTTGCGTTCGGCGCGACATTTTTACTTACCATCTTCCTTTCTCCTTCAATATTCGGAATTTTTTATGTGGTATCAGCTATCATATCTTTTATGGCCTATTTTTCTGATATCGGCTTGGCAGCCGCGCTGATACAAAAGAAGGATGATTTAACGGAGGAAGACTTAACAACAACATTTACTATTCAGCAAGTTCTTGTTGGCATACTAGTTGTCTTATCGTTAGGAATATCCGGGCCTATAGCTCGATTTTATCAACTTGATATATCTGGCGTCTGGTTGCTGCGTGCGCTTGTAGTTTCTTTTTTTCTATCTTCTCTGAAAACAATTCCCTCGATATTGCTGGAACGAAAGCTTGAGTTTCAAAAACTAATTATCCCGCAGGTTGCAGAAACAGTTGGTTTCTATACGGTGGCTGTTGTTTTGGCATGGCAGGGTTGGGGAATTTCGAGTTTCACTTGGGCGGTTATTGTGAGAGGTTCCGTCGGTTTGATTCTTATGTATGTTGTTTCGCCATGGCGTATATCTTTGGGTTTTTCTTTGGTAGTGGCCAAGAAGCTGCTTAGGTTTGGAATACCGTTCCAAATGAATTCGTTTTTGGCGCTTATAAAGGACGATCTGTTGACGGTTTTTTTGGGCAAAGTATTGCCGTTTGCACAAGTTGGATACATCGGATGGGCAAAAAAATGGGCAGAAGTCCCTTTGCGGTTGGTTATGGACAGTGTGGTGCGCGTGACATTTCCAACTTTTTCGAGAATTCAGGAGTCTAGAGAAACGCTCGGACGTGCGATAGAAAAAACGCTGTTCGGATTATCTCTCATTATTTTTCCCATTTCCGTTGGTCTCCTTTTTTTCGTTCGGCCGCTTATTTCACTCGTACCCCGATATGAAAAATGGGAACCTGCCTTGGCGTCGTTTTACCTATTTACCGTTGCTTCTGCGATAGCGAGTTTGTCTACACCATTGACAAATGCGCTAAATGCTATTGGAAAGATAAAGACGACTTTATCTCTTATGATCTTATGGACAGTTTCTACATGGGCGCTGACGGTTCTGTTTGTCTATTTATTCGGTTTTAACGGGGTCGCAATGGCGCTTTTGGCAATAACTGTTACGATTTGGCTTGTTGTCCATCTTGTTTCAAGAATCGCGCCATTTTCATTTTGGCAAAGTATTCGAGCGGCACTTATGGGAGCATCTATTCAGGGGGCTATGTATTTGCTGTTATTTACCCATACACAAAATAAAATAGTTTGGCTCGTGGTTATAGGCTTAGCCGGTGTTGTACTATATATTGCGTCAGTATGGATTATGGAAAAAAAACGGATTCAAGGACTCTATAATAGTTTACGAATATCTTTATGGAGACGATAAGCGTTGTTATATCAGCTTGGAATGAGGAGGCGAAAATCAAGCGATGTCTTGAGTCTGTGCATTGGGCTGATGAGATAATTGTTGTTGACAATTGTTCAACTGATGCAACCGCAAGGGTAGCCAAGAGGAATAAGGCGAAAGTATTTAGCCGTCCGAACGATCCAATGCTAAATGTAAATAAAAATTTCGGATTTGATCAAGCAACAGGAGATTGGATATTGTCCTTAGATGCAGACGAGATCATACCTGCACCCCTTGCAACGGAGATAAAGGATTGCGTTGGGCATACTACTTGTGTGGGTTTTTGGATTGCGCGGAAAAATATATTGTTCGGCAAATGGATACGTCATGGATTATGGTGGCCAGATAAGCAATTACGCCTTTTCCGTCGAGGGAAAGGAAGGTTTCCTTGTGTTCATGTGCACGAATACTTGGAGGTTGATGGCATATCAGGATTGCTTCAGGAACCATATATTCATCATAATTACGAAAATATATCTCAGTTTATACGAAAGATGGATACGCTATATACAGAAAGTGAAGTACTAAAGCTACTGCGCACTAACTATCAGCTCGAATGGTATGATGCACTTCGATTTCCTCTATCTGATTTTGTGAAGGTTTATTTCGCTCAATCAGGCTATAAGGATGGCCTACATGGGCTTATTTTAGCTTTATTGCAATCTTTTTATTCATTTGTGGTATTTGCAAAGGTTTGGGAGAAAAAAAGGTGTGCAGATTTAGAAATTTCTCTTGATCAGGTTTCCGCCGAATTTCTTAATAACAAAAGGGATATATTCTATTGGTTATTGACTGCAAAAATAAAGGAATCGCGCTTTATCGGCAAGAAATTAATGCTGAAGCTCAGGCGATGGTATGCCAATAAACAGTAACGCGCTTATTTTTATACCTGTATTATTTTTATTTGCTGTTAACCTGCTTTTTTTAGATATCGTAGTTTTTTCCCAACAGAAGCCTCAACCTCCTGCGCAGGTAACGATAGAATCTGTTCCTGCGCCCGTCGAGGCAGATACAGTTTGTTCATCGTCCTGCATTACAATAATTGATGAAAAATTGAATGCCGTTCAGCCGCGTCCAGCTTCGCCTGTATCCACAGCCAGAGAATTTTATGTATCCCTTGGATCCGGCACGACAAAAAGCTCGGACTATGAAGACATCCTCAGTGCAGAGGCATATATTGATACGGGAAATTATGCATCAATTAAACAGGCGACCATCGAATTATTTTTGAGAAATCCGACCGGAAACGGACGGATTTACGCAAAGTTATACAACGTGACCGATAAACACGATGTATGGTTCAGCGAGGTGTTCATAGAGGGCGGCGGGCCGGTAACCAAAAAAGAGATGCCGATAACGCTTGACCGCGGAAATAAGCTGTATCGGGTTATGATGAAATCTACCATGAAATATGATGGCTGGCTGGATAACGCACGGATAAAAATAATCACTCATTAATATGAAAACACAGACTGTGGCGGTTGTGCTTGTGAATTGGAACGGGATAGTCGATACATTGCGCTGCCTCACATCTTTGCAGTTTCTTGATAATGAGAAGGGTATTGAGATAAAAATTATCGTTGTTGATAATGCGTCTGCGGATGCATCAGCGTCAGTGATTTCGGCGAAGTTTCCTAACGTCGAGTTAATTTTAGAAAAGAAGAATTTAGGGTTTGCCGGCGGCAGCAATGTCGGGATCCGGGCGGCTCTTTCGCAAGGAGCTCGTTATGTTTGGCTGCTGAACAATGACACCGTCGTTCATCGCGGAGCGTTGTCATTGCTGCGCGCTATGAGCGACCCATCAGCAGGTGTAGCTGGTTCAAAAATATATTTTGCGGCAGGTCATGAGTATCATAGGAACCGCTATCGGGAGAGTGAACGCGGAAACGTGATCTGGTATGCAGGCGGGATTATTGACTGGAAAAATATGTATGCGTCACATCGGGGAGTTGATGAAGTAGACCACGGGCAGTTCGATACTTCGGAAGAGACACAATTTATCACTGGGTGCTCCATGATGGTGAAGCGCGAAGTGTTTGAACGCGTTGGTCTATTCGATGAGAAATTTTATATGTATCTGGAAGACGTGGATTTTTGTTTGCGTGCGGTTGAAAAGGGATATACACTGCTCTATGTGCCGCAATCAATCGTTTGGCACAAAAACGCCGGTTCAAGCAGCGTTGGCAGTGAGCTTCATCAATATTATATGACGCGTAATCGACTCCTCGTCGGTATGCGTTATGCGCCGGTACGCACAAAATTTGCGCTTGCCCGCGAAGCGATACGTTTTATGGTTATAGGGCCTTCCATTGGACGAAAGGCGGTAATGGACGCTGTAGTGGGGAAGTGGGGAAAGGCATGAAAATATCAGCAATAGTTATTGCTAAAAATGAAGAAGCCAGAATAGAACGATGTTTATCCTCATTAGAGTGGGTTGATGAGGTAATCGTGGTTAATAACGGTTCGACGGATAAAACAAAAAATATTGCGGATAAAAAAGGGGCAACGATAATCGATACGAGCGTTCGAGACTTTGCTAAACTTCGAAATATTGCAAAAGAAAAGGCCAATGGCGAGTGGCTTTTGTATATAGATGCTGACGAAACCGTATCAGGTAAACTTGCTGAAGCGATCAACAGAATAATTATCAATAAACAATCATCGGTCAATGGCTTCATATTGCGGAGAGAAAATTACTATTTGGGTCATAAGTGGCCAGGAGATGAATATATATTGCGACTCATGCGTAAAGACGCACTCATAGAGTGGTATGGAGAACTTCACGAATCAGCTCGTGTTAAGGGTCAAATAGGCAAGCTAAACGCTCCAATAATTCATAATACCCATCGGACGCTTGAAGAGATGGTTGCAAAAACGAATGAATGGTCGGAATCGGAAGCGAGGCTTCGGTTTGATGCCGGGCATCCTCCGATTTCCTGGTGGCGGCTTCTTCGGGTGATGATTACGGGGTTTTGGAATTCATTTGTTATTCAGAATGGGTGGAAAGCGGGTACTACGGGATGGATTGAGAGTATCTATCAGTCGTTTAGTATATTTATAACGTATGCGAAGCTTTGGGAAAAGCAAAATAAAAAATGAAAACCAGATTTAAGCCATATTGGCCGGTTCTCGTTATTTTCGTCGTTTGGTTTATTTTCTCTTCTCCCTATTTCTTGAGGGGATTGATCCCATTTCCATCAAAGTATTTAGTGACGTTTTTTGCTCCTTGGAGCGCGTCGTATGGAATGCCTCTCAAGAACAATGCCATGCCGGATGTCATCACGCAAATCTATCCATGGAAGAAACTCACCATGGACACCTGGAAGGGTGGTCACATTCCCTTGTGGAACCCCTATAGTTTTTCCGGCACAGTCCACGCAGGAAACTATCAATCTGCGGTATTTTCTCCGTTTAATCTTTTATTCTTATTTTTGCCTATGGTTCACGCATGGAGCGTACTGGTGCTGTTGCAGCCACTTCTGGCTGGATTATTTATGTATATATATCTCCGTTCACTGGCTCAATCGCGGGAGGGGAGTTTGGTAGGAAGCCTTGCGTTTATGTTTTGCGGTTTTATCGTCGTGTGGATGGCGTATGCAACGCTTGGATATGCAGCGCTTTGGTTGCCGCTTTTACTTTTTGCGGTGCAGAGAGAATTTAAAAAAAGTTCCTGGTGGAATGTATGCCTCGTCACCTTGGGATTGGCGTTTTCGTTTCTTTCCGGGCATTTTCAGATCAGCGTGTACGTGGCGGGTCTGACTGCGGTTTATATCTTGTGGGAAGCGATATGTTTACGCAAGTGGCGTATCGGATTCACCCTGTTGGTATTTTTTATATTCGGATTACTCTTGGCATCGCCTCAACTCATCACGGCATTTGATGCATTTGCGCAATCAGTCCGAAGCAGCAGCTTCGGGAAAGGCGAAGTGATTCCATGGCAGTATCTTATCACTCTTGTAGCTCCTGATTTTTTCGGGAATCCGGTAACGCGAAATGACTGGTTTGGTCATTATGCGGAATGGGCTGGCTTTATCGGCGTTGTTCCTTTATTTTTAGCCGTAGTGGCGATATTCGGAAGAAAAGACAGACAGCGGATATTTTTTGTTATTGCCGCAACAGTTTCGTTTGCGTTTGCTTTGCCGACGTTTTTGAATGATCTTATCTATGCGCTGAAGGTTCCCGTGCTGTCAACAAGCGGCGCTTCAAGAGTCATTGTACTTGCGAGTTTTTGTCTGGCTACCCTTTCAGGGTTTGGGTTTGATGAGTTGATACAGGGCTGGAGGGAGCAAAAACGAAAAGGAATTCTCCTGGCGACATTAGCGTTTATTTTTTTGATGGGAAGCGCTTGGGGTGGTTTAAAATTCGGGCATTGGCTGGATCTTGATAAATCAGGTGTGGCAATACGAAATTTCATTTTGCCCTCTCTTTTTGTTTTCGGCGCAATTGCGTTGTCGTGGGTGGGTTTTGTTAAAAATATAACGATACGGAGAATAGCGCCATATATTATCATCATTGTTGTGGCGACGGACATGCTTCGTTTTGCGGTAAAATGGATGCCATTTGACCCCAAAGAATTTGTGTATCCGGTTACCCCTGCAATGTCGTATCTCCAAAAAAATATCGGAAATTGGCGGATATTCGGCACGTTGGGCAATGAGGCAACGGGAACCTATGGTTTGCCCTCACTAGAGGGGTATGATGCGCTGTATCAATCCCGATACGGAGAGTTCGTCGGGTCGGCAGCATCGGGAAAGGTATTGCCTGCTGGCAGATCCGTGGTGTTAGTAGATAAGCAGGGCATATACACCGATGCCATGCTTCAATTATTGGGAGTTCGGTATCTTGCTCATCGGGTAAGTGACGGCAGATACGTTTGGGCATACCCTTTCTGGCAATATCCATCGTACCAGCCGGTGTATAAGGATGGACAGTATGAGATCATGGAAAATGAGAAAAGTTTTCCGCGGGCATTTATGGCGTCATCGTATATCGTGGCAAAGTCAGATCAAGAAATCATTGATATATTATGGCGCTCTGATTTTCCCCGGCGATCAACAATTGTCCTTGAGCAGGATCCTGGTTTTTCTCCCGCAGAAGGGGATGCAGAAGCAAAAATTACACGCTACCTCCCGACAGAGGTATCCATTGCCGTAACTACGAAAACTCCCCAGTTTCTTTTTTTATCTGATGTGTTTGAAAAAGGGTGGAAAGCGACTGTGGATGGTTCCTATATGCCGATATTTCGAGCTGATTACGTATTTCGGGCGGTTCCTGTCCCGGCAGGTGACCATGTGGTCCGGTTCTATTACTCGCCGGATAATTTTCGTCTGTCATTGTTATTGGCAGCAGCTGTGGGCGTGATATTGGGCGTTGGAAGTATTGTCGCGTTCTATGAACATCGGCATATATAGTCCATATCTTGATAGTGTAAGCGGAGGAGAGCGGTACATGCTGACCGTTGCGGCGCATTGGTCGAAAAAACATACTGTGACGGTTTTTTGGGATGATACTAGTATTCTAGAAAGAGCAAAAGAACGATTCGGATTAGATTTAACGAATATAAAAATTACCCGGAATATTTTTTGGGGAAATAATGTATTCAAAAAATTATTTCTGACCCGCCAATATGATATGATTTTTTTCCTAAGTGACGGGAGCATTCCTTCGACGCTAGCAAAATATAATATACTCCATTATCAAGTTCCATTTCCGGCCGTAGGGTACTCGGCGGTAAAATTTTCTCGGTATCAGGCCGTAGTTTGTAACTCCGAGTTTACCAAGCGGTTTCTTGACATTCGCGTAAGTAACCGGGCAATGGTGATTTATCCGCCAGTTCATTCGATCGAAGTGGTGAACAGTAAAAAAGAGCAACTTATTCTTTCAGTTGGACGATTTACTGATTTTCATACTGCCAAGAAGCAGCACGTGCTTATCGAAGCGTTTGCCCAAGGAATGAAAGATAAAAAGTTGAAGGAGTGGAAGTTGATTCTTGCTGGAGGGCTGCTTCCAACCGATCAGAATTATCTTGCAAGGCTCAAGGAAAAAGCAAAGGGATTGCCTATCATTATCAAGCCGAATGTCTCGCACGACCAGCTTGTTGACTACTACCGTCGGGCGTCGATCTATTGGCATGCGGCGGGATATGGCGAAACGGATCCGCGATGGATGGAGCATTTTGGTATTACAACTGTAGAGGCTATGTCCGCGGGAACTGTGCCGGTTGTATTTGCAGGGGGAGGTCAGAGAGAGATTGTTGAAGACGGAAAAAACGGTTTCCTTTGGGAACACCCCAGCGACCTACTGAAACAAACAAGCATTCTTGTTGATGACCCAAAAAAACGAGAAGCCCTGCGGAAAGCGGCAATCAAACGATCCCGCGACTTCGGCGAAGATGCGTTTTGCGCTGCATTCGATCGATTATTGGAACGCATAATGGCCGTATGAAACGAATCGTAGATATTTGTTGTATTATTAGTTTTCTTGTTGTAGTTGGGGTATTTTTTTACCCTACTATTTTACAAGGTAAACTTCCAGTTCCCATAGACGCGCTTGTGGGGCTCTATCATCCGTGGCGCGATTTGTATAGCGCGACGAATCCCCGAGGACTTCCGTTTAAAAATTTCCTCATTACAGATCCTGTCCGTCAACAGATTCCATGGAGAAAGATAGCGATAGATCAATGGAGTACAGGAAGAATTCCCGCGTGGAATCCGTTTAGTTTTTCCGGTTCATCTCTCGTGGGTAATATTCAGGCCGGGGTATTTTATCCGCTGAATATTCTTTTTTTTCTTTTCCGGTTTTCGACTGCTTGGACGATTCTCATTATTCTTGAACCTGTGCTTGCTGGCCTATTCCTGTATATATATCTTCGGCATTTACGCATCACGCCTTTGGCGTGCGTGTTCGGATCAGTTTCCTGGATTTTTTCGGGATTTTTTATTGCTTGGTTAACGTGGGGAACTATGGTGCATGTCGCGTTATGGTTGCCGCTTAATCTTCTTTCCGTTGACTTGCTCATTTCTCTAGAACGAATCAGAAATCGTATTGCATGGTTTTTTGTGTTTGTTATTGGACTGGCAATGCAAATGTTTGCAGGTCATATACAGATAGCAGTCTATTGTTTTTTGATCGCCGGAGCGTATGCCGCATATCGGGTGTGGCAGATCAAGCAGCGCCGACTAGGGAGCGTTTTGTGGATCACAGCCGGAGTGGCAGTGTCAGCGCTCATATCAGCTATTCAGTGGATACCAATGGTTCAATCAATAGTCCAAAGCGGCAGAATTACTGAAACGGAAAATTGGATACAGCCGGGCTGGTTCATTCCGTGGCAACATCTTGTTCAATTTGTCGCGCCGGATTATTTCGGCAATCCTGCAACGTTAAACTACTGGGGGGTGTGGAATTACGGGGAATTGATTGGATATATCGGAGTGATCCCGCTATTATTTGCAGTTTTGAGTGTCTGTTCCGGGAAAAAGAGAAATGACGCCGTGTTCTGGATGATTGTGGCTGGACTGAGCCTTATTTTTGCTCTTCCGACTCCCTTTGCTTATGTCTCATATTTTTTACGACTCCCGGTTATTTCGTCATTGCAGCCGACCCGTCTTTTGGTGGCAGTAGATTTTTCTCTTGTGATGCTTGCTTCGTTTGGATTCGACCGGTGGCTTTCGAGGCGTGAAAAAAGCGTCTGGAGATCACTGGCTATCGTTGGCGTGGGTATCCTTATTCTTTGGTTCACGGTATCCCCGGGAGGCGATAATCTGTTGGTTGCAAGAAGGAATCTAATGCTTCCTACGGGTCTTTTTGTGGCCGGAACACTTCTTTTTTTGATTTCGTATCGAGCAAGAAAATTTTTTGTTGTTTTTTGTATCGGGATACTGTTTGTCGTTCTCACAACATTTGATCTTTTGCGTTTCGGTTGGAAGTTTACCCCTTTTTCTCAAAGGGAGTATTTCTTTCCTGAGACGCAGGTGATATCGTTTTTGGTCAACCAGGCAAAACCATTTCGTATTATGAGTCTGGATAAGCGCGTATTCCCCCCAAATTCCACTTCATATTACGGGATTGAGACGATCGAGGGCTATGACCCGCTCATGCCCGGCCGGTACGAAGAACTGATGGCGGCTATTGGAAGGGGAAAACCGGATACTTCGCCGCCTTTTGGGTTTAATAGGATTATTACGCTGGAATCAGTTGAATCCCCTCTATTGCCGCTTCTCAATGTTCGATATGTCATATCTCTTTCTGAACTGAATAAACCGTTTCTCAAAAAAGTGATTCAGGAAGGAGAAACGCGGGTGTATGAATATCTTTCTGCTTTACCCCGTGTGTATATTGCTGATACGGTCCGACAGGTAGCAACGAAAGAAGAGGCACTGCGGGTATTGTTTGAAGAAGTATTTCGCTCGCCCCGTCCTGTTGCCGTTGTCGAGCGCAACTATGAGCTGGGTATACCGCGGAATCAATTAACAGCCGGTAGTGCGTCTGTCGTTTTTTATTCCTCCAATGCAGTAGTAGTGGATGCACATATGGTCAGCCGGGCATTTTTGGTTTTTTCTGAAAATTATGCTGATGGCTGGCGCGTTCGAATAGACGGAAAAGATGCGCCTTTGTATCGCGTCAATTATAGCTTCATGGGTACTCTTGTGCCGGAAGGAACGCATCGAGTAGAATTCACCTTATGAGAAAAACCGTGTCGGTTAGCATCATTATCCCCAATTGGAATGGGAAATCACTGCTTGAAAAAAATTTACGTGCTGTCCTATCTGTCTGTGGAGGCGCAGAAATACTCGTCGTCGATGACGGATCAACTGATGGCTCCGTTTCTTTTTTAAAAAGTAAATTTCCCGCTATTCGTGTCGTTGCAAAAAAAAGTCATGAGGGTTTTGCCAGCAGCGTCAATAAAGGGGTAGAAGCATCGCGCGGAGATATCGTTGTTCTCCTTAATACCGATGTGGTACCGGAGAAAGGTTTTATTGAGCCGCTTTTGCATTATTTTCAAAATGGAGCCGTGTTTGCAGTGGGTTGCATGGATAAAAGCAAAGAGGGTGATTCGGTTGTGCTTCGGGGGAGAGGGATAGCCGCTTGGCAAAATGGATTTTTTGTCCACGAGAGGGGCGAGGTTGACGCGGCGGATACCGCGTGGGTTTCCGGCGGCAGCGGGGCATTTCGTAAAAGCATTTGGGATACGCTTGGCGGCATGGACGCTCTCTACGATCCGTTTTATTGGGAGGATATTGATTTGAGTTACCGGGCACGCAAAGCGGGGTATCTCCTGAAATTCGAGCCCAAGAGCATTGTGTGGCATTTTCATGACGATGGGAAGATAAAGCAATCATTTTCAGCATCACAGGTAAAAACGGTTGCGTACCGTAATCAATTTATTTTTATCTGGAAAAATATTTCCGATATAGGATTTCTGTTTTCACATGCATTGTGGACCCCGGTCCGGATTCTTCGTTCTTTACTGAATGGGGATGTATGGATGATCGCTGGATATTTAGCGGCACTTATTCGATTGCCAAAAATAATTCAATCCAGGATCCAGTCGTCTTCTTATTGGAAACTCCGTGATCGCGAACTCCTATGAAGTGTTACCTCTGTGGACGCACCATGAATTTTTTTTTGAATAAGAACGGATACAGTATATATCGATGCAATGCGTGTAAATTAATGCGTACTGATTTAAGAGAAAATTATGAAATATTCATCCGGGATCAGTATAGTAGGGGGTATTTTACCGGTAAACAATCATGTGGAGCGTATATTGATTACAAAGATGATAAGCCGATGATCGCACGAAACATGAAAAAATTTATTCACGAAATTAAAAAGCATAAATCCGGTGGAACCCTGCTTGATGTGGGATGTGCCATGGGGTTTTTTGTGGAGATAGCGCTTGGAGCGGGATTTGATGCATACGGTTTCGATCCGTCTGATTTTGCGGTTGCGAACGCCGGTAAGCTGAATGGACATGCGCGCGTGAGAAGAGGTGCAATTCATACGGTAGATTATCCGAAAAAATCATTTGACGTTATTACTCTCTTTGATGTTTTTGAACACCTTGGTGATCCTAGAAGGGATCTCAAGAGACTTTTTTCGTTTCTGAAGGATGACGGAATTTTGGTGGTTGCTACTGGTAACACAGAGAGTGCGATGGCGAAATTCCTTGGGCGCCGGTGGACGTTTTATATTCCGCCGCAACATCTTTTTTTCTACAATCGAGAAAATTTGACCCGATTTTTAGAAGAAGAGCATTTTATGCCAATCCGTTGGTTTGGTATTGGAAAATGGTTGAGCCTGCGGTATGTTCTGCATTTGGGAAGGACGACGGGTGAGAGCGCCATTGCGGCAATACTGTATAGACTGTTTGGCCGTACTTCTCTCGGTAAGTTTCCTTTATATTTGCCGCTTCGCGACAATATGGTGGTGATATGCAAAAAAAACATATTAGCATAGTATTGTTTTTGGTCGTTTTGACCATCCTGGTATTTTGGAAATCGTTACTATTGGGACTTATTCCATTTCCCGGTGATTATCTGATTTCTTGGTACGAGCCCTGGAAAACCGACACCTTCAGAGGTGTGCCAACGGTTGCGCACAAAGCAGTCGCCGATGATGTATTCCGTCATCTGTATCCATTGCGTGTTTTGGCATTTGACATCTTAAAACAGGGACAGTTGCCGTTATGGAATCCTTACAACGGCTCAGGTACGCCGCTTTTGGCGATTATGCATCCGGGATATTTGAACCCTTTTGGCTTTTTTTTTCTTTTCCTTCCTCCGCCAGTAGCATGGATCTTCTTTGTGGGCTTGCAGGTGCCGTTTTTAGCATTTTGTACGTATCTTTATTGCCGGCAGTTGCGGTTAAACAGGCTCGCGTCTTTGTTTGCCGCTTCAATATTAGTATTTTCCGGTTTTGTTATCGTGCGGCTTGTATTTGGAGAATTTATTTATGCACTCGCAATGCTTCCGTTGCTTCTTTTATTCGTGGAGAGTGCGCTCCTTAAATCTTGTCCTTCGTTTTGGCTTTTTACGCCCATTGCCGTATCGTTTCTTTTTCTTTCCGGACAGCCGCATATCATTTTGACGATAGTATTGATCACCGGGATATATGCTGTCTTTCGAGGAGGATTTTTATGGGCGCTTCGATATTTACCATTTTTCTTATTAGGATTAGGAATTGCAGGAGTTCAACTCATTCCAGCTCTTGAGCTGTATCGCTTTTCAACCATCACGCGCATATCATCCGAGTTTATTTTTCAACGATTTCTTCTGCCGGTATGGCATCTTATATCAATACTGATACCGAATTATTTCGGGAATCAGGCGACGTATAACTATTGGGGAGCCGGTGATTACATTGAGACGGTCGCCGCGGTCGGATTAATTCCGTGTCTGTTTGCATGTATTGCCTGCATCCGTGCGCATAAAAGTTTTCATGTCCGTTTTTTCTTCGGAGTTACGATTGTCTCTATTTTGTTAACTCTTGACTGGTTTGGAACGAGGTGGTTTTATCGTCTTCCTCTTCCCGTACTGTCAGCTGATGTTCCGTCTAGAATTTTTGCGTTTGCTGCTTTTGGCATAGCAATTCTGTCTGGATTCGGCCTTGATATGTGGATGAAAACAAAGAGGGATATATTGCGACATTCGTTTATCCGCTGGTTTTTTGCTGTGATTGCTCTTATTGCGTTCATCACGACTGTTCTCTTTATTTTGCACCCTGCGTGCCCTGTGGTTCAGATACCAAATTGTTGGACTATCAGTATTCGCAATATGATGTTGGAAATTATCGTGTTGATCTTGTTTATGACAGCGGCGATTTTTTACAAAAAGGTTGTGATCCTTCCACTACTCCTGGTGCTGCTTTTGGGCGCATATAATAGCAATAAATTTCTGCCGTTTTCTTCTTCAGATACCGTGCTACACGATAATGCCGTGATACGGGCGCTGAAAGAGCATACGAGAGATGCCCGCGTGTTTGGTATGGGAGAGGCAAATCTGAAGACTAACTTTGCGACGCATTTCCACATTTATGATCCGAATTATTATGACCCATTGCACCTGAAACGTTATGCAGAGCTTATCGAATACGCCAATAAAGGAAAAGCACGTAGCGCGCTACCCAGAAGTGATGTTGAAATAATTAACGATCCGTTCGTTACGGAAGAGGTATTATTTCGGAGAAATCGACTTTTTGATATCTTGGGTATCCGCTATCTTCTTTTCAAGAAGGCTGAAGTCCCATTGAAGGCTGATGTTGATACTGTTTGGGAGAATGACAAGTGGTACCTTGCAGTGAGAAAATCTGCATTGCCGCGTGCGTATCTCGTTCCCTCGTATGAAGTGATATCGGATGACGAGCGTCTTTTTGCGAGGCTTTTTGACCCGGTTTTTGACGTACAAAATACGGTCCTTCTTGAAAAAATTCCCGTTCTGGGTTCGCTAGAGAAAAAGAATGGACTAAAAATGAAAAAGTTGGCAGTTATGAAGGAATACCATGAGCAAAATGTCATCATTGAGACAGAACTAGATGATACTGCGCTGTTGGTAGTATCGGATACTTTTTATCCTGGTTGGAAAGCGTTGATCGATGGCGCCAAAACGGAAATATACCGGGCGAATTATTCATTTCGGGCAGTTTCTGTGCCAGCAGGCCGTCATACGGTGCGATTCGTTTATGACCCATTATCTGTCTGGATTGGTCTTTTGGTGACTTTAGGGAGTTTGGTGTTCTATGTCTTGATGGTGATTTGGTATCTTGCAGGACGTGATACAATGCAAAAGTCGGCAAAGGTCATATGAAGAAGGCAATTATTGGCGTATTTCTGCTCCTGTTCGCCATTGTTTTGGTCAGTACCTTTCATGAGGAGTATCCGGATGAGTATGATAGCATTGTCGGTGGCCTCTACATCACCCACGGCAAACTGCCATACCGAGACTGGTTCCAGCATCACCAACCGTTTGCATACGTTGTAGCTGCGGGGCTGCTTCCGTTTACCGGTCAGTCATTCGTAAAATTTCGCATAGCGTACGGAATTTTACTCTTCTCATACCATGTGGGTATTTATTTGCTGTTAAGAAGAAGAGTCCGGAGTCCTGACATTGGTTTTTATCTTTTATTTCTTCTTTCGGTAGCGCTCGCCAGTACGTACTTTTGGGGTCAGATGCTATTGGCAGACACGCTTGCTGCATATCTCATAATTCCCGGATATGCCCTCCTTGTTTTGAAGGAATATCACAAGGAACGTTTTAGCAGGAAAGATTTAGCGATCGTTAGTGCGTCAACGTTTTTTACCTGGTTTACGTCGATGACGTTTACGTATGTCGTTATCGGTCTTAATCTTTATGCGATGTATGTTTTTTTGAAAAGTGATCGGGGCAGATATTCATTGTTCGGATTAATAAAAATAGTTGGGACTATTTTTGTAGCTCCGTATGCATTATTTTTGCTGTATTTGATAGTGACGGGAAGCCTAAAAGATTATTATTTTGCGAATATCGTCTATAATCAACAATATTACATTTATAACTACCCCGGCGGGGGGACTGTCAATCCGATCCGTTACGCGGCCGTTATTGCTAATAATTTTATCAATAATTATTTGCCAGCTCTGTGGGGAGTTAAAGATTTTTCGTTTTCTGATCCAATACAAGTTACACTCGCCTTGTCAAACGCCGCATTGTTTGTTTTGCTTTTATTAAAGAAGCGGTTTGCGTTTCTCTTCCCGTTTTTTATGGCGATACTATTTTCTGTAGCACGGAGTAATCCCCAGGCGATACGGGAGACTGATTACCAATCAAGTGTGTACATTCTTTTTTCTATGTTCAACGGATTATTTACTCTTGGCGCGCTTAAAAAATTATTAGATGAGGACGTATTGAAGAGCTCCATTCGGTCAATAATCACTGTGGTATTTTTGCTTCTATCGGTATATTGGTTTTTCAATGCAGCGTTTCTCATAATGAAATTCGAACAGAAATTTTATCCCAAATACATGGGACAGGCGCCGCTTATCTATGATTATCCGCAGATTGCGCCGTTAATAAACAAAATGATCACTACCGATGACTACGCATGGATAGGACCGTTCGAATTTAAAGAGCTATTTTATTTAAAAACTCAAAAACTTGCTTCCCGATATCATTGGTTTTTGAAACAAGCGGCAGTGTCAAAGATTAAAGGCGAAATGGTTGCGGACTTTGAAAGGAGCCGCCCTAAAGTTATCGTATTCAAGCGCGCATACTCGCCTTGGGGTGGCAATGCTCCGGAGTTTAACTACTTTTTTACCGATTTTTTGGATAAAAACTATGTCCGACTTTGTCGTTTGAACGCCGCGTTGCCTGACTTTGCATACGAGTGGACCACGGGAGACCCGCGGAATTTTCAGTTCGCCACTGATATTAATTTTGATAATCAAAAGAAAGATGAAATCCTTTTGGATTTAGAGCGTCAAGGATTAATCAAAAAAGGAGCAAAAAACACCTCCCTCGGTCAGTCCTGTGTAGAGAAGGAATAAGTTAATTTACTTTTAGGATACGGAAGACGATAGATGAGTCGCCCCGATGGATGGCTTCGAGTTCCTTTGTTCCTTCCACAGGCTTACAGGTACCAAAATTTACATACAGAATGCCTGGTTTGCCGGTATTGCCCCCACTATTTTTATTCTGCTGCAATGGACATTCTTCCTGAGAAAATTCATAGTTTGCAAACGCGATGCGGTCGTAATCGGGGAACGTTGACGAACGGGTGTCGTTGTGAAATTTTTCAGGATCGTATGCGCTGAAAAAGAGAAAGAAGATAGTGGGTGCCGATTGGCGGTCTGTGACAATAACGCGTTGGTATTTCGGCAAGAGCGTATTTACTCGAGAGACGAGATCTTGATATCCTTCATGCCTGCTCCATGGCCGGTGGACTGGTTGATGGATGTAATAGGCATGAAGATAGGCCGTGACATTAAAAATAAACAATAATGAAATAATCGAATAAATGAATAATAGAACAAACGAATTTTTTACTTTCGTTAGCCAATTGAGCCATGCAATAAGACCGAGAGCAACAGTGATTGAAAGAGCAGGGAATATCAGGAGTGTTCGCTGCAGATTCGGAACATCGTCAAATGCCAATGCGCTTCCGATCGGTGCCAGAAAAATCCACGCAAGCAGAAGCCGTGAATATGACGCACGGGTTTTTATAAGTGTGTAGAGTCCAATAAGCAGGAACGGCAGTTCGATGAGGTACAGAAGCCCCTGATTTGGAATACGATAGCGGTCCGGCAGCCCTTTGTCGGTAAATAAGAATGGGTAAGAAAAGTGGGCGAAGTAATTTTGTAAAAACTGCTGGCTATACCCAATAATTTTGTTATGGAATATTCTTGTAATAATTCTCGGCTGTAAGGTTACACCGTCTTCCCGAAGGACTTCATCAATCTGGAGCTGGGTTTCTTGTGTTGAGAAAAGGCTTACGGTTTGAAGGCGAAGTGAAAGTGCGGGTGACCGAAAGATGAAAAAGAGCGGAAATAGAATGGTCAGGAAAAAGAATACGTATGGAAGGCGGGATTTAGCCCGGTAGAATAAAAGAAGTACGGGAATGAACAAAGGGAGAAAGGCCCGCGGTGCCTGATAGATAATAAGCGTAAAAAAAAATGAAGCGAAAGATACAAGTAGCATAATGTGTATTTTATTTTTGTACCACAGGAGATAGAGAAGCACGCCAAGCGAAACAAAAAACACGGCCAGCGTATTTTCCGTAGCCGTGCGGGAGAGATTGAGATGCCAGGGGGAGATGGCCAAAAGAAGAGATGCGAGAAGTGAGATGTGAGAGGCAGGACGGGAAGACCTAAATAATTCTTGGGTAAGAAAAAACGCAATAATTATTGTGAGTGTTCCAATAAGTGCAGAGGCGAAGCGGACGGAAAATGCATTTAGACCAAACAGTGCGATAAAAGGTATGGACGTATACGAATAGCCTGCGGGACTATAAAGAAAGGACTTAATATGGAGCGGCATGGTTATGCCATTCATGTCCTTTCCGGTTTTAAGTATTGAATAGGCGTTGTATCCCAAGAACGCCTCATCGCGGTGAAGTCCAACGGGTGACCATCCAAGTTTATAGAAACGCAGAAAACTTCCGAGTATAAGGATAAGAAGAAGAAATACGGTTGTTTTATTCATGTATTTGTTATCCGTGGGCGTCGTAAGAGTACTATAGCAAATCCGAGAGAGAGTAACGAGATTGTATCCGCGAGTTGCCTTTGCCCAGTTTCTTCAAAAGAAACGCGTATTGTATGATTTCCTGCAGGCACGGAAAACGTAATCAATCCCCGGTGGTTTGTATCCTGAAACTCAATAGAAGTTTCCTGCCCATCAATATATGCTTTCCATCCCGGAAAATACAGCGTATTGTCCAATATATTTATTTTTTGATTTGATTCCGAAATGAATGTGTGCCATGAATTTTTTCGTTCATACTTTGTGATACTGCCGTTCCCTGCGATTATCTGAATCGGTTCTGGGGCAGTAGAGGCGGGATCACCAGCCGTCCAGATGGTAGTCGCTTCAGCGTGGAGCGCTGTCGTACCTTCGTGGTGAAAAGCATCGGCATCTGAAATATTGATGGGTTTTTGGATTCTTGCCATGGAGATACTCGTCAGAAGCGCAAATATAGTAATGAGAATTGAGATCCGTTTGTTTGGTATTTCATGAAGAATCTGTGCAATAAGAACTGCACCGGAGAACGTGGAAAGAGCCATGAGCCGCCAAGGAAATTGTAATTTTTGTAGTATTTTCAGCCGTTCCCAGAAAAATTGAGAGTTTGAAGTTGTGAAAAAAATACTCATGAGAAAAATAATGATCCAAAAGAAAAATATTTTATCTTTCGTTTTAGAGCGGAATGCGAACGCGGTGGCAAAAAAGATCAAAACGAATCGCAGGATGCCAATTTGGGGCGATAAGCCACCCGGCATGTTGATATTCGTCCCAAAGCCCCACGGCTTAAAAATAAAAGCAGTAAGTTGGATAAAATGCTCACGATACATAGATAAAAAAAGTTGTGAATTAGTAAATTTTTGGTCAGCGAGTGCTGGAAACCAAAAGAAGGCGGATAATCCAAATGCTAGTACAAGCATAAGCACAAAGGAAGAAAATTTCTTTTTTGGCACAGTCAAAAATCCATACGCAACGAAAATTGGTACAAACAGTAGGCTCATGCCATTATGGGAAAGTATGAGTAGTGTTGCGCTTATCGCACCCAATAGAATACGTTTGCGGCCATGATTATTAATGGCGCTAATGGAAGCCAATGTAAGCGGAATAAAGACAAAGGCGAGCATTTCGCCGATGTCGCCCCGAACAAAAACGTCCAAAAGAAGATAAGGTGAAAGACCATACAGAAGTGAGGCGG
>JACREN010000041.1 GCA_016218255.1 Candidatus Gottesmanbacteria bacterium | reverse complement strand
TGAGGGAAAGGGCAGTCCACCCATTATAAATAAGAAAGAAATAGCATTCATAGCAATCGGTGCGATAATAATATTGTCCTCTTTCATGTTGGATTTTCGATTGGCTTTAAACGGCGGTATACCTAATCATTATCACTGGGAGCTTTTAATAGGAGGTATGATAATGGGGATGTGGGCGTTTGTAAATACCATAAAAAGAAGAACAAAAACTTAATAAAACCACGGAAGGACACGGATAAACACAGAAAAACAATGAAATAGTAAAAGGATTTATCTTGTCCGTGTCCATCCGTGATAAATCCGTGGCAGTTTTTATAATTTCCTTTACATGAACCTCAATAATGCGTGATAATGGCTTTTTTGCTCATAAAACCCGCATAAACATTGAATAGCGGGTAGTGAGTAACTTGCAAAACGATGTAATTATGGCAGCCTGAGTTTTTTGATTTTCATGAGAGCGGCCTCGAACTGCTCCCGGTAGTGATAATCCTGAGGCAGAGTTAGAACATTCTGGCTGCCTTCTTTGCTCAGTTTGGCCGGTAACATGAGGAAATTGGTACGGATCGTATCCAACGTGGCGTACAGATACTCGCTGGGAAGACACAGCCGCTTGAACCAGTGGACGATATTGAAGGCGAACAGGAGCATCTGAAAGAATGCCACATTCGCCAACCAGTCCTCGGTTGGAATTTTGCCGAGTGGATAATCGTAGAGCAGTTCCCGGATGTTCTTCTCGATAGTGGCTCGTTTGGCATAAAACTGCCAGACCCGCCAGGGATTGGCAGTAAGATTCGTGAGGATGGCGTGGTAGGCGTACTTTCGATCTTTGAATAACGTGAGCTGCTTGGCTTCGACAGGATCGTCGGGAATCGGACGTCTGACCACGATAAAACGATGAGGGCGCTTCCAATAGTTCGGTTGGTATTTGAACTCGCCCACTTCCCAACCGGTGCTCAGTTTTGTGAAGCGACATGCTCGTGCTTTGGATTTGATGGTGGAGTATTCCTTGGCCACGATTGCATAGCCGCAGCCGATGCTGTCGAGAAACTCGATGAGTCGGCGACCGAAGAAGCCCGAATCGGCCCTGATCCGAATTCTGGACCGTGCAATGTTTTTGGGCGCCTTGTCCAGGCAGTGTTCGAGAAAGGCCACGACCCCGGAACTTGAGGCGGCATTTCCCGGACGGAGCGAGCCGTGCCAAAATTCCTGGAGATGGGCTTCGAAACACAGAAGCGGATGGTATGACCGTCTGCCGTGTTTCTTCGGATTGTAACCCACGCGGGCAAACTGAATTTTTCCGTAAATCGTGAGCACGACGGAATCCAAGTCGAAGATCAACGATGTCCTCGACCTGGGCAGAGGGAATAAGGTAAGTCGAAGTCGATCGTGTAGTGCAACGAGTTGTCGAATGTCTTTTGGGGTAAGTCTTTTGAGAAACCGTCGCAGCGTGGTCTGATCGGGGAAGCGTGGAAGTCCCAGCAGCGAGAGAAAGGCTCCGTTGTATTGCAGGATTTCGGTCTTGTTGATCCGACGCAGACCGATCATGATAACGAAGAGAAGCGCTAGGATTAAATCGGCAGGACGATAGGTGCTGTTTCGTTCTTGCTTTCGGAAGGAACGCCGTAGAAGCCGACGAAGTCCAATCTTGTTGCAAAATCGTTGAAGCAGCACCATCCCGCCGAAGTGGGTGAGATGAGCACCTTTGAACGAAAGACGCAATGTTTGCAGGCCTTTTGGCATTTTGCAATGGCGAAAAAGGGGTTATTTTTTGCTTGGTTTTATTCCGTCCAAAATGGACGGAAAGAAGCCATGATCTATTGTAGCGTTTTGCCTGCATAAATTCTATGTATTTTGATTGATGAGTTAGCATTTCACGCATTATTGAGGATGAAAGACATTAAAAAATATAGGGAGGAGAAGCTATGAGAGTAAGAGATATAAAAATATCTATCAAATCCGATGAAGACATTTTTAAAGAGGTTAAAGGAGTATGGGAGAAGATTGAAAAAGGGACAACATATCTATACTCTATTACACAAATATAACTGCTTTTGTCTGTTCTAAATGATGATATATAACCGTTGTTTATCAGGACTTTCAATACATACCCGGCTTCTTCCATGTATTCTGTTGGAATGACAAGGCAGGGGATTTTATTGAATTTTGCACCTCTCAACCTTACATAACCGCCTATAGCTTCCTCATATTGAACTGACTTTTCCTCAAATTCTT
>JACREN010000009.1 GCA_016218255.1 Candidatus Gottesmanbacteria bacterium | reverse complement strand
ATGGAGGGGAAGCCGATTTTGTCTGCCCTATGAAAAAGGATGTAATAGAAAAACACCTTGGATATCCGCGTGACTAGTTCGATGAACCCTTCGTTTCCTCTTCTGCCGGAAGCGACAACAAAAAATCCCTGCTTAAAAATGATTTTTCCAGCTCCCTGAAGTCTTTTTGCTATTTCCAGATCTTCAGCCATTTTGAATTCTTCAGGAAACCCGCCTACCTTAACTGCTGTTTTTTTGTAAAAAGCCATATTCTGGCCGGTTGCCATGGCGAGGCCAAATATATGATAATACAGTACATTGAGTATTGGTTGAACAAAATTTACATAAAGACGATACCACCACGGACCATCAGGAATCCTGAATCCACCAAAAAATCCTACAACACCTGGTCGCTGTAATTCATTTTCTATTACTGTAAGCCAGTCGGGCGGAAGGATGGCGTCGGAGTCCGTAAAAGCGATGACGTCACATCTGGCTGCTGTTAATCCTTTTTGTCTGCTATACCCTATGGTTTTCAGTGGTGTTGTGATTACTCGTGCGCCGAACTGCTTTGCCACTGTTGCAGTTTTATCGGTTGAACTAGCGTTTACGACCACAATCTCGTCAGGCTGGCGTAGAAGTTTTTTAAGGGATGCCAGAGTTTTGGGGAGATATTTTTCTTCGTTATATGCGGGGATGACGACAGATATAGTCATGGTAATTATCCAATTATCCGATTATCCGATTATCAAATCAATACGGAAAAGAGTTTTTTCGCGTTGACAGTCGTGATTTCCTCTATTTCATTCACTGATACGTTAAGAAGATTAGCGGCTTTTTTTGCGATAAGTGGTATATACTTGGGGTCATTGCGTGTCCCGCGGTGCGGCGTCGGCGTGAGAAATGGTGCATCAGTTTCCAGGAGGAGCATGGGAAGAGGAATGTGTGGGACGGTCAATTCGAGTTGTTTTGAATACGTGATATTGCCGTCAATTCCCACAAAAAAGTTTCGTTTTTGCGCCATGCGCAATTCCTGAAGCCCTCCGGAAAAACAGTGAATGACCCCGCGGGGCATAGATGGCAGGCTATCGAGTATGTCGAAAAAATCTTCATACGCATCGCGGCAGTGCATGATAACAGGAAGATTGTGTGCTAGCGCAAAACGCAACTGTTCTTCAAATAATATTTTTTGATTCTGTTTTTTCCCTTCTGCTTTTTCTTCCTTATACTGATGGTAATCGAGACCGATTTCGCCAATGGCGACGATATGATTTTTGTGATCCTGATAAAGCTTCGCAAGCTTGTCTGTTTCCGGATCTTTTTGCGCTTCATAAGGGTGGAAACCGATGCCGGCATAGATAATTCGTGGGTGCTGTTGAGCAAGTGCAACAGCTTGCGTGGAGGAAATCCAGTCAACGCCTGGATTGATAAATTTATGTACGCCGGCCTTTTTGGCATTGCCGATCACCATAGCGCGATCCTCGTCATATTGAGGAAAATTTAGATGGCAATGAGTGTCGATGAACATAATTATTCAATTCTTAAATTATCCAACAAAAATTATTGGAGCCTGGGAAACAAAGAAGGCTGTGATGTGATAGTTGGACCCTTAAATTGCTGGAGGATTTTTTCGGAAGTGTCGGGAAGGAAGGATTGGAGAAGCGTGGCAATTTCAATAATTTGTTGTATCGCTTGCCCGAGCACGGTGTGAAGTTTTTCCCCCGTGAGCTTCCATGGTTCATTTTCGTCGATATATTTATCTGAGGTTTTAACCTTTTCCCAGATAGCAACAAGCGCATCGTTAAACCGATATTCTTCAAGGGCTTTTTTGTATTCATTTTTATTTACGTCAGAAAAATTTAACGGTTCCGTTTCAAACGTTAAATTGCATGCAAGTTTTGCTACTCTGGCGATGAGATTCCCTAGTCCATTTGCCAAATCAGCATTGTATAATTCCTTAAATCTTCGGACAGAATAGTCGCCGTCGCCATAACTTGGTATCTCGCGGGCGAGATAATATCGAACCGCATCAGTTCCAAATTGGCCAAGAATTTCTACGGGATCCACAACATTGCCAACGGTTTTGCTCATTTTTTGACCATCGACGGTGAGATATCCATGGACAAAGAGCTGTTTGGGTAAAGGGAGACCAGCAGATTTGAGAACCGCCGGCCAATAGACGGCATGAAACCTCAATATTCCTTTGCCGATTACCATAAGGTCGGCTGGTGCCCATTTGGAGAATAACATGTCATTCCAACCCAGACCGATGCCGCTATAATAAATGTTGTTTGCGTCAAACCAAACATACATGATTTGATCGGGATCTCCCGGAACAGGTACACCCCATCCTTTTGCACGAGTTTTAGTTCTGGATATAGAAAAATCTTCAAGCCCCTTTTTGATAAACGCCAGTGCTTCATTTTTTCTGACCTGGGGGATAATGGCGAGCGTATCAGAGGAGATTAAGTCTTCGAAAAATTTTTGATATTTTGACAAACGGAAAAAATAATTTTCTTCTGAAACGACATCAAGTTTTCTGCCAGGATGTTCAAAACATTCACCATTCTCGTTAAGTTCATCGGATGTATAAAACGCCTCACAGCCGATGCAGTAGAGTCCTTCATACGATTTTTTATAAATATCTCCATTTTTTGCACAGAGTTCCCAGAGTTTTTGGGAGGATAGAAAATGATTTTTATTCGTCCCGCGTTGCCATATATCAAAGTGAATATTGAGTTTGTCAGCGACATCAAGAAATTCTTGTTGGTGAATATCGCAGAATTTGTGCGGGTCTAATCCGGCTTTTTCAGCAGCCTGGATAATTTTTAAGCCATTTTCATCAGCACCGCTAAGATATAGGACATCTTCGCCGAGAAGCTTGTGATACCGTCGAATAATGTCTGAATAGATAAATTCCTGTGCGTGGCCGATATGAGGAGCAGCGTTGACGTAAGGAATCGCGCTGTGGAGGAAAAATTTTTTAGCCATGAGGTGATTCTACCGTTTCTGGAAAAATACCTCAAGCGAGATAAGGCTGGCGGCAAGGAGCAAGATGTACCAGGGTTCACGAAGGTTGAGGGAGCGAAGAAATAAAAAAATGGAAATCCCGGTCGCGCATAGTATGGCGCGCCGCATTCCTTTTAGAAGAAAAAGGAAGAGAAAACCGCTAGAAGCGAATATGAGAATATAAAAAATCCATAATCGCGGGACGGAGTCCGGGGCATAGGTATTCGTGAACCATGCTAGACCGCTTACGGAGAAGATTGCTGCGATAAGCCAGAGTATATTGCGGGGTTTTCTTTGCACAGTAATTTTATTGTATCCCGGTCGAGTAGGGTGCTACAATGGCTAAGCGATGCAACTGGATTTTATTATTCTTATAACCGTTCTTATTGTAGGCTTTGGTGTTCTTGGGTGGCTGATAAAGAAGGAATTGGGAAGGCTTTTAGAGAAAAAAGAAGATACTACGATGACGGAGTGGCTTAAATCCATGCAGGCATCGGTGGAACACACTAATAAAACGTTAAATGAAGCGATGCGCGGACAGACAGGGGATGTCTCGAAATTACTTCAGGAAAATGCGAAGCAGCTCAACGAGCGGCTGGATACCGCGGCACGCGTCATAGGGGACCTTAAGAAAAATTTGGGAGAAATGTCGGAAGTCGGCAAGGGCATCCGCAGCTTGCAGGAATTTCTGCAGTCGCCGAAATTACGGGGCAATATCGGTGAGCAGGTCTTGCAGGATATGATCGGTCAGACTTTCCCGAAAAATTCCTTCCATCTTCAATACTCCTTCAAATCCGGGGTAAAGGTGGATGCGGTTTTAAAAACCGACGCAGGACTCCTGTGCATCGATTCAAAATTTCCAATGGAAAACTTTTCACTTCTCCATAAAGGAGAAACAGAAGCGATCAGAAATCAGGCGAAAAAAGACTTTGTTGCTGATGTAAAAAAACATGTCAATGACATCAGTAAAAAATATATTTTACCCGAGGAGGGCACGATGGATTTTGCCCTCATGTATATCCCATCTGAGTCTGTTTATTATGAAATAGCTAATATGCAGGAGCTCATGGATTATGCTAGAAAAGTACGTGTATACCCGGTATCTCCGAATACGCTTTATGCCCATCTACAGGTGCTTCTTCTAAGTTTTCAGGGGAAAGATTTAGAGCAAAAATCCAGACAGGTATTTCAGCTTCTCCGTGCAATCCAAAAAGATTACGGGAAAGTTGAGGAAAATTTAAGCGTATTAGGAAGACATATAAATAATGCGCATAACAGCATGAGCAGCGTTTCGTCACAGTTCGGTCTTTTGGGGCAAAAGCTATCTCAAACACAGAATTTGCATGAGCCGGAAGAAGAAATTAAAATACCGGAATTGTTATAGCTCTTGATTTTTGTTCGCTGATTTTCCATACTTACTGTATGCCATGGTTGAATTACTATCATAGTTACCCTTGGGAAAAATTCTTTTTGTTGCCTATTCTTGTTCCTGCGGTAATATGGTCGCTTATCTGGAAGGGAACTGCGCTTTATAAGGCCGCCCGGAATGGTCAGAAAGGTTGGTTTGTGACCCTTCTTATTCTTAATACCATGGGATTATTAGAAATCATATATATCCTCTTTTTTTCTTCTGTTACGCCTCTCAAAAAGAAGAGAAAAAAATAACTTGATATAATGGCTTGGCTGTGACATTACCCCCTGACGAGCGAGTATTAAATGCGGAACAGAAAAAAGCCGTAGAGCACGGTGAGGGGCCGCTTTTGATCATTGCCGGTGCCGGTACCGGCAAGACGACGGTGATTACCGAACGCATCAAGCACTTGATCACCTCCGGATTCGCGAAACCTTCAGAAATTTTGGCACTCACCTTTACTGAAAAAGCGAGTCGGGAAATGGAAGACCGGGTCGATCGGGTGATGCCGTACGGGTACACGCAGATGTGGATTTCGACATTTCATTCTTTTTGTGAGCGGGTGCTTCGACAGGAGGCGGTACATATAGGGCTTAACCCCGCGTTTCGATTATTATCAGACGCCGATGCAACGATGATCGTGCGGAAGAATCTTTTTTCGCTTGGTCTTGACTACTTCCGGCCGCTGGGAAACCCGACAAAATTTATCGGCGGCATGCTTAGTCATTTTGACCGATTGCGCGATGAAGACGTGAGCCCCATGCAATATCTTGCGTGGGTGAACGCGAGAAGCGAAGAAGAAAAGTTGGAAATACAGAAATACAAGGAATTAGCCGGTGCATATGCAAAATATCAGGAACTCAAGGCGAAAGAAGGGCTCATGGATTTTTCGGATCTTATCGCCAATACGCTCGTTCTTTTCCGGACGCGCAAAAATATTCTGAAAGAATATCAAAGGCAGTTTAAATTTTATTTGATCGATGAATTTCAGGATACCAATATTGCGCAAAATGAACTCGTCAAATTATTGGTTGACGAGAAGAAAAATATTACGGCTGTCGCTGATGACGACCAGTCCATTTATAAGTTCCGCGGGGCTGCGGTATCCAATGTGCTGTCGTTCCGTAAACATTTTTCGGATGCGGCCATGATCGTCCTTGCCAAAAATTACCGTTCCACTCAAAGAATACTGGATGCCTCATACCGGCTCATTCAACACAACAACCCCGACCGGCTGGAAGCACAAGAGGGGATCGATAAGCACCTGGTATCGGTGCGAGACATTACGGGCGATCCGGTTTCATTTATTCATACTGATCGGGTGGAAAATGAAGCAGAGGAAGTAGCAAAAGAAGTAAAAAGGCAAAAGGAAAACGGAAAAAGGGACTGGAAAGATTTTGCGATTCTTGTGCGGGCAAATAATCATGCGGAGCCCTTTGTGCGGGCGCTGTCGCGCGCGGGGATTCCGTATCAATTTTTGGGTCCCGGTCAACTGTTTCGCCAGCCGGAAGTAAAGGATCTCATCGCATACCTCCAGGTTCTGGCAAATTTTGAAGACAATGTGGCATTGTTCCGTGTACTTTCGATGGAATACTTTGATATATCCATACGGGATCTCACGGCGATTGCGAATTTCAGCAGAAAACAACTCGTTTCATTTTTTGAAGGGTGTGAGGCATGTACGGGGAAAGATCCGAATAAAAAACCAATTGTTTCATCGGATACAGAAGATAAGATAAAGAAGTTCATTGAGATGATCAATCGGCATCTTGCGCTTATCCGCAAAGAAACTGCCGGGCAAATTTTATTTTATTTTTTGCAGGACACCGGTATGTTCAAAAATATTTTAGACCATGCGTTTCCCATAGACGAACGAAAAGCTGCAAACATCACCAAGTTTTTTAATAAATTGAAAACGTATGAAACGGAACACGATGATGCGTCAGTAACGACAGTGCTCGACTGGATTCTTTTATCCATGGAATTGGGCGAATCGCCGCTTGCCGGCGATACGGATTGGACGAGTAACGATGCGGTGAATATCCTGACGGTGCACAGTGCAAAAGGATTGGAATTCCCCATCGTTTTTCTGGTCAATTTGGTTGGCCAGCGGTTTCCCACGATAGAGCGCCGGGAACAGATTCCGATACCGGAGGACCTCATTAAAGAAACGCTTCCGGTGGGAGATTATCATATAGAAGAAGAGCGGCGGCTGTTTTATGTAGGTCTTACCCGTGCTCGAGATAGATTGTATCTCACTGCTGCGGATTATTATGGTGAAGGAAAACGTGAGAAAAAACTATCGCCGTTTGTGGGAGAGACATTAGGAGGAGATGCGTCAATGCTCTTCGAAACTCAGGGTAAACTCGGCGTCAATGCGTCAGAGAAAGAACATCAATTATCATTGCTGGATTGGGAGAAAACAGAAGAGCGAGAAACGGAAGTGAAGCAGCAGCACCGCGTGACGTATCTTTCGTATTCGCAGATCGAGTCATTTTTATTGTGTCCGTTGCATTATAAACTCCGTCATATTTTGGGTATTCAGTCGCCGCCGACTCCTGCTCTTTCCTTTGGGAACAGCGTCCATAGGGCGCTCAAAGATTTTTATGAATTAAAACAACGGGGTGAAAATGTAGACAAAAAAATATTGCTTGCATTGCTTGAAAAAAACTGGATTACCGATGGATATACTGGAAAAAAATATGAACAGGAAATGCGGAAACGCGGGGAGAAGTATCTTGCGGAATATTTTAAAAACGTTTTTGAACCCGCAGTGACGCCGGTACTTTTGGAGACGCCATTTACTATTCAGATTCGGTCAGGGGACCGCTCGCTGAAAATTGGAGGAAAAATTGATCGTTTGGATGCACTGGCAGGCGGGAAAATAGAAATTATCGATTATAAAACCGGCAGAGTTCCTACCCAGCGGGAGACGGATACCAGTTTACAGCTTTCCATCTATGCCATGGCGGCGGCAGATATCGCAAATCCGCCGTTTGGTAAAAAGCCGGAGGACATTGTGTTGTCTTTGTATTATTTTGATGTGCAGAAAAAAATATCAACGACCAGAACGCGCGAACAGCTTGGTAGCGAAAAAGAAAAAATTATGAATATCGCTCGTGAGATCGAAACGTCTGATTTTCATTGCAGCGGCAACCAATTGTGTACCATGTGTGAGTACAAATTATTTTGCGGCATTACAGGGGATAGTAGATAGGTGAGCCGCCAAAGCCCTCTTTGAATTTTGTAAATCCCTTCCAGTCGTGAAATTTATGCGGCATCCGTTCGTCCCATACTCCCACAAAATCAAACGTTGTGCACCCGCGGCGTTTCGCAAATTTGATGGCTTCCCATACAAGTAAAGTCGGCGCAAATAGTCTTTTTCCGTCGTTGGTGGCGCCGGCGATCCAATAGTAGGCGGTTTTTTGCCAAAATAGAAGTAATATCCCGCCTACGACACAGGAAATTCCAATATTCTTTTGAGCAAGGAGGATTGCCGCATGAGAAGGCGCGAATATTTGCGAGAGTTCTTTGACGCCTGAAGTCGTGACAAACCCAAACAACCCAGCAGATTTATTTTTTATCTTTATTAAATCGCGAATGTCCAAAGATGGTGAAATTTTGAGATTGTTTTTTATAGCTTTTCGGACGGCCCGGCGCTTGGCTTCAGAGAAGTGTTGAAATATTTGGTCTTCAGATGCGGTGAGGCTGATATGAATTGTTTTTGTGGGGAGAAAGTACGTTTTGTTGATGAGTATGTATTGAGAGAGTTTTTTCATCCATTTATCAAATCTCTTTTGGTTGACCGTGCATGCGGGTTCGACAGAAACAGAGCGGATTTTTTGTTCCCGGAGCACCGCACAGAGCCTTTTTATATTCGGTAGTGTCGAAGGTCTGTGTATTTTTGCGATTCCGCCCACAAAAGGGAAGTTTTTCAAAAATATATTAGTATGATCCACCGTCATAACCTTCCAGCCTAGGTGACGGATATAATCTGCATATAACAAGGATTGTTGTATTTCCTTCATTTACGGAATCGTAGCAGAGTCCACCGGATAGTGTCTGCGACGCAGTACAGTTGGTAAAGAAGAGGATTGATCACTAAGTCATGTGAGCCGATGAATTCGACAAGCTTCGGATTGAATCCCTGTTTAAACCGGTGAAATCCATACCAGGGATCACGAACGTCAGGATTCGGTCCGATGGCACCCCAGAGATCAAATTTTTTGTATCCTTTCTGTTTTGCCCATCGGGCTATTTCCCACAGAAGGAGATTCGGCGCCATAGCATCTCGATGTTCCCGAGATGATGTGCCATAGGGATAGTACACGGTATCCTGCCAGGCAAAAATAATCCATGCGGAAAGGGTTGATCCCTCGTATGTTGCGGTGAACAGGTGGGCAATGCCGGCGGTGTTCATAATCTTCCACATGGTCTTGTGATATGTTTCGTTGTGTGCATAAAACCCCTGTCGTTGGGTAGTTTCTCGGGCAAGTGTAAGATATGTTTGAAACGCCTGGGGTGAATTATCTTCT
>JACREN010000038.1 GCA_016218255.1 Candidatus Gottesmanbacteria bacterium | reverse complement strand
GTGAAGTCGCCGGTGGCTGATACGGTAGCGTGATTGGGGAACAGGATGCTGCTGTCAAACTGGATAGGACTGGTCGAGCCAGATGAGAGTCTAGCTACGGCTAACCGGCTCATGGTCAGCGTGCCGGCTATATATGTGTTGCCCAGCGCATCGACACTGAATTTGGTCGTGGGTGTTGAGCCGGAAACGAGTTCAATCAGGTTGTATCCGGCGTTGTCGTTGCCGACTGCGCCATAATAGAGACTGCCGGTGGTGAGATTTGCGTCGCGCGCGCTTATTTGATTGCCGGTCGCTCCCGAAAGGTGTAAATTGATTTTTCCCTCGCCGTCCGGGGCGAGTGTAATGTTGCCACTGGAGAAGGCCGGAGTAGATAGTGTGATGGCCTGACCCTGGATTTTGAACGTGCCGGATTTTGCTATCAGACTTGGTGTGGCGCTGCCCAGGACGAGCGCGCCGTTTTGGTCAATGACAGGAATCTGGCCGGCAACTGCGGTTTCGCTGGGTTCATGTCCCTGAAGTGCTGCTGCATCAGCCGCATGAGCGGCAGAGGACACGCGAAAGCGCGGGCTCGTTTCTTCGCCCTGGTCCACGCGTACGCCCAGATACAGGTATTCGTGCTTGAAAAACAGATCCTGGGGGATCAAAGTATCCTGCTGGGCGCTATCGCCGAGTTTTGCGATGAATTCCCCTTTTTCGTTGGGGGTTAATTGCCATGTTTTGCTGGTCCAGAGCGGCGATCCGCCTGTTGGTTCTTGGTAGAGAGAGAACTGTAAGTTGCCCCCATTCACCGAGGTTTCGGCGGGCGAGCCTATGACTTTGCCTTTGAAAAATACGGTCCAGGGGCCGGCAGCAGCAGCGACCGTAGGGGTGGTTTGTTCTGTTTTGTTACCTTGTGTTATATTATCCGGTGCTTTTGTCGGCAGGGTGGTCAGAGACGGTTTGGTATTGGCAAAATTCTCAATAAGCCGGAATACCGGGAATTGGCGGTTTAGGAGGAGGAGTGCCAGAACTAAAACAGCACCTCCCAGCGCCAAAAAAGCAGCGTTGAGCCGCTTTTTCTTTTTGTTCGGTTCATCCGCGAGCGGGATGATGTCTGCTGATACTGGAGAATTGGCCCTGATGACGATGGTGTCTGGTGGAGCCTGCGGGCTGGTGGTCCTATCGCTTGGCGGGGCCTGCCGGCCTCGTATCCCGGCAATGTCCTCCCTTCTCACCGTTGACACGGGTGCTTGTTCTTGTCTTTTATCCACAGGAATGCCTTCAATCTGCTCACTTGAGCCTTGGGAAGCATTCGTTCGGGGCTCCGGGATTGCCGGGATTCCCTCGCGGCCGTTACCCGCCAAATACCCCTTATCTTTTGCCCACTGGGAAAATTTTTTCAGTGATGATGTTTTTCGTTCAATCGTCGCGTCCGAAAGGCCTTGCTTTGCAAGTGTTTCAACGTAGTGGTGGATGTGATCCGGCAGGAGCTTCATAAAAGTTTATGCGGTGGTTTGCTGACTGAGCCAATGCAAAAATTGGCGTATGTCGCTGGTGTAATTTTTTATGGTGACTTTTGATGCACCTTCACGGGCTAAATCCGCACGAAATGCCTGAAGCAGTTCACTGGTGGGGTCTGCTGTGCGTTTTTCTATGGGTACGTTGATGAGGATGTTCGCCGGATTATCTGCCCACCATCCCTGAGATTGGCAGAATGCGCCAAAGGTTCGTAGCGCCGAGAGCCTTCTGTTTGTCGTGGCAGCAGGTATGTGGTTGGCAAGCAGGAAATGCTTATATTGCTCCATGATGTGTGGCGTGATGAGGTTTATAAGTTCTGTGTGGGTGGTGGGGAGTGGGATGTTGTGCGCCTGGATTGTTAATACGGTCCAACTTAAAAAATGATTGATATCGGAAATATAGTTTTTCTGCGTTTTTCCCGAAGCGCCGCGTTCAAACAGAAATTGGGAGAAGGAAAGTTCCAGAATATCTTGATACTTCGCGAGATTAGACGAGATTATTTCATCGAGGTTGGGCATATATCTAGTAAATCTATTTATAATAAGCTTGTCAATAGGTAATTGATCCTGTTTGTGAGTAAAAAGATAGCGTGTGGAAAATAGTATAGTTTAGAAGAACATGCGGTAAATAATGACTTTTCACGAATTCCCGCATAATTAAATTAGCTTTGCTAAACAACGCAAACTATATCATATATCAATAATTATTGAATGATATAGTTAGAGTAGTCGCGCGTTTCATGGATTTCCGGGGTCGGCGATGTAAGTTTTTGCCTATTGTGAAAGTGGCGTCAGGACGTGACGCCCAGAATAGGGTCTTATAGTATTTTTATTTCGTATCTTATAATATTTTTGGCGGATAATTCCGGTTTTTGAGAATAAATAATTTGCAGGATGTATAAATATGAAGAATGGCACAGTATTTTGACATGACCGGGAGGGAGGTGAAGGATTTTAGCACTTTATTGATGAAAGTGCTATTTTTTACAAATGGCGTCAGAATGGGCCAAACATGTTCCTCTTGGAGATCCGTTCAATATTTAGTATACTCTATAGTATGGAGCTATACAATCACAAACCCCACTCCGCCTCCACTTCACTAAAGCTTCGTGGGGCTTCGAGGGGTGAGGCAGAAGTATATGATCATAGGATAGTAGAGCAACGGTGGTCTCGGGTGTGGCGGGAAACCCGTTTAGACACGCCCCGCATCGAAGACGTACGGGGTAAACCCTTTTATAATCTCATGATGTTCCCATATCCGTCTGCTGAGGGTCTGCATGTGGGGAATATGTATGCGTTTACCGGTTCGGATATCTATGGCCGGTTTAAGCGTATGCAAGGCTACACTGTGCTTGAGCCGATAGGGCTGGACGGCTTCGGAATTCATAGTGAGAACTATGCGTTTAAGATCGGCCGTCATCCTATGGATCAGGCGAAAATATCCGAGAAAAATTTTTATCATCAGCTATCCAAAATCGGTGCGATGTTTGATTGGGATCGTACGGTTGAGACGTATGACCCTTCATATTATCGATGGACTCAGTGGCTGTTTATCCAGATGTTTAAGCATGGGCTTGCCTATCGGGATAAAGCAGAAGTAAACTGGTGTCCTTCATGTAAGACGGTTTTGGCCGATGAACAGGTTATTGATGGAAAATGTGAGCGATGCGGGAATACCGTATCAAAGAAATTATTGGAACAATGGTTTTTTAGAATTACCGCATATGCGGGAAAATTGCTGGAAAATATTGACGGCTCCGCCCGAGGCGGAGTAAACCTCGATTGGTCAGAGAAAGTGAAAGTTGCTCAACACAACTGGATCGGGAAAAAAGAGGGGATCAATATTGTATATCCGGTGGTTGATGAAAAGGGAAACAAAATTACTGACATAACTTGTTTTACCACCCGTCCGGATACGAATTTTGGTGCCACATTTGTCGTAATTGCCCCAGAACACCCGTTCGTAGGAGAGCTACTCAAAGGTAAAAGTGTTAGCAGTAACAGTGCAAAAGCGCCAAGAAATAAAGAGACTGATTTGGCGGTTCAAATACGACAATACGTTGAAGACGCAAAGAAGAAAACCGCTGAAGTACGGATTGCCGAAAGCAGAAAAAAGACGGGTGTTTTTACCGGATTGTACGGTATAAATCAATTAAATGGATACCGGATGCCGTTATATGTCTCGGATTTTGTTTTGATGGGTTTTGGTACAGGCGCTGTAGTGGGTGTGCCGGGTCATGACAAACGGGATTATGACTTTGCGATACAGTTTGATATAGATATTAAGAGAGTAGTTGTAGGATCAGACAGCGATTCATCGGATATTTCCCGCGTGGAACAAGTGCAGGAGGATGAGGGAACCATGATAAACTCAGAATTTTTGGACGGTCTGGATATCCACGAGGCGACTCAGCGCATGATGCACCACCTGGAGACAAAGGGGTGGGGAAAGCCCGTCACCACGTATCATTTACGGGATTGGCTTATCAGCCGCCAGCGTTATTGGGGCCCGCCGATACCGATGATTTTTTGCAAAACGTGCGAGAGAGCCCACAAGGGCGAGAGAGATGATATGCTGGGCTGGTGGACCGTGCCGGAAAACCAACTGCCTGTCCTGCTTCCATATATAGAGGACTACAAGCCGGGAGACGACGGTATAGCGCCTTTGGCAAAGCATAAAGAATTTTATGAAACAAAGTGTCCTGGATGTGGCTCCGATGCTATACGAGAAACAGATGTTTCCGATACATTTTTAGATAGTTCGTGGTACTTCTTGAGGTACCCTTCGACTCGTTCCGCTCGCTCAGGGCAAGTCCCTTTTGATTCAAAGATTACCCAAAATTGGCTTCCAGTCCATATGTACACCGGCGGGGCCGAACACAGCGTGCTGCATTTGCTGTACAGTCGTTTCGTCACCATGGCGCTGCATGATTGGGGGCTGTTGGATTTTGAAGAGCCATTTGCGAAATTTTACGCGCACGGATTGGTTATAAAAGACGGCGTAAAGATGAGTAAGTCCAAGGGGAACGTTGTAAACCCCGATGAGTATATTGCTTTGTATGGCGCTGATGCATTACGACTCTATTTGATGTTTATGGGGCCGTTTTCAGAAGGCGGCGACTTCCGCGATACTGCGATGGAAGGAATGTCTCGTTGGGTCGGCAGGATTTGGCGGCTTTCTTTAGCATCCTTAGGTGACCTAGGTAACTTAAGCGACCTAGGTGACCTAGAAATAAAAAAAGCCCTCCACCGTCTGGTCAAAAAAGTCACGGAAGACGTCGAAAAGCGCCGGTACAACACGGCTATCGCTGCCATGATGGAATTTACCAATTTGGTGGAAGATAACGGTGGGGTGCTGGATCGGGAATCGCTCAAGACATTTATCCTGCTTCTGGCACCATTCGCACCATATCTGGCGGAAGAACTGTGGCAGCGGGTAAAAATGATCAGTCCGGGTCCTGCCACTCGCGTTTCCCGCGACTCGCTTCAATTTGATCGCGAAATAAAATCTGTCGCTCCATCATCAAACCAATCGCTCCAAAGTGAAGACTCGTCGCAGGATGCCCTCGCTCGTGTCACCCGTACTAATTCTGTTCATCTCCAGCCTTGGCCCACGTTTGACTCGGCATTTTTGGTTGAGGACGAGGCCACTATCGTGGTGCAAGTGAATGGGAAGACGAGGGAGAGTATAAAACTCAAAACTCAAAATTCAAAACTCAAAAATGAGGTGGAAAAAGCGGCACAGGCGAGCGAAAAGGTGCAGAAGTATCTCGTAGGCCAGAGCGTAAAAAAGGCCATCTTTGTGCCGGGGAAACTCATTAACTTTGTCGTATAATGATAAGTAATGAGGCGTTACAAAATTCCCATCATCCTTGGATCAGGAAGCGTCTTTTTTATCATCATTTCCTTCATTCTCCTTTTCAAATCAACCCAATTGACCAAGCCGATACAGTTTTCGCAAGATCAGTTAACTGCATCGGCTTCAGGCGTCCAAGGGGTATCTGTTTCTGTGATAACGGTAGACGTGGAGGGCGCGGTGGTAAAGCCGGGCATATATCGGTTGTCCCGCGATGCGAGAGTCGATGATGCTATCGCGGCAGCGGGCGGTTTCAGTACTGAAGCGGATTTGGACCGGATTGCCGCCACCATGAACCGTGCAGCCAAACTTGTGGACGGGGGAAAGCTGTATTTTCCAAAGAAGGGTGAGATCAGTTCTCCCAGCCTAGGTTCCGTAGGTAACCCTGGTACCGTAGGTGACCTACGAAGTCCCGTCAACATAAATACCGGGACCGAGTCTGCCCTGGAGTCTTTGCCCGGCGTAGGCCCGGTCACGGCCAAAAAGATCATCGACAACCGGCCCTATCAGACGCTGGAAGAGCTCGTGAGCAAAAAAGCAGTGGGACAGAGTCTCTTTGAAAAGATAAAAGAGAAGATAGCACTTTGAGTGCACGAAAGGGCGCAGAAAACCATTTTAAAGAGCACTGAAGTCCGCCTACAAGAATGTTGATTTGTCATATGCCCTGAAAAGGCGGGCTTCACTGAGAGAGCATGAATGAGAATCGTATTTAAGAAGATCGTCGCGAGCGTCTCTGAAAAATGTGTTCTCAAGCCGTTTCGTGCAAAAGTGTCTTCGATAAGTTTATGGTGACCATTGCCACCTTCACTGCTCTTATCAATCAGCTTCTGCCGGAGCCGCATGCGGGGCTTTTGGCCGGCATTTTGTTCGGTGCGAAGGCGGCATTGTCAAAGGAATTGGTTGCGGGGCTCACTACGACTGGCACGCTGCATATTGTTGCATTATCCGGCATGAATATCACGATTTTGGCAGGACTCGTAAATATGACGCTATTGCGCTTTATAAAGCGGCGTGTGGCCAGTCTGGTTACCATCATGCTCATAGTGGGTTTTATCTTTTTTGTGGGTCCGAGCCCGAGTATTATCCGGGCAGGCATTATGGGTGCGATTAGTTTATTGGCTATTGTATCTGGCAGGCAGACATGGGGATTGCTAAGTTGGATGTTAGCAATCAGCACTATGATATTGCTAAATCCAAGTTGGATTACGGATCTCTCTTTTCAGCTTTCTGCGCTCGCGACACTAGGAATGATACTGTTTGGAGGAAAAATCGCCTCGCCTGAGGTTCCTCAGGACTCGTTGTTTTTATTTTGGAACATTGTCGAAGACAATCTCCGCCTCACGTTGTCGGCTCAGGTATTCACCATTCCGCTTATATTCCTGCATTTTCACCGCATATCACTTATTTCGCCTATTACGAACCTGCTTATCGGTTGGGT
>JACREN010000039.1 GCA_016218255.1 Candidatus Gottesmanbacteria bacterium | reverse complement strand
TGGTGGACCCGAGGGGAATTGAACCCCTTTCTACTCCATGCCATGGAGTTATACTACCGGTGTACTACGGGCCCAGAACAAATGCTGCGCATTTTTCTGGGTAAACCCAAAAGAAATTCTCCGCATTTTTCTGGGTAAACCCAAAAGGTGTTTACACAGAAAATCTCGCTCTCACACTATGCTGTGTTTACACAGAAAATTTTGTCTTCAAAATTATTCTGTGGACCAGGGGGGAATCGAACCCCCTACCTCTGCAATGCGAATGCAGCGCTCTACCAGGTGAGCTACTGGCCCAGAACAAATGCTGCGCATTTTTCTGGGTAAACCCAAAAGAAATTCTCCGCATTTTTCTGGGTAAACCCCGCGTAAACCCGCCAGTACATTTTACTTCAAAAACGACCGGGGATCCACGGGCACACCTCCACGCCGCACTTCAAAATGCAGATGTGTCCCGGTGGATCGGCCGGTACTTCCCATACGGCCGATCACTTGACCCCGTCCCACCCGGTCCCCTGCTTTTACATATATTTCACTCAAATGAGCATAGAGCGTCGATATACCACCACCGTGATCTACGATTATATGCTGACCATACCCCCAACGTAGATACTCTACCAGCGTCACCACTCCTTCACCTGCTGCAGCGATTCCTGGAGCCGCAGGATTGGCGATATCAAACGCATTGTGATACCACACGGGATATTGCGTAATGATGCCGCCAGCAGGCCACAGGAACTGTCCGGACCCTCCGGCAAATACCGGAGGCGCAGGGATGATAATCGCAGGTGCCTCCACCTGTACTCCGTCCGGCACGATCAACGACTGGCCGACGCTCAAAGCAAAGGTATCCAGATCGGAGAAATCATTAAACGGAAAGTTGACGATCTTTTGCGCGTCAGTTTTATATTTTTTCGCTATACTATAGACCGTTTCGCCTTCTTTCACCTTATGCACAATGCCCGTCACCGGCGGAATTTTGAGCTCCTGTCCGATCATCAGGTTATCCCGACGGATATCATTTGCCCACTTAATCGAATCAATGGAAACCGTAAACTTTTCAGCAATCGTCCCCAGTGTGTCGCCTTTTTCCACTACATAGGTTATGACCTGATCTCTGGGTTTATCCGAACGCTGCGTCGCTACGCCATATTCCGAAAGATCCAGCGACGTCACGATAGCCGAAGACGGTGTAAATTCGCTGAGGCTGGACGGCAGGCCCATGGGGTAGGCATTTGCCAGAATCGGGGCGGCAAGCACACCAGAAGCCAAAAGCACCAACAGTGAGACATGTAAAAAAGGCCGCTGGTACGTGCCGCGGCGCGCCATAAGAAAATCCACTATCACACCCTTGACGCGTTCAAACCGCACACCAAAACGGCGGAGCTTCTTTTCTATATAAATAAGCCATCCCGTCTTCCAAAGTGCAATATCATCGAAGAAATTGAAGAGTATCCGCTTCATGTCTTCCCACGGTAGCGGAATTGGGGGAAATAGTCAAATTTGACAGAGATCGCCCAAAGGTGTATATAAGGGCTCTATGGCAGTCTCATCGTATATTGAAACCGACAGAATAATTCTTCCACTACGGGAAACGAACGGCCCTGATGGTATCCGTATCTGCGTTTTGCCCACAGAGGCCCAGACGGCTATATTTGCAGCACGCTCTATCATCAATATTCCTATCCATAAACCAGATGCCACAGTGACATTTGCCACAGGCAATACTATGGTGCAGCCCTATGCTGAACTTGCACGCCTTACCGCAACTATGGGCGTCCGCTGGTCAGATATACGGATGAACCATCTGGATGAATATGGAGGAGCCAGCGCAAACGATCCGGAGAGCTTTGCCCGGTACCTTAGAGAACGGGTCACTGTACCACTTGGTATCATAAATGCGCATTTTATGAATGGCACGGCAGACAACCTGGAACACGAAGCTGCACGTTACGAGAGCCTCCTGACTCCGGCGGACTTAGTCATCTTGGGTATCGGTCCTGGCGGTCATATCGGCTTTAATGAGCCACAAACGCCTTTTGACAGCCGTACCCATGTCGTACAGCTTTCAGAAGAAACTGTGTCACGGGATACCGCGCGGGGACAAACAAAACGAACCCATGCGATAACCCAGGGAATTGGCAATATTACGGAAGCAGCACAAATACTTCTGATTGCGTATGGTAAACAAAAAGCTGAGTATCTCCGGCCGGTTTTGTATAACGATATTACACCGGATTGTCCGGCATCAGCCCTTCGTCTGCCCGGCGTGGGACCCAAAGTCAGCTTACTTCTGGATTGTGAGGCAGCCGCCTGGCTGAATCTTTAAACCCTAACTTTTTCCAAAAGCGCTGCCTGCACCTCTGGATTTCTATAAATCACTATCTTCTGGCGGCCTTTATATCCTGGGTTTGCAAGGCTTTCTGCCAACATACCGGCAAAATCTATGGCTGACCCATCGGGAGCAGTAACCGGACAGCCTGTCTGCTGTGCTGTCATACCCCACGGCACGGCTTCATACCAAATCTGCCCTTTCCAATCCAGCATCGCATCGACTTCATTGTGTGCCAGTGCCAGAAGTCCTGCGCCACCAAATGTATCCAACACGAGCTGAACCCTTTCGCCGTCAATAAACGCATATGCTCCCGGGTCTTCCTCCAAACGGCGCTTTAATACGGACACACGAACCGCTTCCCGAGGTCCGGAATCCAACTGCAGCGGAATGGGGGTAAGCACGAAACGCTTCTCGTCAAAATCAAATAACGTCGCATGTGTATCGTCTACCACAAGAATCTCCGGACGCCGCAGTCCAACGACACAGGAAGCAACGAAGCGCCCATCAGCATCAGTTACCAATATACCCATCGCCTGAAACGGTCGGCCCTTCGGGATATCGCCAGTTCCGTCTAGGGGATCAACGATAATCCGACAATGTGGTACGTCACCATACGCATTCTGCGGATACCGCCTCCACTCTCCTTCTTCTTCTATGCGGATATCGACCGGCATATCGGGGAACGCATGGGGAAGATAATAATACGCGACGGCAGCGCCGATGCCGTCAATGCGGCGATGAGGATTATGTACCTCCCCGCCGGTCTCCGCCAGATATCCTGCCTGTACCAGCTCACCCACGGATTTACCAAGCATAGGCCGCACAAGCAGCGCCTGTGTAAGCCCGACCTGCAGGCAAAAAGAGGCTTCAGATGACCAGATCCCCTGCTGCTGGATCAGACGGTCAATTGCAGGATTATATTCGGTAGCAGCAGTAGACACAGCTATCGCAAGAGATAAATCAGACGGCTCTAGCAGTACTTCAGGAAACGGCATATACCAGCCATTATACTGCGGCCGTCAATAAACGTTTATCCTTTGGAAAGACTTTCGAGGAATTCGGCGTTTGTTTTGGTCTTTCCCAGCCGTTCGATCAGCATCATGGTGCGCTCTTCGTCGCTGAGAAGCGATAACATGTGCCGGAGGGTCGTAATTTTTTTCATCGCATCTTCACCCAAAAGCAGTTCATCATGCCGCGTGCCGGACTTCCCTACGTCAATGGCCGGGAAAACTCTTCGTTCCTGCAAAATGCGGGACAGCGTGAGCTCCATGTTGCCGGTACCTTTGAATTCTTCGTAAATAAGGTCGTCCATGCGGCTGCCGGTATCCACAAGTGCGGTACCTATAACCGTAAGCGATCCGCCCATCTGCGCGCCTTTTTCATCAATGAGTTCAACGCACCGCGCTGCACCAAGGAATCGCTTTGCCGGATACAATGCCGCCGGATCAAACCCGCCGGACAAAGTTCTCCCTGAAGGATTCACGACTAAATTGTATGCGCGCGCAAGACGCGTAATTGAATCCAAAAGCACAACCACATCCCGACCCATTTCTACGAGCCGCTTAGCGCGGTCCAGAGTCACTTCTGCTATCCTGGTCTGCTCTTGCGGTGACTGGTCAAAGTTACTGGCTAACACTTCACCTTTAATGCTGCGGGATAAGTCCGTCACTTCTTCCGGCCGTTCGCCGATAAGAGCAGCCATGAGATGTACATTGGGATAGTTGGCGGTAATCCCTGCCGCAATTTCTTTGAGAATCGTGGTTTTCCCGGCTTTCGGCGGAGAGACGATCAGTCCCCGCTGGCCAAAGCCAATAGGAGCCACGAGGTCTATCATACGCGTCGAAAGCGGCAGCTGGTCCGTTTCTAATTTAATAAACTTATTGGGATACACCGGCGTCAAGTCTTCAAATTTCGGCCGCTTTTCCATTTCCTCAGCCGGAAGCTCATTCACTTTTTCCACCTTTAGAAGACCGTAGTACCGCTCATTGTCTTTGGGAGGCCTGGCCTGGCCCTCCACCATATCGCCGTTTCGGAGAAGAAATCTCCGGATCTGAGACTGCGAGATGTATACATCGCGTTCGCTCGGAGTAAACTTCGGCCGCAAAAATCCATGACCTTCCGGCATGGTGTCCAGAATCCCGCGCACGGTTTCTGTCGGCACATCGGCATCGGACGTAAACCCCGCACCATCGGAATGGTGCTGGGTCATCACTGGGCGATCAAATGGAGGCCGGAACGATCCGCCGCCATTTCCCTGAAAGGCTCTACCGCCAAAACCCTGCGGGGCCGCTGGTCTGCCCCATTCACGGCGGTATCCTCCGCCAGGACGCTGGCCAAAACCCGGTCGTGAATAGCTCCCCTGCCTGTTATTCCGGTCAAATCCGCCAGCTGACGGACGCCGATACGGAGTAGACACGGGAGCCGTTTCTGATTCAACGACGGATTCAGCTGCTTTCGGCTCGTCTCTTTTTTCTTCTTCTGCTGCTGATGGCTGAGAGCTGAGAACTGATGGCTCTTCTCCCCCTCCGATCAAATCATCCACGCTAAATCCGGCCGGTGAATCTTCCGTTGGTTTTTTTTCTTCCTGCTGAGAACTGACAGCTGAGAGCTGAGAGCTTTTTTTTGTTTTTGTGGATGCACGAAACGCCATAAAAAAATGTATAGAAATTACCTGCGAGGTTCTCTCGTTACCGAAATCATGTTGGGATCTGTTATCTTTGTTTAATCAACAATCAAGAGGAATACAACAATCTTGATGTATATTTAACCATCTTTCCTGCCTCTTGTCAATAGCCGCAACGATTCCTTATTGAGAAAGGCCTTCGGCAATCATCGCTCTGTTTGCATGTACCGCATCCAAAAAGCCTACCTGCCTCGCTTCTGCCAAACCAGGTTCATTATAAAATTCCTTCAATAACGCCATCTGCTCATCTTCCGTCCCTGCTAAGTCTGCGATTACATCGTGGGCGACCGCTACCATACCTGCAATACCAGGCGCTATTTCGTGAGGAGAAATTCTTTCACCAGCAATTAACAAAGATCCGTCGGGATCAACGATCACCGCATCAAACAAATCGCGAGCAAGCACATCTTTGTGATTTACTGCTATTACCCGTAAGTCTGATTTAACCTCAGATGATTGTGTTGCCATAATAGATTCCTCCCTGTTTAACGCTCTTTATACATCAAACAAACTCAAAAAGCAATGATGATTCAGCTTTCCTTCTCTGGATTACCTCCGATAGGACTATTGTTGGGCACCGCGTACTGCATATATCCGGAATAACCCGACCTCCGATTCACGATATCAGGGTATATACCGCTCCGCAAATGCCGCGGGCTGTATGGGGCAAGGACACTTTCACAGTGACTCAATGCCTGATTCACCGATTGCACATCAGACCCCTCGCGGCTGCACGTGATCTGTATCACCTCAGCATCACCAATGCTATCTGATGGCTCAGGCGGAACAATGACAATATCGAGAGATGCTAATCCAAATTCGCTGGTTATTCTCGGCTTCGCCTCGTTAAAAAAATCAAGCACTGTTTCAGCCGGCGTAAGATCCTCTTCACACATAGCTCGATATAATAGCATAAACACCCATTAATCACAAAACTAATTAGGCCACTATGCGGTATAATAGGCGCACGATGAAAAAAATACTTGCCATCACAACAACAATAATGGCATCCGCTTTAGGGACGGTCCTTGTTTTTCTTGTGATTCCCCGCCCGCTCCCCACGCCAACATTTACCCCGCCCGCAGCGTCGGAGCCAACGATCATCCCGACCCCAACACCAACTCCTGAACCCACCCCCACGCCCACTCCTCGGCCGCTTACGTTTGCTGAAATGAACGAACTCTACGGCCCCTGTGCGTATGTTCCGACTCTTATGTATCACCACGTCCAGGATATGAATGAAGCAAAAACCAAAGAACAAGGTGGTCTCACGGTCGACACCGGCACATTTAGAACCCAGATGCAGTACATCCACGATCGCGGCTACAATACAATCCGGCCTATCGACCTTATTAATTTTTTTGATATTGGAAGTCCGCTGCCCGGTAAACCAATGCTTATCACATTCGATGACGGATATGATGATTTTGGCACAAACGCCGCTCCTATTTTACGGGAAATGGGTTTACAAGGCACTGCGTTTATCCCTACCGGACTTATGGAAAACCCGGGGTATATGAACTGGGGCAAAGTAATGGAAATATCCGGATGGGGAAATATATATTTTGCCAACCATACCTGGAGCCATCATAACGTGGCAACCACCCGCAAGAAAGATGAGGATGAAATTAGCACTGCAGACAAACAACTGGGAGACCGCGCCCTGAATCCGTTCAAGGTTTTTGCTTATCCATACGGATTTTCCAACGATACCGGCATCTCGGTTCTGCAGCAGTTGGACTACAAAATTGCCTTCACCACTTATCCCGGGTCAACGCTCTGCAAACAACAACGCTTCACGCTCCCCCGCATCCGCATCGGGAACTCGGGATTGGGAACCTACGGACTCTAGAATCCCTTCATTTCATAAATCACCGTAGCTCCCTGTTGAAACGCTTTTGTCCCTATAGTCCCGAATTTCCACTCCTGTAGACGTTCATATTTTTGGCGCTCTAATGCTCCAACGATAACATATCGAACAGTATATTTTCCAAGAAGCGAACGGGTAAAAGCGGCATCGCTCGATTCATATATCTGCCGTACATCTTCCCGTCTGGGACCAACCACGTCATACCCTCCACGCCAGAGCCACTCATGCACGGGCCAACCGATCACCGTCGGCATCCCGGTAAACGCGGAAAACCTGGCATAGTCCGTGTAACTGTCGCCATCGGCTTCGACTATGACTGGTATTCCAGTCATAGTCGCCCCGCGCGCACTTAGCGACGTGGGGCCACTTATCTGACTTTTTATCCACTCTATCCCCGCCCAGTCATCCGGATATTGCAACTGCATCCACGCAAATCCGGAAAGCCCCTGATACTGCCTCAGGCTATTAAAGTAACTCCGCACGGAAAAAATCGGAAATATGGAAACCAGAAAAAGTTGCGGAAGAAGAAAAATCAAAAAAAGTTTATTGCGGAACAGACGGACGATGGTATATCCCGCAACAATCGAGAACAGGATGAACGCCTGATATCCCAACTTAAACATCGTATTACTGCGAAAATGCATGGGGTAGATATCTTTGAAATAAAAAAATTCAGGGAAAATAATAAGTGCTAAGGAAAAAAAGAAGAAAACTACAAGAAGCTTTTCTATGGCGCCAATCTCCCGTATTTTTCGTATTCCCCCAATTGCATAGATAAGCCATCCCCCGCAATACGCAAAAAACCCCCAGAGGATCCACAGCATCCAGAGAGGCGACCGCTGGCACTTCTCTATCCCTTCAAATAGCAATGGTCCAATCCGCCAGCTGGCGGACCCCGGCGGGCAGTTGACCGCAAGCCCCGTCACAAATGACTTAAAATGAAACAGGAACGGCAGACTGGTCACCACTGCTATGAAAGCCACCATTCCCATGGTGGCCATATAAGTTTTATAAGACTTATATGTCTTATAAGACATATATGCTACTACAAGCAGTGCAAAGTATATCGGGCCGTCTAGGGCATTCGTCATAAGCAACACCCCCACCAAAAAACCGTAAAAGATAGCATTCAACTTCCAGCTTCCGGCTTCCAGCCAAGCTGATTGCTGATGGGTAATTGCTGATAGCTGTATCAGCAGCGCTATCGCCAGGAGCACAAATGGTATCGACAGCACGTGGCCATGCACATCACTCACCACGAAAGAATAACTGGGAAATTCGTGGATAGAATACGGGATAAACCGCGTTGCATTCGCATACCAATACGTATTAAATCCCTCCGGCAAACGCTTCCATAATTCTGCAATTGGCCAAGCAAGCTCCCAAAACGGCTTTACATTATCACCGGTATACCCCCGCGTAAACGCATAGATCGTCTGCATATTTCCGGCCAAGGTAACGAGAAAACTTGTCAGTAAACCTGAAAGAATACTGAATACTAAATTATGAATACTGATGTTTTTATTTTTCTCATGATTCATAATTCCTGATTCACTATTCATCTGTTTGGACAGCAGAAACAATTGCACCCCGATACTAAAGGCCATTGTTGCGGTCAGGCTAAACAGACTCGAGAGCATCAGATTAAATGTCACCGCCAGATCCAGTCCTGACAGTTTGGTAAGAACTGCCGTCACCATGTGTCCGAAGTAGTAATAGTTTATGGATAAAGGCGAATACCACATATCGCCAGGCGGAAAATATCTGCTTTCCAGAATGGATTTCATGAATCCGTAATCCATGAACTTCTCCAAGCCGCGGATAGATGGCTCATGGCCTTTGATCCAGCTCCAAAAAAGAAGCACTCCCAGAAAAAACAGCTCTTCCGCAACCATAACACTCAATAGTTTCCACTGGTTTTTGTTTTTCTCATAATTCACCATTCTCAATTCATAATTCAAAATATGCAGAATGAGTCCTATTTCCAAAACCAAAAGCAGGGAGAGGATGATAAGCATCGGAGTAAACGGAAAAATCCGGAGGGACGCAATCACATACACGATCCACGTTGCCGTCGCCATGCCGATGGCTTTACTAAACAGGTATCCGTGATCAAACCAGGAAAAAAATAGTCGGCCGGTAAGGGGCCAAGCTGCTGCGCCGATCACAAAAAGCGCACCCCACCACTGAAGAACTGCCCATATATCCGTACCCATACTGTGCATTATAGTAACTTGGCTACTTCCTGGGCTACCGCGAGACTCGTTCGCTCACGGCTTTCAACGCTCGATGCAGCAATGTGAGGCGTCAAAATAACATTGGATAATGACAGGAGATCAGAATCCTGCGGCAAGGGCTCAACGCTAAACACATCCAAACCCGCCCCGGAGATTATTCCTTTTTGTAAAGCATCAATAAGTGCTTTTTCATCCACCACGCCACCGCGGCTGCAGTTGATAAGAAATGCGGTCTTTTTCATAGAAGCAAGTTCTTTTGCGCCAATCATGGCTACTGTTTCTCCGCTTTTGGGCACATGTAACGTCACGATATCGGCATCTTTCAATAATTTCTCAAGTGGCACAAACGCGCCACCAACAGCATCGAGTAATTGCTTTTTCTCCGGTGTTTCGCTTCTCGTCGTCACCAGAATCTTCATACCAAATCCCCGCGCGACCACAGCCACCTTGCTGCCGATACTGCCAAACCCCACGATGCCGATGGTTTTCCCGGCTAGATCCACCGCTTTATATGTTTTTTTCTCCCATGTGCCATTTTTAAGTGCTGAAGCAACCGGAATCAAGTTCCGAAACAACGCTAAGATCAATGCCATCGTGTGTTCTGCTACACTCTGGCTGTTTGCCCCTGCCGCATTCACCACACGGACACCGGCCTTTTTCGCCGCTTCCACGTCTATCGTATCCAGTCCGCTCCCTGCTCTCCCGATCACTTTCAGATTTTTCCCTGCGGCGATAATCTCCGCCGTCACCTTTGTACGGCTGCGGACAATAACACCATCGTAATTCCCGATTTCCGACAGAAGCTGTTCCTCTGTTATATCCGGCATGTACACCACATCCAAACCTTTTCCTTTCAGAAATTCAATGCCGCTTTGTCCGATAGAGTCAGAAATTAGTATCTTTTTCATAATGTTAATGAGTGCGCGACCTCAGCGCACTGTGCCCTTGTCGTCACGTACCTTTTCCATCGCCCCCACTGCCTGATCAATATCTTCCCGGCTCACCCACCCCATATGTGCCACCCGGAAGATCTTCCCCTTCATATCTCCCATGCCCCCGGATACCACCACGCCATACTGCTTTTTCAGTATCCCACGGAAATCCTCATCACTCGCGCCCGCAGGGAGCAAACACGCCGTCACAGTGTTTGATGCATGAGACTGATCACCAAAAAGTTGAAATCCTGCATCAGTTAACCGTTTCCGCGTATAGTCGGCCAACTCTCTGTAATACAGAAACGTTTCTGCCACCCCTTTGCCAAGCATCACGCGCAGTGCTGCCCGCAAAGCAAACAGAGCCGCGACAGCCGGCGTTTCCGGCGTTTCGTGCTTCTGGTGATATTTTTTCATATGACCAAAATCAAAATAATACCTGCGGCATTGTGCAGTTTTATACGCCTCCCACGCCTTTGGCGATACCGATACCATAGCAAGTCCGGGCGGCGTCATCCACGCTTTTTGAGAAGAAGTAAATACCACATCAAGACCCAAAGTGTCGACCGGAATATCCACGTTGCCCATAGAGGAAACTGCATCGACAAGGAACAACGGATTTCCATGCACGCGAACTGCTTGGGTAATTGCGACGAGATCATTGGCGATAGCTGTTGATGTTTCATTGTGCGTGATCAGAATGGCTTTACAATCAGGCATTTTTGCATACGCGTCCGCTACCTTCACCGGATCAGCCGCGTTTCCCATGGGAAACGTAAGAACGGTAAGGTCTATGCCATGAGCCTTTACCACGTCCATGAACCGGTCACCAAACGTACCAATCGAAATACCCAACGCTTTATCTCCCGGCGACAACGTGTTGACAACCGCAGCTTCCATCGCACCGGTACCGGAGGACGTAAAAAGAAACACATCGTTTTTCGTCTGGAAAAATTGTCCAACTCCCGCCGCCACTTCTGCATGGAGCTCCCGATACTCGCTGGAGCGGTGGGAAATCATTTGTGTGCCAAGGGCAGCAAGCACTTCAGGAGGAAGCGGTGTCGGCCCGGGGATACGGAGATTGATCATGTTCATGGCGATCTATCCTTGTCTATATAACGCACACTAATGACCATTTTCGGTGCCATAATACGGAAATTGCCGCCAAAAAATGTAATATTTGAACCCGGCCCTTCAGCATTTTTCATCGCCTGCAAAACGTCAACGGCGCGCTCCACTGGAATAGACAGGTGTGCATTCTCTTCCGGCGGTACGGCATCCGGCAATCCTTCAATGCCTAATCCCACAGCAGCTTCCATAACCGTACGCTCCGGTACACCCAATAACAGACTTAACACCAAACTGTTTATGGCCTCCGTATACCGGATTGACGCCGGCTCTCCTTCGCCCTGCTGAATACCAAGTTCAAGTTCTCCCATAGATTTAATTAAATCGAAAATAATCAGTCGGATCCTGACCCCGCGCATTCACCCGGAGCATTTCCCCTAGGGTTGTGGTCATCCTGTATGCAATTCCCAATAACTGCAACCGTGCGGTCAGAGTTTCAATCGGAGCTGCTAAACGGGGATCGCCCGCATCATCAAATATGATGATATCATGATCCTCTAACACTCGTTTCAGATCTCCATTGGATAACTGCAATAGACCATTCGCACCCGCATGGGCTGCAGGTTCACCAAAATCATTATCTGCGTCGGCAGACGCTCTACTGCGGTCAGACCCAAACGTGCATACATACATCTTGGGTAATGGAGCTTCTGACATAACGCCATAATTATACTCGATATATCCATATCGATGCTATAATCACGCCATGGACATCGCTATTATCGGGGGCGGATTAACCGGTCTTACTGCCGCCTATACACTCGCCAAACAGGGTCACCGCATCACCATGTTTGAAAAAGAAAAAACCCTCGGGGGCTTAGCCTGCGGATTTAAAAAAGGGAACTGGCAGTGGCATCTGGAATCCGCCTACCATCACCTGTTTACCAATGACGACGCAATACTTTCACTGATCAATAAATTGGGACTGAAAGACGAACTCATTCTCACGCGTCCGATAACGGCAAATTATTACCAAAAAAAAATCTTCCAGTTTGATAACCCGCTTCATCTTCTCTGTTATCCCGCATTGAGTCTCACGGCAAAATTGCGCACCGCCACGCTTGCCGCCTTTCTCAAAATAAATCCTTTCTGGAAGCCTCTGGAATCCATCACTGCCGAAAAACTGATACGAACGGTCGGCGGAGATGAAGCGTGGAAAAAACTCTGGAAGCCACTCCTTACAGCCAAATTCGGCACGTATGCACGGTCTGTAGCTGCATCATGGTTTTGGGCCCGAATCCAAAAGCGCACACCCAAACTCTACTATATTGAGGGAGGTTTCCGGACAATCGTCGCAGCGCTGGAACAAGCAATCAAAAAAAATCGGGGAAAGATATATGTAAACACCGCTATATCATCTATTTCATCTGAATCAGGAATCATGAATACTGAATCAAGAGAAGAAAAAAACACAATTCACAATTCAAAATTTGACAAAGTCCTTCTCACCACGCCCACTCCCATAGCCGAAAAACTCATTTCTGGCTGTCAGCTGTCCCCAAACATCCCCCACCTCCACGCGCAAACATTAATACTCGAAACCGAAGAACCCATTTTAAAAGACACCTACTGGCTCAATATCATGGATCGGTCATTCCCGTTTTTAGCCGTCGTAGCCCACACCAATATGATTGACAAAAGTCACTATGGCAACCGCCATATTACATATTTTGCCAACTACCTACCGACCGGCCACCCATACCTCTCCATGAATAAAAAACAACTTCTTAAAATTTTTCTCCCATATATCAAAAAACTGAATCCGTCTTTTCATTGGTCGGATTGGTTAAATTGGTCGGATTTGTTCATTGGTCATTACGCCCAGCCCGTCCACGAGCTCCACTACTCCAGGCGCGCGCCGAAACTCGATACCGGCATCCCCGGCCTATACCTAGCCAACCTCGATAGCATTTACCCCTGGGACCGCGGGACCAATTATGCGGTAGAATTAGGACAGCGGGCAGCAGCCGCAATGTCATAATGCAAACACGGTTTCAAAAATTACATTCTTCGCTCTTGCCGGTCTTGCTTGCGCTCCTTGCCTTGCTTTTCTCTTTTTGGCTCATGGTTCACACCTTCTCCTACGATGCTAAAACAAATTCGATGTTTATCGCCACTAAGGCCTGGAGCGATTTCGGCAGCCATATCCCGCTCATCCGTTCGTTTTCCATGGGTGATAACTGGCACCGCCTCCTGAGGGGTGAACCGCTCCAGCACCCGCTCTATCCAGGTGTTCCGATTCGCTACCACTTTCTTTTTTATACCCTGGTTGGACTTTTGGAAAAAGCCGGCCTCCGCATCGACTGGGCCTTCAACATCCCAAACGCCCTGGGATTCTTTTTTCTCATCGTCATAACCTGGAAGCTGGCAAAAGAATTGTTCACCGATACACGCGTCGCCGCTCTTTCCGTACTCTTTTTTCTTTTCAACGGATCGCTCTCTTTTCTTAATTTTTTCAAAACCCATCCGCTATCCTTCTCGACTCCTATGGATATCATGACCAACGCAAAATTTCCCTCTTTCGGCCCGTGGGACGGAGGAAATATCAGCGCATTCTGGACTCTCAATCTTTACACCAATCAAAGGCATTTAGGGCTATCGTTTGCTCTTTCTCTGTTTGTCATTTTCCTCATATTACGAAAAAAACGTGGCGTGCTTCCGGGCATCATTTTGGGACTCCTTCTTTTTACAAATCAGGCCGCTGCCGGAATTACGATACTGTTTTTGATCTGGTTTTTTTGTGCCAAACCGGATATGCGCAAAACACTTTTCGCTGCCGGAATTACAACCATCCCCTTTATTATTTTATTGACTCGCCTAACCACCCTGCCGTCAGGTATCGCCTGGCAACCCGGTTACCTCACGCCCGAACCGCTCACTATTCAGTCGTTTCTCATATTCTGGTTTCTCAATCTGGGACTCCACTCTCTTTTTATTCCAATTGGATTTCTGCTCGCCCCCCGCCGCATCACAAAACTATTTCTCGTTCCTCTTCTCATCCTTTTTATCCTCCCCAACCTCTTCCGTTTTTCCCCGGACATGATCAATAATCATAAATTTTTTAACTTTTTTATGATCATCGGCGCTATGTTTTCCGCGTATGCAGTAACAAAATTTCTGGACTGGAAATTCTCCAAAATTAATAATGATTCAAGCGCGGAGAGATCGGAAAAAATCGAGTTTGCAGTCGTTGGGGCCCGAACCCGAAGCTTTATGAGAGAGAGGGATCGAAGAACTCTTGATTTTGGACGAGCGACCTCAGCGCTTGTTATCATTTTTTTTCTCATTTTTTCAGGCATCATCGACCTTTTCCCAATCTTTAATGACACCAAAATCCGTCTGGTAGACCTTGCCGGCGACCCCGATATCCGATTTTTCAGCACCATACCCGCTGGCAGTATAGTGGCCAACAGCACCTGGTTTTATCACCCCGCATCTCTCGCCGGCCGGCCCATTTTCAATGGCTACAGCTACTTTACCTGGTCCTACGGTTACGACCAAATAACGCGTGAACGCGAAACCATCACCCTCTATCAAATACAAACACGCGAAGAAGCATGTGTTCTCTTCAAAAAACACCACATCTCCTATCTCGAACTTTCCAAAAACCCTGAATCGTTTCTTAAGCCTAATACGCAACTCTGGCAATCCTTGCCTGCCGTGTACCGGAATCCCTCCACCGGATTGTCCGTGTATAACGTAACAACGCTATGCCGATAAAAAAACTGTCATTATTTCTGGTTGTTTTTCTTTTGGCTGCCGCCTTCCGCTTTACCGGCATCAACTGGGACGCAAACCAGCACCTTCATCCGGACGAACGGTTTCTGACTATGGTGGCTAACGGCACGTCCTGGCCCAAAACCATTACCGAATACTTGGACACCCAAACCTCGCCGCTCAATCCCCACAACGCAGGGTTTTCATTTTACGTTTACGGCACGTTCCCGCTGTTTCTCGTAAAAGCGGTCGCTGAAGGACTGAGTAAAGGCGATTATAACAACCTAACGTTGGTCGGCCGCGTACTCTCCGGACTCTTTGATCTCGGTACGCTCATTCTTGTTTTCTTCATTGCCAAACGCTTTTCGATGAACGATGAACCAAGAATCATGAACCGTTCTCCGTTTGTTGCCATATTCTTCTATGCTATCATGCTCCTCCCTATCCAGCTTTCCCACTTCTTCACCGTCGACCCGCATCTCACCTTCTTCCTCACGCTTTCTTTTTTTACTCTTCTCACTATTCATAATTCGGTATTCAGTATTCTCTTCCTCGGCTTCTCCTTTGGCTTGGCCATCGCATCCAAAATTTCCGCTCTACTATTGTTGCCGGTCATTGGAGCAGCACTGTTGTATTGGTTTTGGAAAAAACGATCGCTGACGTTCCTCATCGTATCGGTTATAACGTTTCTTGCCAGTGCCTACGCCACGGTCCGCCTGGCCGATCCGTACCTGTTTGCTGACGGCAATCTAATCAATCCGACCATTAACCCTGCGGTGCTTGCCAACTGGAAACAGCTAAAAGACTTTGACGGCCCCCAAACTACGTTTCCGCCGGCACTCCAGTGGATCAGCAGCACCCCCATACTAGATCCTCTCAGGGACATCATGGTTTCAGGAGTCGGATTCCCGATAGGAATACTCGCAATCATCGCCATACTGTATCAGGTGTCACGCAAGCAGACGGCCTCCATGACGTTGATGCTTTTTTGGATTTTTCTTCTTTTTGGCTACCAAAGTATTCAATTCGCCAAGCCGCTCCGATATTTCTACCCTCTCTACCCTATGCTTGCCGTGGCCTCCGGCCTCTTTGTTTCCCGTTTTATACGTAATATTGGTAATATTGGTAGTATTTGTTTATTGGTAGTATTGTCCCTCTGGCCTCTTTCCTTCATCATCATCTACACCCGTCCTCATACCCGCATCACAGCTTCTGAATGGATTTACGCCAATATCCCCAAAGGCAGCACCATAGCCTGGGAATACTGGGACGACCCGCTGCCATTATGCTTGCCCGCCGAAGCCTTGGCGAAGGCAGGCTTGCCCAATATACAGTGCGGCCAATATACGTTGCTCTCCCTGCCGCTCTATGATCAAGACACGCCTGCAAAATGGCAAAAAATCAACGCCATTCTGGAAAAAACCGACTATCTTATTCTTTCCAGTAATCGACTCTATGGATCTATCACGAATCTCCCGAACCGCTATCCCCTCACCGGTCAATACTACCAATCATTGTTCAATGGTTCCCTTGGATTTACCAAAATCGCCCAATTTACCTCCCGGCCCACACTGCCAAACCCTTTTCTCTCGCTCTGTATACCCATTCCGGGAAATTCCTATGGCATAGTGGCAAAATCTGTTGAGGAGTGCACAAATCAAGGAATTAGTATTATCGATGAATATGCAGAAGAATCCTATACCGCATACGACCACCCTAAAGTCGTCATATTCAAAAAAAATTTACCCTAGCGTTTCACCACTAAAATCAAATTTACAGAAGCAGAAGCATCATGAAGGCGATGGTCATTGTCTCTATCCCGGCAGTACATCAAGGCATGAGCCAAATGGAAAAACCACGTTGGTGAATTTTTACCTTGGTCAAACCGATTTCCGCTCGTTACGATACCGTGCTCGACCAAGTTTTTTCCTATCCCATACAGAAGAAAATGAGAAAATGGGACTGTGCGATGCGTGGCATACCAGGCATATATCACACGAAATTTCTTACTGATCAGTAATTGCCGTAACGACTCCATAGTATATAAACGCACGTGATCCGCCCAAATCCCAGCAAGCCACCATATATGACTCGGCACATGCGTATTCCATACATAGCGCAATATCCAATTTAATGGATCCCAAAGGAAAGGATAGTGTGTATGTGGCACGCTTATGAGGACCAATCCGCCAGGCTTGAGCACGCGAAACATTTCTTTTACCAACTTGTCGTCGTCGACAACATGTTCGAGGACTTCCGAACAAATGATACGGTCAAACAAACTGTTTGCAAAGGGCAGTTGGAGACCAGAAGCACGAAGAAAAGAAATTTTTGACTTCCCATACATGCCGCTTCTGGCCACTCGAAGGTACTTCACATTCGTATCAATCCCCGTCACCTGTGCCGAGGGATACACGCATGCGATAGCCCGTTCATAAAAACCACGCCCGCATCCGATATCCAGAATTTTTGCGTTTTTCCCTGGCGCAAGATGTTTCAAGATAAATCGCGCGCGTCGGGCAAAGGCAGGATCTAACTCGCGCAACAAAACCTCGGTTATTTTCTGGTCCTTCGTCATGCGGCATCCCCCACTATTTTTTGAATCTCCGCAATCGATCGTTTTTCGGAAAAAAGCGCAACAGCTTTCTTATGCTTCCGTGCATATCGATTGCGGTGCAACAAAACTTTAATAATCCCCTTTGCCAGAGCCTCAGCGTTTTCAGACGGCACGATCACCCCCATACCGATTCTTTCAACCGGAACGCGCGCACCCGGAATGTCAGTCACCACCACAGGTACACCACTTAGCATCGCTTCTATTTGCGTACTGGGAAAGCAATCGCTCCGGGAAGACACGACAAACACATCAAGCGCGCCATAAAAACATCCCATATCTCGCCAATCGATTCTCCCCATCAGCATGATATCTTCTTGTTTCACGGACATCTCATGGCGCTCAAAAAAGGATTCATATCCCATATGAGTTTCTCCGGCAAACACAAAGCGCACATCAGAAACCTTCTTTCGCACCAAAGGGATAGCGGCAAGCAATACGTCAAAGCCCTTTTCTTCTACAAACCTCCCTGCAAATCCCACAACGAATCGTACTCCGCTTCTCATCGAGCGGGCCGCAGGTTGACACTGACGACGGGCTGTCGGCGCGACAGTAAACGGCGGCAAAACAACCGCCCACTTTGTTTTATGCCGTAATAGCAATGAGGAATGTCTCGCATAGTCTTCTGTATAGAGAATAACGCGGTGACAAAGGGTCAAAGCTGCGTCGGTCATGAACCAATAACACCGCTCAATGATTCTATTTATGTATCCCTTTGGCAACACTAAGTCTCCATTGTGGACAAGAAAGAATTTTTTGCCAAAAAGCTTTGCAAAAAATGCTACAAACATTACTTCAACGAACGGCAAAAAAACGATAACGCGATCTGTACGCACAAGCTGCATTATGATGTCCCAAAATAATACCAAAGAAAATTGCGATCGAGAAAGCCTCCCGATGACAGGACTGCGAATCACCCGTACTCCGCATATATTCTCTTCCCGAAGAAGCGATGCATTGTGTTTGGTAGTAACAACTGTAATATCATGCGAAGGAGTTAATCCTTCGGCCAATTGAATTGCATAGCGAGTCAATCCCGTCCAGTGGGGCGAATAATATGTGAGGATAAATAACACTTTCATCCCGCGAGCTCCTGCAGTGCTTTTTTTAAATACGGAAACTTATTGGGGTACGGTATGAAATGATCTAGAAGATTATAAATCCAAAAGATGTTTGTTTTGGTACGACTGGCCAAGTATTGCACAATATCCAAATTATCTTCAACAAAGTAATCGAAACGATTTGCCTTGATGATACGCTCTTTGAACCGGTGTGGCTGTTCATTTTTTTTGTTCACCGTAATACTGGTAAAGACCTGCCGCATCCCCTGCCGGTCAAGCCAACGGTCCAGCTCATCCTGCATAAAGGAAAAACGCGCCGTCACCAAATGCGCCTCAACGGTCCCGTCATCAACTAATTGGGCCAATAATTCTGTCCCACGAGCCGGAAAAACGCTCGTCGAAAACGCAAGAGACCACAATCGTTTTTCCAACGAAGACTTGGGAATCCAGAAATGCGTTTCCCGTATGCCCAACACATTACGCTTAATGACTGCCACCGGCAACCGTAGAAGACGCAGTGGACTGTATGCTACCACGCCGTCAAAATCCAGGCCCACAATAATTTTTTTCTTCACGGGAGCATGATACCACAAAAAAATCGCGCATCGTTTATTCACTCAGTGGGAAGTTGACAGCACTGAAAACTTTCAAATACCTGTATGGGAAGTTGACAGCCCCGTATAAAACAAAAAACGTACCCTGTATGGGAAATAGCTTGCCTGCCCAACAAACTATTCCCCATACAAAATACGTTC
>JACREN010000040.1 GCA_016218255.1 Candidatus Gottesmanbacteria bacterium | reverse complement strand
TTCAGATTGGGGTCTGCAACCCGACCCCATGAAGTCGGAATCGGTAGTAATCGCAGATCAGCAGGCTGCGGTGAATACGTTCTCGGGTCTTGTACACACCGCCCGTCAAGCCAACAAAGTTGGAGGCGGCCGAAGAGCCCCCCGATTCGGGGGGAGCTAAGCCGAATCCAGCGATGGGGACTAAGTCGTAACAAGGTATCCCTAGCCGAAGCTGGGGATGGATCACCTCCTTTCTATATTAAAAACTATCTTCGATCAAGAACATCCGGGTGTACTGGATGGGTCTTTGATAGTTTACTTTCAACAAATATTTCCTATCGCCATTAGATTGTCAAAACTCCCCTCAATTGAGGGGAGTTCTTGTATCTGTTAGAATTGACTCAACGAGGCGGCGCGGTGGCGAAGTGGTAACGCGGGAGTCTGCAAAACTTCTATGCAAGGGTTCGATTCCCTTCCGCGCCTCAAACCATAGTATGTATCACATTCTGCTTATTGCACTTCTGTTCCGTTTGGCAATACTTTTTTTATTTCCTCAGAGCCGAAGTTCCGATTTGCATTCCCTTCTTATTGTTGGTGACGAAGTGTTACGCGCAAAAACGAGCTACACATCCAATTATTTCCCGTTTATTTCGTATCTCGGCGCGGTGGCCGTAGGGGCGAAACCATGGATTGATCCGTATATTTTTTTGAAATCCGCCTTTATTCTGTTTGATATCGGCATTGTGTGGCTGGTGTATCGATTGAGTAATAATAAAGTTAGCGCACTTTTCTATGCGGTGAACCCGATACCGATGATTACCGGAATTATTCACGGACAGTTTGATGCGATCCCATCATTTTTTCTCCTTTTGTCAGCATATTTAATTACACAAAAAAAGTCTTCATGGTCTATGGTGGCATTATCCTTTGGGATTTTTGTAAAGACATGGCCTTTTTTATTTGCCGTACCCATTATGAAGCAATTACACAAAAAAAAGTTTTTGATTCTTGTTCCTTTGCTTCCATTGGCGGCAACACTTTTCCATAGCTGGTATTTTCATGTGCCGCTTGGAAAGATATTGTATGCCGTCAAAGATTACCGCGGCGTGTGGGGCGTGTGGGGATTCGGATTTCTTATTCCTTGGTTATTGCCGTCACTTGACGCATCGTGGATACAACTGATCCGGAGAATTTCGCTTCTTTCATTTGCGGGATTTGCCATGTTTATTCCCTCAGCAGATATTATCCAAAGTGTACTCGTCAGTATGTTGTTTCTTTTTAGCATTACCGTGACGTTCGGTGCCCAGTGGGTGAGTTGGCTCGTGCCGTGGCTCTGTATTGCCCGGCCATGCGGGTGGCAGTGGTTTATGGGAATTGCGACGGCGTATGTGGCCATCACATTTGCGGGCGATGTGGTATCTATTTCACCAGCCACCGCAGTACTCCGCGATCAAACAGTTCTTATAGTAGGGATTATTTTGTGGGGTGTGATTTTAGTTATGCTTCGAGATGTTTTGAAAAAACTTCACTCAGCGTGAAAAAAACGGTATAATATCACATCGTAGGGGTTTACCCTGAAAAATTCAAAGAATTTTTTCGGGTGACTAGTTCAGCGGTAGAACGCTTTCCTGACCGCGCCTGCCACGAATGCAGGGCTGCTAGTTCATTGGTAGAACGCTTTCCTGATAAGAAAGAGGCACTAGGTTCAATTCCTAGGCAGCCCACTTTACATAGATCGCAGCCCGTGGCAGTCGAGCACGGTAAGAAAGAGGCGCATGGTCCGACTCCATGGTCACCCACAGAATAATTTTGAAGACAAAATTTTCTGTGTAAACACCAAAATATCACTTCGCTCTAAATTCCAGAGCCAGGGAATTGATGCAGTAGCGGAGGCCCGTGGGTTTGGGGCCGTCGTTAAAAACATGCCCCAAGTGAGCGCTGCACGTGCTGCACAACACTTCCATCCGTTTCATTCCCGATGAAGTATCTTCAATAGTTTTGACTCCTTTATTATCTGCCATATCCCAAAAGCTGGGCCACCCTGTGCCG
>JACREN010000003.1 GCA_016218255.1 Candidatus Gottesmanbacteria bacterium | reverse complement strand
CTTGCACCTGTTGCCAGAGATCGTTCGGTTCGAATGTTTGCTCCAGAAGCCAGCGAGAAATCGAATCATGCGCGGGTGCGCGTGGTACCATGTTCAACGCTTTTGACGCTTCGACACTGGAATATCGATTACCATTGGCACTGAGGAAGTTCGTGTACGTTTCAAGATTAAATGTTTTAGTCATAATGTGTCCGGGTTATGGACACCCATAGTATTGCACAAAAACTCGTGGTTTGGTATTGTTTGCGTAGGTACTACGTGATAAACTCTATGATTCAAGTGGGTCAGATCGCATCTGAAGACGCGCCTTCATATTCACCACAAAAAGTCCCGTCAGAAGAGGTTAGTCCAGAGGCTCGGCACGATCGGTTGGCTCGAGGGAGTGGCTTTATCCAGAGGTCTCTCTTCCAAAAGAGAAAGATGAGAGTTGTTAACTAAAGCGTTGCCTACCTCCCTGGTAGGCCTTTTAATTTGGTTAATAGTGGTTTATTATAATATTTTGCCGGGGTATGGTGTAGCGGTAACATGTATGCATGGGGTGCATAAGACGCTGGGTTCGACTCCCAGTACCCCGACTTGAGTGAAGCGAGACAAGGGGGGGTAAGAGAATGAACGATTTCATTTTCGTCTGGGAATCGAAGCCCGATTGAGATATTTTATGAGAGGAGCGAAATGAAATATCCAATTGGGGTACTGTTCTCGTAGAGAACGACTCCCAGTACCCCGAAAGTTAAATAGGGCCTGTGGTCTAGTGGTACGACGCAGCATTCGCATTGCTGAAACGGGAGTCCGATTCTCCCCAGGTCCACCACCATTTCAGATTTGAAGAAGAAGTTCTACCTGGGTAAACAGTTCCAGTCGTGGGAGCTCTTTGAGTATCTAAGCAGTTTTTCCATGTCTCCAAAGTTATCTTCCGAGCCCAAGATTACGCTATAAATTTTTCCTTCGCATGGCGCGTTCGCGACAATAACTAGGTTTTTTTTAGCGCGAGGTGTCTCGCCGGTTTTCCCGCCGATGATTTTAAACGGCAGGTCGTCTCTTCCAAGAAGTTTGTTGGTGTTTTTTATTATACCGAGTGGGTTGCCGTTAGCATCAGATAGATTAAATTCTTCCGTGTTGGTTATAAAAAAAATATCGGGGCGACTCTCTTCGATGTATCTTGCCAGTTTGTATATATCATAGGCCGTAGAGAGATTTATCGGATCAGATTTTATGTCAGAATCCGTCCCGATGGGATTTACGAATTCAGTGTTTATCATTCTCACCGCGGATTTTTTTTCATTCATCTGTTTGACGAAACTTGAGGTACCGGCCCTTTCTGACATCGCCTCTGCGAGCTCATTGTGCGAAGCGACTAACATGGCGCGTAACGCATCAGAAAAGAAAAGTTCGTCGCCAGGACGATATACTCCGGAGACTCCTTTAACACGAAGGGAGTTCGACGAAACGGTAACTACTTCGTCGGGTCGATACTCTCCGGAGGCAACTAGCGCTGTCATGAGTTTCGTGATACTGGCAATAGGAAGTTTTTTGTCTGTGTCCTGTTGAGCCAAAACTTTTTCTTCCCCGTCTTGTGTTACCAGAACGGAAATAAATGAACCCATAGGAAGAGAGAGGCTACTATCATTTTTGTCACTATCGGTGTTTGCAGGCGATGAAATCCAAACATCATTTTTCCATCGCCAATTTGAATCCATTCCGCCGAAAACGAAAATTCTATCTTTAAAAACCAAAACTGAATGATCTTCGCGACCAATCCACCGCGGATCCGTTTCGGTTTTTTGCCAAGTAAGCCCGTCGTCAGTGTACCAGACATCATTTATTTCTCTCTTACTCATATCGGGAAGCGATCCGATTGTCCATAATTTGTCGTTTAGTACCACCAGAGAGTGTCCCTGTCTTTCTCTCCACGGCGGAGCCGGATTAACTAATTCCCAATTTAAGCCATCACCTGAAGACCAAACATCTTTAAATGTTTCTCCGTTCAAGTTCATGCCACCGCTAAGAAAAAGTTTTCCCTTAAAAACCGCAAGAGCGTGATCCCAGCGAGGGCTCCACGGTGCCTTCGATTTAACCTCTTGCCATTTTATTCCATCATCTGACCACCATATATCATTTTTAGTCTCTCGGTTATCATAATTCACTCCGCCTACCATCCAAATTTTGTTTTGGAATACCTCCGCCGTTTGACCTTCCCGCGGTGGCCATGGGGCGCTTTCTACAACTTTAGTCCAGGTTACTCCATCGCTTGATTGCCAGATGTTGCTACTATAGCCGGAAGTTGGACTCCAGCCGCCGAACATCCAAAGTTTGTTTTGGAAGTAAACAACCGACATGGATCTTCTTTCCGGCCACTCCGCGTGCTCTTTTGCCATATTCCACTTTATGCCATCTTCTGATGTCCATATATCGTTGAAATGTGGCGCCTCCCAGTATTTAATATAGTGATTGCTTTCTACGTTTTTGTTCCCGTTGAGTCCTCCCATTGTCCAAATTTTATCTTGAAAAACAAAGCTAACGGCCGAATCCCTCGGTTCCCATTCCGCGGAAGATGTTGCAATGGCCCATGTTAAGGAGCTTGTATTCCATGGTCGTGAAGTTCCCAATTTATCCTCTTGTTGAAATATTGGCAGACGTTCCGTTTTAGAAGGTACCATGTTTTGTCTCAAAAAACTTAAGTATGAGACAAAAACAACGGCTACTGCGAGAGTTAAGGCGGAGAGAATGAAATTTTTAATTTTAGTATTTTCCAATAGTCTCATTATACTCTCGAATTTGAAAAGAAAAAAATCCATGATAAACTGGCACGATGAAAGTTATTAAATTCGGCGGGTCATCGGTTGGTAATCCGGAGCGTATAAAAACCGTAGTTGGATTAATCGCGGATGCCGCAAGGAATAACCATATCGCGGTAGTGATCTCTGCTTTTCAGGGAGTAACTGACAGTTTACTTAAGGCCTTTGGGTTCGCGAGTAGGGGCGAAAATTGGCAGACAACATTTAACGAGATAAGCGATAAACATTTCGAGTTTGTAAAACAACTTTTGGGAGATTCGACGGAGAGTAAGATGTCTTTACTCTCCCGACAACTCGAAAAGCTGTCATCCTTGTTAAGCGAGGTTGCGCTGCTAAAGGACAGTTCATTAAAAGCGCAAGATGCCGTGGTAGGTTTCGGGGAAATTTTTTCGTGCTCCGTTATCTCTCTTTATGGGAAGTCTCTCGATTTACCCTTTGAATTTGTAGACGCGAGAGAGCTTATCCGCACTGATAATAATTATGGCAACGCCAGGGTTGATTTCATGGAGACGAATAAACGTATCAAGGCATTTTTTGCCTCTAAAAAGGATGTGCCTATTATTACGGGGTTTATCGCCAGGACGTCTTCCGGTTCGACCACAACACTGGGCAGAAGTGGCTCCGATTATACCGCGTCGATCATTGGCGCGGCGCTCGATGTTTCGCTTATTGAAATTTGGACTGATGTCGATGGTGTTATGACCGCGGATCCGCGTGTTGTCCCCGACGCTTTTGTTCTGCCTAAAATCAGCTATGAAGAGGCGATGGAGATGTCGTATTTCGGAGCCAAAGTAATCCACCCGCAGACAGTTCAGCCGGCGGTTATAAAAAACATCCCGCTTCTTATCAAAAACACATTTAACCCCGAAGCTCCGGGGACACTTATCTCGAAAGATACTACTGATTCCGGATTAACCGTCAAAGGGATCGCGGCTATTGACGATTGCGCTCTCATAACCGTCGAGGGCGCCTTCATGATTGGTATGGCCGGTTCGGCAAGGAGAGTTCTTCAGGCGTTTGCGAAAAAGCAGGTTAACGTAATCTTAATGACCCAAGGTTCTTCCGAATATACGATTTGTTTGGGCGTAAGGAGAATTGATGTGGCTAAAGCGCTTCAAGGGCTGAATGAAGAGTTTAAGTCAGAACTTGAGATGAAGCAGGTATCTTTCATCGTGCGCGAGAATCAAGCGATAATCGCCGTAGTTGGTGACGGGATGAAGGGCAGACCCGGAGTCGCGGGAAAACTCTTTCAGACGCTAGGGGCTACCGGTATGAATATCGACGCCATCGCTCAAGGTGGCAGTGAACGAAACATTTCTGTAGTTATCGATGCCGGGCAGAAAATCCAGGCGTTACGCTCTGTCCATGACAGTTTTTACAAAAAAGAAAAAGTGGTACGTCTCGTTGTTTTAGGTTCCGGTGGCGTTGGTGGCGCCCTTCTCGAGCGCATCCGCGTGGCGCACGATAAGTTATTGTCGCATGGGGTTCGGATTTTTGTCTGTGCTGTTGCTAACAGTAAAAACGTGGTTATCAATTGGGATGGGATTGATCTTTCGTCTTGGCGCGAGGAATTAGAGAAAGCAACAACCACTTCGGATATAAATGAACTTGTTCGGGAGCTTGAAAGTCGTAGATATAACAATACGGTTGTGGTGGATTGTACGGCCGAAGAAGAGGTCGCAACAAGATACATCCAATTTATGCGTACTGGCGCGCATGTAGTTTCAGCGAATAAAAAGGGCAATATCGGAACCATGGCAGGATATCTGGAACTGCGAGCCGAAGGGGCGAGTCTTCAAAGAGATTTTCTTTATGAGACCAATGTTGGAGGTGGTCTCCCGATAATTTCCTCCGTTCGGCGATTGCTTGATAGTGGCGACAGAATAAAAACAATAGAGGCTGTTTTATCGGGCACGTTAAGTTACCTCTTAAATACTTATGACGGGAGTGTGCCGTGGAGCGAGCTTGTACAGCGCGCGAAGAGTGAGGGAATAACCGAACCTGATCCGCGCGATGATCTTTCTGGTGTCGATGTTGCTCGCAAATTGCTTATTCTCGCGCGCGAGATTGGCCTTTCCATAGAGCTTTCCCAAATATCGGTTGAGAGTTTGGTCCCGGAGGATTGTCTTACGGTTCCTGGAGACGATCTTTTCATGTGTCTCTCGAAACACGACGATGAGTTTAGGATCAGATATAAAGAGGCCGCAGGGAAAAACCTCCTTCTTCGTTACGTTGCGAAGTATGAAGCCGGCGCGTTTTCCGTGAAGCTCGCGGAGGTTCCAGAAAGTCATCCGCTCGCGCGTCTCCATGGAACCGACAATATGTTTATTTTAACTTCAGCGCTATACGATAAAACACCGCTTGTAATTCAGGGTCCGGGCGCCGGTCGCGATGTTACTGCCGCCGGTGTCTTGGCCGATATAATTAAACTTACAAAATATTTGGCATGAAAAAACTACGCGTAGGGGTCTTGGGAGCTACGGGAATGGTCGGACAGAAATTTTTACAACTACTTGAAAATCATTTGTGGTTTGAAGTTGTCGCTCTTGCCGCCTCACCGCAGTCGGCGGGAAAGAAATACGATGTAGCAGTAATCGGACGATGGGCGATGGATACGCTAATTCCTAAAGAAATCAAAAAACTTAAAATTTTAGCTGTTGAGAAGGACATGAAAGAAATTGCCGGGCAGGTAGACTTTGTCTTTTCGGCCCTCGACATGGAAAAGGAGGAGATTAAGCGTATCGAGGATGCTTATGCGGCGCTCGATGTCCCTGTCATTTCAAATAACTCGGCGCATCGGTGGACAGGCGATGTGCCTATGATTATACCGGAAGTAAATCCGGAACATAGCGCCCTGATTGATCTGCAACGTAAACATCATGGCTGGAAGAAGGGGTTTGTCGCTGTAAAGCCTAATTGTTCTATTCAATGCTATGTGCCCCTACTTCACGCGCTTAAAGATTTTGGCCTTGAAACGATTAGCGTGTCTACTTATCAGGCGATTTCCGGCGCGGGCAAAACTTTCAAAACATGGCCGGAGATGATGGATAATGTAATCCCTTTTATCGGCGGTGAAGAAAAAAAATCAGAAGAAGAACCGCTCAAGGTCTGGGGTGCCTTAGTCGGAGGCGAACTTAAAATTGCGAAGAAGCCAACTATTTCGGCAACTTGTATTCGCGTTCCGGTTACAAACGGCCACATGGCTAGTGTGGCTGTAAAGTTTAAGAAAAGGCCAACGCGAGAGGAGATCCTCCTTGCGTGGAAAAAGTTCCCTAATCCGCTTATGAAAATGACATTACCCTCGGCTCCTAAAGATTTTCTCCATTATTTTGAAGAGGATAATCGCCCGCAGACGAAACTCGATCGGGACATAAATAATGGGATGACGATTAGTGTTGGCCGTCTCCGAGAAGATCCGCTTTTCCACTGGAAGTTTGTGGCCCTTTCGCACAATACTGCTCGTGGCGCCGCTGGTGGAGCGATTCTTCTTGCCGAGCTTTTAGTCAAACAACAATATATTAAGTAAAAATCCTCCCCTCAAGTGGGACAACTTTTCTTGAAACCGTTAAAAAATATTTGATATAAAATGCGTTATTACAGCACTAACGATAAAACGAAAGCGGTCTCGCTTAAAGATGCGGTTACGCGAGGGCTCGCTCCAGACGGTGGCTTATATATGCCGGAGACAATCCCCAAGTTGCCAACCTCATTTTTCCAAACAATTCATGAGAAATCCCTACATGAGATTGCTCATACAGTGGCGTCGGCCTTCATAGGGGACGATGTGCCCGGGGAAACATTGCGGACCATTGTGGCTGATACACTTAATTTCCAGATTCCTCTGGTACAAATTTCGGACGATATTTTTCCCCTTGAACTTTTTCATGGTCCCACTATGGCCTTTAAGGATGTTGGCGCGCGCTTTATGGCGAGACTGCTTGCGGCGTTACAACCGACCGTGGGAAAAGAGATGACTGTTCTTGTGGCCACATCGGGTGATACTGGGAGCGCTGTTGCGAGTGGCTTTCTTAACGTACCGGGGATACGCGTCGTCATATTGTATCCGTCAAAACGCGTAAGTGATCTGCAGGAAAAACAGCTTACTACGATGGGCGGGAATATTACGGCGCTTGAGGTGGAGGGTTCTTTCGATGATTGTCAGCGCATGGTTAAGGAGGCATTTCAGGATGAAGAAATTCGTCAGGCGCGAGAATTAACTTCGGCCAATTCGATAAATATCGCCCGCTTGATCCCGCAGGCTTTTTACTATTTTTGGGCTTATACGGAGCTCCCACGGATAAGTGATAAGGTTGTCATCTCTGTGCCAAGCGGGAACTTTGGTAATCTTTCAGCTGGCCTTTTTGCCAAACATATGGGCTTGCCCGTGGATCACTTTGTGGCGGCGACAAACGTGAACGACATAGTTCCCAAATATTTGAACAGCGGAGTTTTTGAGACACGGCCTTCACAGCCGACCATCTCGAACGCGATGGATGTCGGAAGTCCCAGTAACTTCTCACGGATGCTTGAGCTTTATGATCACGACGTGGAGCGTATGCGTGGAGATATCATTGGGATGCGATTTACTGACGATGAGACGCGCGAAGCGATTCGAGATGTTTATAACAAATACGGATATGTAATGGATCCGCACGGCGCGGTTGGCTACCTTGGTCTCCGCGGGGCCTTGCACGACATGCCAGGAGCGAAAGGTATTTTCCTTGAGACCGCACACCCCGCTAAGTTTTTAGATACAGTTAAGTCTATCCTTGGCATAGATATAGAAATTCCAGAACAACTTAGGCAGTATTTAAATCGGAAAAAAGAGGCAGTATTAGTTTCCAACAATTTCATCGATCTAAAAAAGTTTTTGTTATCTTAATTCCGAACAAGTTTCGTTTGGTGGTCATTATACCAAAAAGTTCGGACTCATTTCCAGCAGAACCCCGAATGAGGCACGCGCGGAGCGCGTGGTGGCTCTGACCTGAATCGTACGCTCGACGAATCGCCCCGCCACCGCCTCGCGGACTCGGCGGAAACCCCGAAAGAAAAAACACTCCTTGCATTTCTGATTTGGCGGGGGTGAAATTTCTTTTGAAAAAGGAAAGGGTGTTTTTCTTTCGGGGTTCTGCCCTCCAAGCATTCGGGCAGGTGGCGGGGCAAATTGCGGAACTCGGACGGCGCGGGAGG
>JACREN010000037.1 GCA_016218255.1 Candidatus Gottesmanbacteria bacterium | reverse complement strand
TCCTACCCCCAAACTGTCTGACTATATCCACCGTATCATCACTACTCCCCGAATCATCCACCAGCAATTCATCCCACAACCCTACTGCGCTTTTCAGCGTCTCCTCAATCACATCCTCCACGTTCCTCGTCACCATCACTATCGAAAGAGACATATTATTTCTTAACAGCTACTACGTCTAACATGATTCCGAAACTATCAAAATTTAGTATTCTATAAAATATTCGGCAAAATAACTTATCGAAAAAGAAATATTTAATCTTTTTCATTCTAGATTGACTATTGAATCCAACCAAATCTACTGATCTTTTCGTGGATATTTTAGTAGAATGCTTATTTCGATGTAGTAAATTCTTAATAATTCCAGCTAAATCCACTGAGTAACTCCAAGAACCTGTATATTGGATACTAAAATTATTATCTTTTAGTAATTTTGTTAACGATTCTTTATCAAAATAACTCAAATGCTCCGGTGGTATTAAATGGTCAAAATCTGATCCTGAAACTTTGGCTGAAATGCTTCCAAAATTCGGTGTTGCAATATATAAGAGGCCACCATTCTTGAGCAGACGAGAACATATCTTTACTAATCTGTTTGGCTCAGTTACATGTTCAATTACTTGATTTAGAGAAACGACATCATACAACTCTTCAGTATCATAATTAAACATATCCGCTCGCTTAACGTTCAAATTTAAATTATTAGTTGCATAATCAATTACATTCTTTGAATAATCTATTCCGTGAACACTCCAGCCCAATTTATGCGCTTCGTCCAAAAAAAATCCTCTACCACAGCCAATATCTAATATTTTTCTTCTACCTTTTCCTACAAACCGAATAATTTTTTTCAGAGATCGGACTGCGTCGCTTCTAATAGTCAATTCTGCCACATTTTTATTTTTGTAATCAAAATTTTTGTAAAATTTCTCCAATTGTACATTGGAAGGTGCCGGATTTGTATAAATAAATCCACACCGTGAACATCTGCAAATACGATATCCTTTCTTTGTAAAAAGAACCCATCTATTCTTATCATTACAAAGATAACAATTGGCGTCTTTCATTGTTGCGAGTGTAACATGAACTATTCCTTCTTGACAAACACATATGAAAAAGAAACTATTGCAATAGACATGTGAAAAGTTTTCATCATTTTTTACACATAATTTTTATACTTCTGCTTGTTTTTCTAGCGAGCTCATTCTCTCCAATAAATGCAATATCTTCCTTCATAAAATCTCCTAGTAATCCCGTTTTAACGCCAAATTCAACCACCTGGGAAGGTGCAAGAGTCTGGCAACCTTCAGTTGTCCACGACGGAAACGAATTTAAAATGTGGTACGCAAGCTATAATGGCAGATTTCAGATTGGTTTAGCTTCTTCAAGCGATGGCCTTAGTTGGACTAAAAATTCAAACAATCCAGTTATTAGTCGAATAAGCCTAGACAATAGAGACTCACACGACCCGACAATATTATTCAATGGAAGCACATATGAAATGTGGTATGCCTCATCAATTGGAGGCGGCTCAACAGATTTTGCAATTCAAAGAGCTACGAGCAATGATGGAATTATCTGGACAAATAATCCAATTGCACGCGTCTTTCAACCCTCCTCTGGATGGGGGGCCGGGACTGCTACTGCCCCATTTGTAATTAAAAATGGGTCACAATATAAAATGTGGTATACCTCAAATGACGGACGATGGAAGATTGGATATGCAACATCGCCAGACGGAATCAATTGGACTCAATATTCAGGAAATCCTGTACTTTATCCAACGGAATCTTGGGAAGGAACCGATGTAGCTGACCCAACAGTAATATTTGACGGAACTACTTATGAAATTTTCTATAATAATGCTTCAGGAATAGCCCATGCAATATCTTTCGATGGCATCAACTGGACAAACAAAACCTCTCTGCTAAGCCCTTCGGGAGGCGCTTTTGACAGTGGTGGGATGTATGCTTCAAGCGCTATTAGATTAACAAATGGAACAACGCTTCTTTATTATGGTGGAAGAGATGCTGGAAACACATGGCGAATAGGACTTGCAACAAATGGTTCAATATCTTTCTCTACTCCCACCCCCACTCCTCTTCCTCCGGTAGTAATTATTCCCGGCATGATGGCATCGTGGAATAAAGAAGCTATCTTGGAAGGACAAGTCAATCCCGGTACGCCATGGAAAATGCTTCCGTTTGTGACGGAATATACAGGTATTATGGATACGTTAAAAGGTCTGGGGTACACAGAAAATCAAAACTTATTTTTGTGGCCGTATGACTGGCGGAAATCCGTCGCCACGATTCAATCAAGCCTCGATACGTTTATCACAAATACCGTCAAACCGGCAAATCCCAGTCAGACAATAAATCTCATCGGCCATTCTCTGGGCGGCCTCGTTGCCCGCGCATGGACACAAACCGGCACAAACCAGTCGGATGTAAAGCACCTTATCACGGCCGGAACACCCAATCAGGGTGCAGCAATTGCATATCCCGCCTGGTCAGCTGGCGACCTGCCTCAGGACAATTCTCTTCTTTGGCTAGGAGAACGGTTGGTTTTACAACTCAACCGCCGATCATTCGCAACGAATCGCGAAACTATTCGGTCCAGTCTTCCGGTTATACAGAATCTTCTCCCACTGGCTGCATACCTACGCAGACAATCAGACAACCAGCTCATTGATCCGGCGACCATGTCATTCACAAACACATGGCTATCTGATTTGAACACAAGCGCAAGTGCAACGTTTCCACTACTTGACGCCCTCACCGGCACGACATTTTCTACTATCAACGGGTATGTTGTCTCGGATCCCTCATGGATCGACACAGCGCTCGGCAATTGGACTGACGGCAAACCTGTAACTGCAGAAACGACAACCGAAGGAGATAATCTTGTCACTCTTTTTCGCGCAAAACTGACCGGCGATACCGGCACATCAGTCAGCCAAAATCACAAAAACACCATTGCGGCAAGCGACAGCATTGATGCAATACTGGATATTCTCGCTATTGCGCACACTGATGCAGACATCGTTGCAGGTAGCCCGACTTCCGTCACGCCCGGTCTTCTGTTTCTCGTCCGCTCTCCTGTTTCTCTTCAGGTAACGCATAACGGCACTACCCATGACGGGCCGGATGGCATCGTCTTCATACCAAGTCCCGACACCGGTACGTACGATGTGAAGCTCACCGGTACCGGAGCCGGACCGTATACCCTCATTGCCGCGCAATTTACCGACAGTGCAAACACCTGGAAAGAATATACCGGCACCATTACACCCGGTGCACAAAAGATATATAGCATATCAGTTACCGCAAACACCCTTTTGACTGAGGCGTCCGTCGCCACGACGACCACCCAAAAGTTCGATGAGATCAACCAACTTATTCTTAATCTGACAAATCACAACTCTCTGACTGCCGCCCGCCGATCGTTAGCGCTTGCCAGATCAGCCATCGCTATCGGACGGCATGCAATAGCAAAAACAAATCTTGAACAAAGCATCACGCAATTATCCATCTATCGCAAAACCCAAAACACAGAAAATACTATTCAGGCCTCTCTCCAAATCTCAGAAAAGATAGCCTACCTTTATAAGTATGCATTGGGAGCCCAAACATCGCTCTTCCCCCTTTCGGAAACAAACAGATTTTCTGCAAGCACAGCTTCCTATGATTCAAATCTGACCAGAATTCTTACAGCTGCTACAGGACGTGGAGAATCCATCGGAATCAGAGCCAGACGCTTTCAAAGCGCTCAGGAATATCGCAGTCAGGCTGAAGCGGCTCGCAGCGGAGGATCACTTGCTGAGGCAAAAATATTCTTTTATCTTTCCCAGCTACTATTTCGGGAAGCTCTCTGATGTTAGAGCGTATAATGAGGAGTTGCGACCAACCCTACCTTCTGAAACGGCCAATAACGAAGAATTGCATGACCAATAAAATCCTCTTTTGATACTGGCCCGAACTCACGCGAATCTGAACTATGCGGTCTATTATCACCCACAACGAAATACATGCCTGAAGGTACGGTCACTTCATACCCTTCCGCCAGATACGATCCTCCAAATATATATACTCCGGGGGCCAAATACGGCTCCTCCAGCTTTTGACCGTTTACATAAAGAGCACTTTTGTACAATTTTACTGTATCTCCCGGTAACCCAATCACCCGCTTTATATAGTCTATCTCCTTATTTTTTGGAGACTTAAAAATCACGACTTCTCCACGCTTGGGATTCCGAAATTTATAAATTATCTTATTTGTGAGGATAAATTCACCGTTATAAAAGCTTGGCTCCATAGAAGCCCCATTTATCTCCTGTGGTGACATAACAAACAAATATACCATTACCAGTAACGCCAAAAAGACCACAATGCCCTGCAAAAAATCGAATATTCCAGCGATAATCCGTTTTAGAATCTCCATAGAGGTAAATTCAGTGTAGGTGATATAATTACTATCGTCAAGAACTTATGCGGGACCTGTAGCTCAGTGGTAGAGCGTTCGACTCACATTCGAAAGGTCAGAGGTTCGATACCTCTCAGGTCCACACGATATCAACTCACTTTTTGGCAGGGACGACTCGATCGCGAAGCGTTTTGAGAAGTTTACTTGTGGTTTCTAAATTACCCCGGATCACAAAAACGACCCGAGCCTCCACCTTTGACTGCGTTATTTTAACCATCCCATTCACAGCCTGAGCGATATCTTTCGCCATGCCATCTAGCTCATCGCTATGTATGCGCTCCACGCGTTGGGTCGGCTTTTTATCGTATTGTGCCTTCAGTCGCCTGGCTAAATCTTCCGCTCTTCGCACCGATGCACTTTCTGCCAATATCGTTTTATACGCTTCGACCATGAGCTTCGTGTCGCCCAATCCTGCGATTGCTCGTGCATGCCCCTCCGTCATGGCTCCAGATATAAGACCATCTTTTATAGCATCCGGGAGTCCCAAAAGCCGCATGGTATTCGATACGTAGGATTCGCTTTTACCGATTCGCTTGGCTATCTCAAGTAGCGGCAAACCAAACTCTTCAATAAGCCGCTGAAACGCCTGCGCCCGCTCAATAGGATTGAGATCTTCGCGTTGAACGTTTTCAACGATTGCCATTTCCAGCATGCCTTTTGCTGTCGTCTCCTTCACGACCACAGGAACTGTCGTCAAACCAGCAAGCTTAGATGCCCGCCACCGACGCTCTCCAGCGATGATCTGGTATCCAGCTGGCGTTTTCGCCACAACAAGCGGTTCTATTATTCCATGTTCTTTTATGGAATTTGATAAATCTCGAAGACTGTCGGGGGCGATCAAACCTCGAGGCTGCAGTGGATTTGGCTGACCCAAATCGATATCCAGATGTAACACCTGTTGCGTATCAGACATGAATTTACTACTTGGGCAGTACCGAAACAAACTGTTTACCGCGACGCGTACTAAATGCAACCTCGCCGTCCATCACCGCAAATATAGTGAAATCCTTCCCCATGCTTACGCCTTCTCCAGGATGAACTTTCGTACCTTTTTGACGGATGATGATATTTCCTGTTATCGCCTGTTGACCACCATATATCTTCACGCCTAAGCGCTTCGATACTGAATCCTTATTTCCTTTTGCAACTCCTCCAGCTTTAATATGTGCCATAAGTTATTATGTCTTTTCAAAAACGTAAAATTCTCTTCTCACTATTGCCTGCGGTCGACCATATTCGACCGGACCGTGGAGCTTAGTATACCCAAGGTTTTCACACCTGTCAATCACTTTTTTCACGAAGAACATTTTGTCCTCAATCTTGTATTCCGGCAGTGCTATGACAACCCTTCCTCCAGTCTTCAGGATAGGATGCCAATCCTTCAAACAGCCCAAGTAGAGTTTTTCCAGCCCCTTTATAACATTTTTTAATTTATCATTGGTCATTCGAAATTTGTCATTTTCACCAATTGTCGGGCCCATATATGGCTCGGTCACAATCGCATTAATTGATTCCGGTTTTAAGTACTCTGATACATGTGTAGCATCACTGACAAACAATTTCATATCCGGAAAGATTGCCACTTTGCCATGAAGATACAATTTTTCCAACCACTCCAGGTTTAGTTTCGCTTTCTCAACCACCTCTTCCGATTGATCGCTTCCCTTCACGCACCAACCGAGCAAAAGCGCCTCTGCCAAAACAGTTCCCATTCCACAAAACGGATCAAGAAGGACACCTCCGGGCGTACCGGCTATATTTACTGCCATCCGCGCTACCTTGGGCGGAAGCATGCCCGCTTTAGGATCTGCGTGCGGTCGACCATAATCACGCTGGCTCCATGATTCAAAATCTTGCACTGCTAGGGTACGGCTTATAGAGTACCCATCGGAAACTTTCAAAAGAACAATATCAATAATGTCATTTTTCGCAATTACTACACTTGTGAGAGCATTGCCATGGCGAGATTCGATAAAACGCACTCGGTGATCATCCGAGGCTAAAATTTGTTTCATCTTTTCCAAAAAATGTCGGGGTATAGGCGCATCTGCTTCGCTCGTACTTACTCCGAACGTTAATGTGCCTGCGCCAGGCACCCGCGCATCAGATACCACAGAAGCCAGGTCAGCAGGTGTTGCTACATATGGTAATCGGGTGACCACGCGTGAAATTTTTGTCACTCCTCCCAAGATACGGATCCACTCGTCAGGAGACCGATCTTTACTCTGAAATTCCTTTTCTGATACCACTGCAACCGTCTCAAAAAGCTTGGTTGCACCGGGAAAAAAGACCAAAAGCTCTACCCATGAAAGATTTGGGGTTCTGCCGAAGAAAAATAAATAGTCGTTCATGCCTTGCCGATTGCAAGAATCTGAAGCTCAGTGAGGTGTGCCCGGAATCCTATATGTCTTCTGTGTCGAACCTTAGATTTATATCGCAATACGTCTACCTTATCTCCTTTTTGCTGTTTTATAATTTTAGCCCGCACCGAAACATCTTTCAAGGTCGGAGTGCCTACCGAAGTCTTTTTCTCATCAACCAAGAGAAGCACTTCGTCAAACGTCACTGCGTCACCTTCTCCACCCGCCAAAGAATCCACCAGAATTTTTTGATCTGGCCGAACGGTATATTGCTTTCCGGCAATTCGAACAACGGCAAACATATATGCTATTGTACCAAGATAATCAATGGATTGCAATCACACCAACTCGCTTTTCACGCGCAAGCGACCACAAAATGCCAAATGATATTGCGATGGAAAGAAGTGAACTGCCTCCATACGATACGAAGGGCAGTGTGATTCCTGTAACCGGTATGATACCCATATTCATCCCAGCATTAATAAATATCTGAACCAGAAGCATAGCAAAAAGTCCTACAGCATAGGCAAAATGAAATATGTCCTGTACACGTCCACGCACGAGAGGCGCAATAATGCGCCATAAGAGAAATGCGTAACACAATAACAGCGCTACTCCACCCAAAAATCCCAGCTCCTCCACAAGAGTCGCAAAGATAAAATCAGTATGAAATTCTGGCAAAAAACGTAAATGGCTCTGAGTGCCTCGCCCCAAACCTCTTCCAAAAAATTGTCCGCTTCCCACAGCAATCACCGCCTGCACCGCGTTATATCCTGCGCCCCGAGGATCCAATGCGGGATTCAAAAATGTCGTTATGCGTGCCTTCTGATATGCGGCCAGGAGTTGCCACAGCATCGGTGCCAGCAGCGCCATACCTCCACTCGCGGCCCCAAGCAAGATTATGGATACGCCGGACGCCACCAGCATGGTTAACCACATACCGCCATAAACCAACGATGTCCCCAGATCTGGTTGCCTGAATACCAACAAGAAAGGAATAATAAATACTATCATCAACAGTGGGACATTTCGGATATTCCGTGGCGAAAATGACGCCATGGTTCTCGCAAATGCAAGAAGAAGAAGCGGTTTTATGATTTCCGAAGGCTGAAGCAGTTGCACACCACCAACAAATATCCAGCGATGGCTTCCGCGAATGCTCGGACCAAAAAACGGCAACAAAACGAGAAGTATCGCAATGATATAGCCAACAGGAGCAAACCACCACAGTATCGCCCGGTCAATTTTGGAAACGACGACCAATATGATACTTGCCGCAACCAAATACACAAGTTGTTGAGAAAAAAGATATCTATCAATGGTTAGGAGGATAAAAAGTCCAAACGAACCGATGCCTAACAATAATAGTGCAGTTAACCAGTCAAAATGGAAAGCGTCTCTCCCCATGTCAAAGCATCAGCCAGTGTCTCTTTTTGAATAATAGATGCCAGTTCTTTAGGTAACCCTTCATATATATTGGGAAGCTGAACACTAATGCGCTCATCTATTTTACACCCTTTCTCACGCCGAAGCATTTGAATTTGCCGTATGAGTTCTCTAGCCTGTCCCTCTGCAACGAGATCAGGTGTGATATCTGTATCCAATGTTACGGCAAGCTCCCCATCGCCCTTTTGCACAACGACACTCTTAACGTTGAGCTCTTCTCTAACGAGCGCAAGCAATTCTTCATCAAGCTGACCGCTGACAACAGACAGCTGACAGCTACGGAGCGGCTGCCGTACTTTAATACCTTTTTCCTTTCTGGCCGCATGACCAAGTTCACAAATCTGCCGAACAAGCAGCATATTGTCATTCAGCGTGGAGTTTTTTGCTTCGGAGCTTAATCGTGCTCCTGGCCACGTAGTCAGATGAACGGACATATCACCCTTTAAATTCTGATAAATGCGCTCGGTTATAAAGGGCGTCAAGGGTGCCATTACTTTCACCAACTGAATCAATACCCAGCCAAAAACGGACACGGCGAGTTCATCATTCTTCAGACGATCACGGCTCCTTCGCAGGTACCACGTAGAAAGTTCTGTAACAAAATCCAAAATTACCCTACAGGCAGACGCAGTGTCATATACATTCAGGGCGGTAGTAACTTCTAAAATAAGCGATTCTGTCTGACCGACGATCCAACGATCCAACACGTGCGCCGGCTCAGGCACATCATCTCCTGGTACAGCATTACCTGCATAGAGCTTATAAAAACTAAAGACATTCCATACGGTGGATATCAATTTTTGATATGTTTCCCGAACCTGAGATTCAGAAAAATTCAAATTCTCTGCTTTCATAACGACCGAACCCATAAGATAGAACCTCAATGCATCAACACCGTATTGCTCAAATAGTAAAGCGGGATCAGGATAATTTTTCTTCGATTTGCTCATCTTTGTCCCATCTTCTGCCAGAATAGTACCGGTTGTCACCGCATTTTCAAACGTATACTTGCCAAAAAGTCCAACGGACATAACGTGCAACGTATAAAACCAGGCACGAGTTTGTGCGATATATTCTGCAATAAATTGCGCCGGATGGCTTTTTTCAAACACATCCCTGTTGGCGAACGGGTAATGAATCGAGGCGTAGGGCATACTACCAGATTCCACCCAACAGTCAAAAACTTCAGGAATTCTTCTGCCCTTGATAGTTTTTGCGTCATCCATCCACACCTCTATATCATCAAGAAACTCCCGGTGAATATCAGTAAGAGTATCAACCTTTTCCGGATCGACCGCCCACTGTTTTAGTTCAGCGAGTGAACCAATAAGTTTTGTTTTGCCATCAACACTCTGCCATACCGGCATCGGCGTCCCCCAATAACGCGACCGCGAAATATTCCAATCCGGCGCAGTAGAGAGCCCGTTGCCAAATCGACCATGCTTCAAATGATCCGGATACCAATGGATATTCTCATTCTGTTGGCATAAATCTCTTTTCATTTTTTGGACATCAATAAACCAAGCGGGAACCGCGTTATAATAGAGAGGCGTCTCGCAACGATAGCAAAAGGGATATGAATGGATAATTTTTTCTGCGCGATACATGAAGCCCCGCTTTATTAAATCTCCCATAATCCAGGTTTCAGATTTTTTATAATACACGCCGGCTAGAGGAGTGATAAAATCCAAAAACTTTCCTTGTTCGTCTAGCGTAGGCACCCGCGGCAAATCCTTTTCCACAGCTAACCGATAATCGTCTTCTCCAAAAATTGCTGCCGTGTGCACGATGCCCGTCCCATCAGCGAGAGACACAAAATCGGCCACGGCCACATAATGCGCTTTTTTTCCATCAAGGGGCATATATGTATACAGGGGCTCATATGAAATACCATCCAATGCCGACCCGACCACAGTTTTTTCGACAACTCCAATATCACCAAGCACTGCATCCTTGCGTGATTTTGCAATCCAATAATGCGCGTTTTCTATTCTGACCAGTACGTATTCTGCTTTTGCGTCTACCGCCAGTCCTACATTACCGATTAGAGTCCAGGGCGTCGTCGTCCAGGCTATCAGATACTCATTCTGTTTTTCCTTGACTTTGAACTTTACAAAAACGGAGTTATCTTCTACGTCCTTATAACTATTGTCCATGGCGATTTCAAAATTGGAGAGGGGCGTTGCACAGCGAGGACAATACAGAATTACTTTTCTTCCCTGATATACAAACCCCTTCTCATACATCGTTTTAAAAGCCCACCAGACAGACTCCATATAGTCTTTGTCCATGGTTTTGTACGAATTCTTGAAGTCCACCCAACGGCCGATTCTGCGGATTATCTTTTCCCACTCTTTATCAAATCGAAGTATAGCCGATCGGCACGCTCTATTAAATTTGTCGATACCAAGCTCTTCAATACCTTTTTTTCCGCCTTTCAGCTCCAACTCTTTCTCAATCATGTTTTCTATTGGTACTCCGTGGCAATCCCATCCCCATACCCGCTCGACTCGATATCCCTTCATGGTCCAGTATCGTGGAATAACGTCTTTTATTGTCGATGCAAGGATATGGCCGTAATGAGGAAGCCCAGTCGCAAACGGGGGACCATCATAAAACACGTACCGCTTATCCTCGGGCCTTTGCTCTACAGATTTTTCAAACGCATTCGTTTCATCCCAATAGGCCAATACTTCATGTTCCGCTTTCGGAATATCGAGTTTCTGCTGAAAATTATTTACTCTTAGCGTGTTCATATCGTCAAAAAAAAACCGCTCTCCTTCTATTATAAAGGACGAACGGATGTTCGTGGTACCACCTTTTTTGCTTCTTTTTGAATGCTATCACGGGCTTTCCCGGAACGGTCTACTCCCTTTCGGTTTCTTCGTTCTGCTCTCCCGGTGATGGCCGGGATCAAACGCAAGCATCAATCACTCCTATAAGTATAACAAAATTATTGCTTGGTGTCTATTTCTTTAATATTCTGTATAGCCGGGCACTACCGATATTTCGCACCAGCGTGATAGATTTTGTCTTCTCCATATTTGCCACGGCCTCACCAAAATGCTCATTCGTTTCAAGTAATTGTGTCAACCACTGGCCCGGGTGCAGATCCACGATCAGATACTCCGGTTGTCCGGCGAAATCCAGCCACCAGCATTTTGCCTGTCCGCACCGCTTATCATCATAGTCATGTTCTACAGGGTATATTAGATACATTTCTTTGCGATGACTCAGGTGTGGCACCAGGCTTTGTTGGGATGCAGCCGTGGCATCCACCGGAACCTGTCTGAGCAATTCCCTGTTATCGCGCATCCACTGTTCTTCCAGCCAATATTCAGCCTTTGCAATCTTGTTTAATGGATAGTGAAATAGGTATTGTTGCATCAATGCCGAACAAAATAAAACCACAGCGATTATACCTATCCATTTTCCGCTTTTCTTTCTATTCGACGGGACACCAATGAGATAATGCAACGCATCCAACAAGCCTAAAATTAAAAATGGAGCCAATATGGCCCGATGGTGAGCAAACGGACTCCACATACGCACAAATACCGGACCGGTAGCAAAATACTGAGAAAGATCCAATAAAACGGCGAAAAACGCCCCAGGAGAGAGAAATGGAAGAAAAGAGAACCACGCAAACGATGAGAACCACGATTGCTGCTTTTCAGGGTTATCAAATAATTGTGTGATAAATCCGACAATACTGTTTGAGAACACCGGTTGATACTCAAAACCGCTTGGGGACATAGCCGCGATCATCTTCACTGCGATCAAACTCGATACAATTCCTACAATGATAAAAAGGGTCGCTGCCTTGCGGTGGGCTCTCTGAAAAAAATAGATTGCGCCGAGACCTGCGAGAGCCAGTCCCATGTTTTCCTGAGTCAATATGAGTAATACAATTGCACACCGCAGTAATTTTTTCCTTCCAGCCTCCAAAAAATATGCAATCCATAACAAAAGCCCAACACCGATAACGACGGGGTGGAAATCAAAAAATATTGCGTATTGAATTCCGGGAAATACACTATATATTATACTTATCGCAAGAGCCGCCCATTGCACGGAATAACGTTGCCACCGCAATTCAACAATTTTATACACAGCAAAAGCAGACAGGCTTAACCAAAACGCCTGAAACACAAGAAGTATCCGTACGTCTTCCCAAAGCCAAAAGAGCGGAGCTAAGAGCGGTAATGTCAGCGTGAGATGATCACCAAGGATAAATCTTGCTTTTATCGTATTGTACGGCCACTGCAAGCGGGAGTACTGCCACACCGCCTGATCATAGATACCCAAATCAAATCCACCGGACTGAAAATGATTGTGACGGACAATAGAAAGCGTGGAATAAAGGATGGTCAAAACAATGATCCAAACGAGAAGAATCTTTAACGGGAGTCGCATACCCCATTATACTATCATTTAACTCCTCTGTCGTAGAAACGCGGGGATATCGAATTCATCTTCTTCCGGCGGCAAGTCATCTGCAGGTGACAGCACCGGTTTAGATTGCGGAGCAATCGTTTGCTGACTTGATGCCGTCACAGGCTTCGTAAATATACCCTGGCTTCCAACATTGGCTCCATAGCCGGGTCGACCAGACAATTCTTTTAACCGACGCTTCGTTTCATCAAACCCGGTAGCAATGACGGTAATGCGCACCTGATCCACCATCTGATCGTCAATGGTTGCACCAAAAATAATATTCGCGTCGGGATCGACCACTTCCGCAATCTGTTTCGCAGCTGCATCCACTTCTGCCATAGTCAAATCTGATCCCCCGGTAATATTGAAAAGCACACCCTTTGCGCCTTCTATAGATACCTCTAGAAGTGGAGATGCAATCGCTGTACGAGCCGCTGTTGCTGCCCGATTTTCACCAACACCGGTTCCAATACCCATGAGCGACGACCCCGCATTGGTCATGATCGTACGGACGTCGGCAAAATCCACATTTATAAGCCCAGGCATCGTGATAAGATCGGCGATCCCTTGCACACCTTGACCAAGTACGGAATCAGTCACCCGAAACGCTTCCAAAAGCGTCATTTTTTTATCTATGACCTCAAGAAGTCTTTGATTGGGAATCACAATCAGTGTATCCACTTTGTCTTTCAAATTTGCAATACCCTCCTCCGCTGTCACCATCCGTCGAGTACCTTCGAAATGAAATGGTTTGGTTACCACAGCAATTGTCAGAGCGCCCAATTCTTTTGCGATTTGCGCAATCACCGGAGTTGCGCCAGTTCCGGTTCCGCCACCTTCGCCACACGTCAGAAAAACCATATCCGCATCGCGCAGATGTTCCTTAAGCTTCTCTCGAGACTCCTCGGCAGCCTGGCTGCCAACCTCTGGACTTCCTCCTGCGCCAAGCCCCCTGGTAAGATTTTCACCTATCTGAACTTTAGTCGGCGCACTGCATGTCAACAAAGCCTGTGCGTCAGTATTCACACAGACAAAATCAACACCGCTAATCTGGTTAACACTGATCATGGAATTAATCGCGTTACCGCCTCCACCACCAATGCCAACGACTTTAATTTTCGCAAACCGGGCAATGTCAGGCTTAATAAGCATACTATTTGAACATTCGGGGGCAGTCCGAAGAAAAACTATGGGTTCACCCTAAAAATTTCTTGCTTTTGCGAAGCAAACACTTCGTGTTTCAAAAATTTTTAGGGCAAGAACGACTTTACCAGATCAATCATCTTTCCTGCAATACCTTTAATTTGCACTCTATCTCCAAATCTTCCAATTCCTCCCAAAAATGAACTCTGTTCCGCTTTCTCCAATTTTCTACCGTGCAGCAATAAACCGCAACTTGCAGCGAACGGAGAAGTCGTAATTTCATCGATAAGACCGGATATTTTTCTGGGAGTACCTATATGCACAGACATAGCAAGACAACGACGTGCCGATTCCACTGCACCTACCGTCAAAGCGCCTCCACCGGTAATTACGACACCGGATGGCGTCATGCCGCCAAAACCGCTCCTCTTAATTTCCAAACCAACCATGGTAAAAATCTCATTTAGTCTTGGCTTAATAATGCCCTCAATAAGTGTTTTTTTAGAAACCGTACGGAGTTCTTCAGGTAAGCCCATATCAGAAACATCCATTTCATCCTGTTTATCACCTTTTGCCGCACTTCGTGTTGCCCCCTCGTCATCGTCAGCGACTGCTGGCATTTTTGGAGACTGACCAAGCATCAATTTAATCTTTTCCGCACTCTCAAGAGATACCCGAAGCCCTGCCGCGAGATCTTTTGTAATATTTATAGCGCCGATGGGAATTACCGATGAATAGGAAAGCGCACCTTCAATGAAAATTGCGACATCGGTTGTACCTCCTCCGATATCGATAAGGACCACTCCCAGTTCTTTTTCTGTATCCGATAGAGTCGCAGCAGCAGACGCAAGGCCCCCAAAAACCATACCCCCCACCTCGACACCCAGTTCCTCGACACATTTTCTCAAATTTCGAATTGCAGTAGCACCTCCGGTTACCAAATGTGTATCAACTTCCAAACGTACCCCTGTCATACCAACCGGATCAATTATTCCTTCCTGACTATCGACAATATACCCACGTGGAAGCACATGAAGTATTTCGCGGGATGAAGGAAGAGAAATTGCTTTTGCCGCTTCGATAACACGTTTTACATCATTATCCGAAATTTCTTTCTCTGGCTCAGCCACCGCAACAACACCATGGGAGTTTAGCGAGGCTATATGGCTACCACCCACGGAAACAAACGCCCGGCCCACTGATGCACCAGCCATTCGCTCCGCTGACTCCAGAGATTGAGAGATCGCCTGCGTCGCTTCCTCTATATTGACGACCTGCCCTTTTCGGAGCCCTTTACTCGCAACCGTAGCGACGCCGATAACCCGTACATCGTCTTCTTCGCCAATTGTGGCAACCAATGTGGTAATTTTTGATGTTCCGACATCAATGCCGGACACTGTGGTGTCGCGCGCCATATCAGTTAAAGGTGACAATCGGCTTGTCGAAACGAAGATCAACAACCGAGGGCAGTGTTCCTTTTATTCTAAACCCCTCGAGCAGCGTTTGTAAAGTAGCCGCGATAACCTTCATATCAGCGTCTTGACTAATTACACTGTCTATTTTTCCGATTCGGACAATGAAAGACTCCTCATCTCTCATTTCAACGAAATCCACACTCCATCGGGCGTCCAGATGCTGAATAAACAATAAACTCTGACGCACTATATAATCCGTTATCTTCTGGCCAATGTGTGCTGGCTCGCCGCTTTGAATAATTTTCGGGAGCGCAACCGCCTCATCAGTATCTGGTATCACAACACCCTGCCAATCCAGAACGACCGTCTGTTCGCCCCGTACCAATCTAACCGCACCCATGCGCTGAATTGGTTCGATGGTTAAAGTATGGGGAAATTTTTTCCGGATCTGAATATCATGTAATAGCGGGTTCTCCTGCAACAATTGAATACGGAGTTTTTCCGAAGGAAAAAACAATAGGTTCCTGGGCAACTCTTTTTCATTTATAGACAGAAGGACATTTCCGCTAATTACTTCGATCGTACGGATGTCGAAGATGCTGTTCACAATGTAAACAACGGCCAAAGAGCCGATGAGCATACAAGTGCACCACATCCCTATGCGGCCGAATTTTCTAATGAGGACTTTTTCGTACATGCTCAAGTATTAGCGCAATCTCTGCCGCTACCAAAACACTCGCGTCATGAGTCATAAGCGCCCTCATCTGATCCGCATGACGCTTATAGATTTCAAAATTAACATCAACCAAATGAAGCGCTTTTGCAAGTAATGCGGGAGTGGTCGTTTGCTGAGATAGAACGACGGCTGATCCGGACGATTCAAGCCATCGCGCATTTGCTTGTTGCTCCTGATCTGAAGACCAAGGGAGCGGCAGAAGCACACTTACTTTCCCAAGAGCCGCAAGTTCCCCAACGGTATTTGCTCCAGCTCGAGCAATCACAATACGTGCATGCGCATAAAGCCACGCTAATTCATCAAGAGCGATAAATTTCTGTACAATATAGCGACCTTTCTTCTCTGCTCCGAGGGATTCCTTTACTCGAATTGCATCTTCATACGATACCCGACCCGTTTGATGAACGATGCACCAATGATCAACCAATGCAAATATCAGGGGAAACAAAATTTTATTTAATGATACAGCACCGGTGCTTCCTCCGGTTATATATAACATCGGCATATGCCCATCAAGGTTCAACTGCGATTTTTTCACCGGCTGAAAGAGTTTTCTTCGAAGCGGTAATCCTGTCAGAATGGTTTTTTTCACCGGGAAATACCTCATGCTCTCCCGAAAAGAAACACATATGCGTCTTGCCATACCAGCGATTATCCGATTTGTCAAACCTGCACCATGAGTCTGTTCGTGAGTGATTATTGGAATTTGTAATAGCCACCCTGCAGCTGCTACCGGCAGAGCCACATATCCGCCAAACGAGACAATACAGTCAGGCTTCTCTCTCAAACAATGTCCAAAAGCCTGAAAAAATCCCAAAAATATCTGGAGAGGATGAGACGATCTACCTGCGCGTATACCCAAAAAACGGATATTCTGTTGACGCACAAGCGACTCTTCTTCAGCCGGTATCGATGAATCATCGAGCGCGATATTCCGACCAATCCATACAATTTTCCAATCAGGATGCAAGCTCTTTAGGGTTTCAGCCACAGCAATAGCGGGTGTCGGGTGCCCTCCGGTAATACATATTTTCCTATATTGTTTCATACCCGCTGCCTCTGCCGACTGATATTTAATAGAATCCCCAGTGCGGAAAGCAATATAATCAAACTAGAACCGCCATATGATATCAAAGGTAACGGTACACCAGTAAAAGGTATGAGAGCAACGGCAGAAGACAAATTTATCCCTGACTGTATTGCTATCCAGGAAGATATACCCAAAGCCAACATGCGACCAAAGACATCAGGTGCGAGCTTGGCAATACGAAATCCACGCCAAACAATGAATAGAAACATAACAATTACAACGAGAGCACCGACAAATCCGATTTCTTCGCCAATAATAGCAAATATTGAATCAGTATTTGCCTCCGGCAGGTATTCATATTTCTGTCTCGATCTTCCTAGTCCAACGCCAAACAATCCTCCGCTTCCAAGTCCAATTAATATTTGACGAATCTGATACGAAGCTCCCTGAGGATCAATATCAGGGTTTAAAAAAGTAGTCAACCGCCGAAATCTATAGGGAGAAGCCACCGCTAAACTAACGAGCATAACCAGTGTTACCGGAAACAATAATAGAAATTGATACGCAGGGGCTCCCGAAAAAAAATAAAGTGCAAGCGCTATGCCCAAAATGATGACACTTGTTCCCAAATCCGGCTCTACAAGAACCAATCCCGCCACAACAGAAACAAGAAGTAAAAATGCGCCAAACCGTTTTTTTTCAGGCTGACTGAACCAGGCTGATAAATACATAACCAATACCAATTTAGCAAGTTCGGCAGGCTGTAATACAAAAAAACCCATGTTTATCCATCTTCGGGCTCCCAATGCATGGATACCAACACCAGGGACGAATACAATAAGTAATAGCCCTATGGTAACAAGAAGCAAAGGCAAGGCTAATTTCTGCCAAACATGATAATCTACCACCGAAAATATAAAACACGCCATGCCGCCAATCGCCAACCATTTTGCCTGTTCCCGCACAAAATAATACTGATTGGAAAAATCTCGCAGGGCAATGGCGACTGAAGAATCATAAACCATAACCAATCCGAACGCCGCCATAAGCACCACGCCTACAATCAACCACCAGTCCGCATGCCTTATTTGCTTCATCCGAAATAATTTCATAACTCTTCACCAAATATTTTAACGTATTTCTGAAAAATTGAACCTTTTTCTTCAAAATTTTTCCATACACTGTAACTCGGAGAAGCTGTAGAAAGCAAACAGACTGAATCACGCGGCGCATGACGATAAACAAACTTCACGGCAGAAGCCATATCAGATGTTTTCAGTACCATCCTCGGCACGTACTTCATCGCTGCAAGCGCATCAGAAATCGCATCCCCGCTATCTGGAAACAAAACGAGGACTTGTATTTTACGACGCGCAATTTCTCTGGCCAACTCGCTAAAATCATACCCCCTATTCTGTCCACCCAGAAGGATGGAACCAACATGAGGAAACGCCTCTAGGGCTCTGAGAGTTGATTGAGGCGTTGTGGATATCGCATCATCATAAAATGTTATACCTTTATATACACCTATACACTGCAATCGATGTGGCAGAGGAATAAACGCACGGATAGCACGCCCGACTGTTTCGTCTCCAATTCTTAAAATTTTTGCGACAGTCACAGCAAGCTGAATATTTTCTTTGTTGTGCTGACCAATCAATGGAATGTCATGATCATCAATGGGTATATGTATTTCTGCTGGGCTTGCTTTTGCAGGACAACTCCGGGCTAATTCGGTTAACTCAGGATAACGAGGATGATACACTAAATAGTCGGATTCTGTAGCATAGGCGATTATTTTCTTTTTCGCCTCCCAATATGCCGCTACGCTACCGTGGTAATCCATGTGCTCTGGAAAAAAATTAGTCATCACAGCTATATGTGGCGAATATTTTATGTCATCAAGTTGATAACTGGAAAGCTCGTATACATAGACGGCATCCGGATTATTTCCGGCCTGAATTACATCAAGAGCAGGCTTTCCGATATTACCGACCAGATGAACAGATCTTCCATCCGTCTTTAGAATCGTGTAGATCAGCGATGCTGTCGTGCTTTTGCCCTTTGATCCAGTTACCCCGATAATCATTCCTTTCGCATTTGCAAAAAATATATTTGTGGCAGTCGTATAAGGCCGAGTCACTTTATTTTTTGGAATTCCGGGCGTTTTTATGATCAAATCGTACTGATTCTGCCTTGATAAATAATTCGGATCGCTTTTCATATCTGCCGAGTCGATTAGAGCGTGGGGCACATGGGTCCGCAGAAATGCCTCACTCGATTTCCCTTCACTTCCAAAACCAAGTATGAGAATCCGTCTATATTTCTGAAGTGATGCTATGGTCATAATCTGGAAAGTACTGAAGCAAATGATTTGGGTATTGCGTGAACTCCCCGCTTTTCAAACAGTTCTTTCTCCAACATATTCATATCGTTCACGCGAAACGGCAACGCATTCCGAAGTAGTTTCACAATTGCATCCGTGTCGTACTCATGATTCTCCATCACTCGCCAAAAAGCCCACTGTGATTCCTCCGGCGTCCCAACACACTCAAAAGGCTTAAACCGCGCTAATCCCAATAATTCCTCATAAAGAGAAAATAATCCTGAATCTGAAAATAAATTCTTTTGAAATATATTGAAAACTTCATTTTTTGCCATAAATGCCGACAGCAGCAAAAAAACAAATGCACACTTGGGGCATTCTCCACACCACCGCGACCCGATCTGAGGATAATTAATACGAAAGTTCGCATTACAGCTGGTAAAAACGGAAAAATACTGTTTGTAACGCACAAACATCTTTACAATAGCGGCCTCTTTAAGCGGCCGAAGCATTGAAAAATAGGATATGCTTGGTGTCAGATTATCAATAATATACTGCTGAAACAATTGTTCAAATTCCCACGATTTACTCCACTGATGGTTTATTTCTTCTCCATGGTAGAGGATGTTTCCAAAATTTGCGCTTTCTTCGTTTGAGGCAATAATATATTGGTATCCGTATAAAACGGCTACCAGCACATCCACAAACGCGTAGACGGCTGAAATCGGAATATGACCATTGTATACGCCTATTCCTTTATTTAGCACAAAGAGATCCGGATCGATGACCCTTGTCACATCCAAGACTGACTTACCCATCACGCCCGCAACCTCTCTCTGTACAGCACTTGTATTTAAGCTGACTGGAACAAACGGCATATTACATTCTTTTAGAAGCTCACCAGTGACCACCGAATCTTTTCCCCCTCCAAGCTGGAGAATACTTCCAGCCACAGACAAAAGCGGACCCTTTGTGGAGCGCGTTTTGACATCATAAGGAAATTGAATTAGACCACGCGGGTCAATACTATTCCGGTAAAAAAATTCCCCCAAGCCCTTCGTATATACTGTATTCCAAAATTGAGCTTGCGACTTGGAAAGCTTTATGACTCCTGTCCGTATATTTCTAGGACAATAAATTTTCCAGTAGCTTATCCCCAGCATCAATTGCAGCGATTCCAAAACTCGCCTCGTTAATTCACCAGGAACGGTATCTAATCTTGAGGCCAGACCAGGTATACCAATCGTCTCCGTAAATCGTATAGTTTTCTCACCTAGGTCTACGCGGTAGAAAAATGAGATCTCATCTGTCCCCCTATTCACCGCATAGCTCAAGAATTCAAACAATGCATCATGAGGTTTTTGCATATCGATTACATGGGCTGCCGGGTCAAAAACGCGATCCATAAACCGAATATCGCAAATACAATTGAAAGTACCCAGAATCGCATGACAATTTTCGGTTCAGACCAACCCTTAAACTGAAGCCAAAGGTGTAATGGGGCCGCAGCAAAAATTTTTCTTCCCAAAAACTTCCTCGAAAGCAATTGAAGGAGCGATGATGTAACTTCAAAGACGAATATTGCCCCAATCACGGCAAGAACAGGCGCTTTCCCAAGTATTAATCCTACTACGGCAAGAGTTGCACCAAAAGAAAGGGCCCCGACGTCACCCAAAAAAATACGAGCAGGAAATACGTTAAAGTACAAAAATGCTATCAATGACCCTAGCCACAATACGATAAAAACGGAAAGAGGTGTATCAAGAATAGATGCGGAGATAAACCAAAATGCGGCAAGCGCAATCATAAGTATTCCGGAAGCTAACCCATCGAGCCCATCTGTTATATTAAAAGCATTGGCAAACGCAATAATCACCAATGCCGCAAAGGGGATATACCATAACCCCATCTGGATGACCCCAACAAAAGGAATGTAAAAGATATCGATCTTCAACTCATGCACCATCCAAAAGCTCACAAGAACGGCCAAAATGATTTCCAATAGCAATTTATGACGGAGACGCAATCCAAAAAAACCAGATTTTGCCCACATAAACGTCTTTTTCATATCGTCCAGCAGTCCAAGTAAGCCGAATGAGACGAATGAGAAAAGCACTATCTTAATTTCACTGCGCATCGGATAAACTGCTGTAACCGGAATCCAAAAATATTTCATAAGTAGAAGTATCAGAGGAAATAGTATGGTTGTCAGCGCTATGATTAGTAATCCGCCGCCAACTGGTGTGCCGGCTTTATTTTTATGAAATCTGTCAAAAATAGGCGTCCGCTGATCAAACGCGTCTCTCGTTTTTTGACGCAACCGCTGGAACCGCCACCGATAAAGCAACTGAATAAACGGAATATACAAGAGACTGCTCACAAACCAGGAAAACAATAAAACGCCAAGAAGAAATCCCATAATGCTATTGACTCCACCCAAATCGGGAAGATGCGTACGGCACCAAAATAACCAATCCCACCAGTACGGCGCCAACGGCAACAAGCAGCATCATACCGGCAGCAACATCTTTTGCTATTTTTGCTTCATTGCGCCATTCTTTTGTTATGAGATCTGTCATAGACTCCAAAGCCGTATTTATCATTTCTGCGCCTAACCCCAGAACGATAGCAAATACAAGCAAGGCCACCTCTGTTCGCGATACCTCAAAATACCAAGCCGAGCATAAAACCGCGATTGAACAAATAATATGAATACGGAAGTTGGGCTGTGTACGAACTGCCCATAGAATTCCTGCAATAGCATTTTTGAATGAAATATGATGTTTTCGAAGTAATTCTCTCATATCCGTGATGTCAGTATAGCTGCTTAGCCATCAAAACTCAAACCAAAAGCAAGCGATTAATATCCTTTACGAATTCTTCGTATAGTCTCCACACCGCGAGATAATTGGTAAAAAGGCGAAACAGGTAAATCATGCGCATGAATGTACTCGCTAATACGCCCTCCAAATCCCTTTTTGAATAAAGTTATTCCTCTCCAAGGATGATTAATATTGTCTTCTGGCGCTATTCCCCAAAAATTGTATAACTTAATTCCTCGTTTTTTTGCATCAAGTATAGCCTGCCACTGTATTGCATATGATGCAGGTACTCGACTTGTCACAGAAGCTCCATGATGATAAATGGCCTGATCGCCGTACCACAGGATTAAGGCACCCGCCAATACCTCGCCACCAAAACGTGCCAAATAGAGCTGCGCTTGACCATTTCGTGCGAAAATGCTAAATTCCTCACCAATCCCCTGGTGGGGAACAAACTCATGACGCAGAGACGTTTTTTTGTATAATGACATAAACCATGCAAGATCTTTTGCTTTATCTGAACGGACCACCTCAATTGCCATTTTTTCACTTCTTCTAATCTCATAGCGCGTTGATTTTCGCATATCCGCCAAAATCTCGTCAGTGGAGCGATCAAGATCTAATACCCAACAGTATTCACCATCCATTGCATGAATTGCCGCACGTAATAAACACAAAGAAGAAAACAAGGTTCTATAAAAAGAATTGTCCTCTACTAGTGGATTTATTCTCACAAACCAGCAGCGCTCTTTTCTGGCCTTATCCGCTAACCAATCCATAACAAACTGCCACAGATGGCTCTGACTGTGTCCGATAATCGGACCATGACGTACATGCAGAAACCATCCTCTTTTCGCACAAATCTTGCTTACTTGCACGATACCCGATAAACGACCTTCCTCAAACACACCATACCGCCAAACACAGATACCCTGCCTTCTTTGCACCTCGCCCCAAGGCCAACTCTGAAACAGAGATGCCGGAGAGTGCGAAAGAAGAAAGCTCTCCCAAAGTTCTTTATTCTGAATTTCCCTCATCTCACATCTCATAAACATATTAAAAAGGCAGATCGTCCGGTCTCCTCGATTCAGAAATTGCAACAGGACGCTCGTGCGGAGACGGCAGAATATAAATATCCTGATGAAATTCGCTTTCGCCGACAAACTTCCCCTTTCCGGCGATAATCGCCTCCATGGGTCTGCATGCGCTGCAGCCGTCTTTGCTCCGACAGAGAAATCTATCCAACTTACGGGCGAGTGCAATACTTCGGGCAACTTCCAAAATCCGATTCTTTCCTTCCACTTTATCCGGCAAAGGCATATCCACGGGATTATCATCTCTGTCTATATACCAATAACGCAAGCCTATAACAGGTCTTTTTTGACATGCGGAAGCCAAAAGATAATAAATCGGAAGCTGCAGTGAATCCGGCCTTTCATCCATCTTTCCGGTTTTAAAATCAAGAACGTAAATGCTGTCGGTTATTTCATCATATTCCAACCAGTCAATTTTTCCGCAAAGTATAATATTATCCTCTTCAGACAAAAGGAAATTAGGCAGAGGATCCCTAATCTTCGTGGCCTTTCGCCCAATGGGTCCTGGATGCGCCTGTACTCTAGCCATCATGCTTCTGCCCCGATCCTTATATATTTTTTCTTCCTCTAAATCCGCAAACCCTCCCTTTTCACCTGATATTTGCAACCAAATATTATCAAATTCATCAAGAAGTGGACGATTGAGACGCTCTTCCACAGGTAAAATAGAAAGTGCCTCTATGACTTCATGAACTACCTGCCCAAGCGCAAGTGCAGGTTGCATAAGTGTCATGCGATGATTGTTTCGTTGGTCACGATATACATTGCGCAGGTAATACGAACGGGGGCAACGCAAATAATCGCCCATAGACGAATGAGATACCCAAACCGCTTTTTGTTTATATTGTGTCATAATGACTTATTGAGACATAATGAAACAATTTTCGCTGCATCTGTCAAAGATACTCTGGTTGGTAAATTCACTATACGAGACGCAATGTATTCTGCGCGCGGACACGATCCGATCTTATATCCAAGCGCAAAAAACGACACTCCAGCCGGATCGATTATATGCTGATACCAATTACCAAAAAGCACCCCATGCTTCTTAGCTCGCTCAATCAATGCACTAGGATTATTCACAACAAATGGGAATCGAAGATATATCGATCCTCCGACATCAGGCAATATCGTATCACGATATAATCGCTTGCGGAAATATGCAGCAACGGCGCGCCGACCGCGATTATACCTATCAAGCTTTTTCAGCTGATTCAGCGCAAGAATAGCGAGCGCATTGGGAAAAATAGCTGGGAAACCTGCCGGCCGTTTGCTCTTTTTCTCATCCGAATATACCGGAAACGATAACAAATGAAATTTTTGCATGCCGAATAATAATATTTTTCCTAACCATATATTGTACGACGCTAGAATAACAGAGAAGGCGATTGGATGAAACAGCTGCTGAAATATCCAAAATAAAGACGGTATTGGCAATTGGCGTTGGTATGTGCGCAATGCACGGCACTGAGCTTTGTGTTTTGCTCGTATAACCCCCATCCCACCCCAAACGCTGGATATTACCTTGTCTCTTCCAAAACTAAAAAAAGATGCATCTCCAAAGGATCCAACTTTTTTGCCATTATATAGCGCTCCCAGGCTATGTGCGCAATCTTCGATCAAAAAAATACCATGTTTTTTTGCAAATATGGTCAACTGCTTCATATCAGCGGGCGAACCAAAGGTATGCTGGACAATGAGTGCTTTTGTTTTGGAAGATATTTTTGACCGCGCATCCTGAACATCTACATTGAGCGTTTCGTCAATATCCACAAAAACCGGCTTTGCTCCAGCCCAAAGCACGCTGTTGGGTACGGCCACACAAGTAAATGCCTGAACAAGAACTTCGTCGCCCTGGCCAATATTAAAAGCCTTCAATATGCCTAACAGAGCTGATCTGCCGCTATTAAAAGATACCGCCTCAGAATCTCTAAAATAATCAGAGAACCACCGCTCAGCTTCATCAATGAATGATCCCTTCTTCCATATACCTGGACTAAGCATTACTTTTAGAGCCAACCAAACATCATCCGTCTCGGTATTGGGTGATAATGAACAGGAAATCATATAAGTTTACCCAAAACGCGTTCCGCCTCTTTACCCTTAAATAATACTGTGTCATTGGGCCCGATTCTGGACCGGATATACCCCGCAGCTTTGCTTGGCGATAGCACGCGTACTTTTTTCGATGCCTTCACGCTTCGAGCACCGCCCACAAACGAATCGAAATAATTCCGGTTCGTTAATAAAATATCGTCACAAACGGATCCTGCTGCCCTCCCGACATCAAAATGACTTGCCTCACCATATTTTCCCAATTCAATCATAGGCTGAAATACTAAAATTTTTCTGCCCTTCCTCCCCCTAAGGTATTCTATTGCCGCTAGCGCAGCATCCGGATTGTTATTAAATGTGTCATCGATGAAAGCAGCGCCGTTTACTCCCAATACGGGTTGCATCGTTTTTGTAAACGGTCTAATCCGGCATGCTGCACGCGCAGCATCCGAAAACTTCATACCTGCAGCCACGGCACCGGCAATACTTGCCACTATGTTACCGGCTTGGTGCTCTCCCAATATCTGAACAGCAATTTTTTCGCGTTCCCTTCTAAAACTAATAATACACGCTATTTGTCGCTCATCAGTCTGTATATGCTCTGCCCGAAAAATTGCGCCTGTCTTAGGAATTGACCAATTTTTTGTCGTATACCACCATACAGTTTTACCATGACGAGCTGCCATTTCACCCATCGATCTCGTATATGCATTATCTGCATTCATTACCACTATCTGATTATTCGGCAATGCCTCAACGAGCTCATACTTCGCACGCACAGTCTCTTCCATCGAACCGAAAAGGTCCTGATGTTGCGCATTTATAGGACCGACTATCGCAACCGATGGGTGTACCATCGCGGCGATACGCGCGATTTCGCCCTTTTTATATGCTGCCATTTCGACCACAAACATCTCATGATCCGGAAGAAGTTTTGTTATAACCGTCTCAGCGACCGCGATAGCTGAGTTTTTGCTGGATTCAGTTTTGAGGATCCGATATTGGGAAGAGAGAATAACAGAAAGAAATTCTTTAATAGAAGTCTTCCCATAGCTTCCGGTGATGCCGATTACTACAAGCGGTGCGTGGTTTCGGATTTTCGCATCGGCCCTCGCGATGATAATTTCATGATATAGGTGTGTGGGAACTTGAAATAGCAAGACTAAAACCGAAACTATTGGAAACGTAAGGCAGTCTATGACAAACAACCGCAACAATGGATGAATCGAAAGAGAACTATATAGCGTGTAAACCGCCAGTGCACAGCTTATACCCAATACGATCGTCTTTGGAGATATTCTTGGCCTCCGAAAATCCATCCACAGAACGCCTTTGCCCTCTTCTGTTTTGAGATGGACCAACATGCGATCGATACGGTATTCTTTTATATACCACAATTGTATGCACGAGGCGATATTCGCGACGATGCGAAACCACCAAATCACTAAAATTACGTCAAGCAATGAGTTCATATGCGATGAATAAATTGCGCCACGAGATGAGCAAACCTGGCGGAATTTCTATATGGCACGTTATGACCAAAATCGGGAATGGTTATTAAAGTACTCGTCCCCATGATAGCTGCCATTTTATGCGCAATTGAAATCGGCACTATCGTATCCTGCCCACCCCACAGCAGAAGACAAGGAATTTTCACAGACTTCATCGCCAATTCCAAATCTTCTTGAACAATATTTTTAAACGTTTGTCTCATTGAGCCCTCCGCGCGATAAAAATCTCTTGCACCGACTGCGTAGTAATACCATTTCTGAACAAATTCTCTAAACAAACAAAATGGCGGTAAAGACCAAAAAGCTCCACCAACTTTTGCCAAAAAAATAAATAACAGTAATTTTTTCCTGTTTACAGGGGTAAATCCCGGCGTTCCGGTTAAAATAAGTGCTCGAACAATTTTTGGATACATCATGTTATATTTGATCGACACTCTTCCGCCAAAAGAATGGCCAATCAATACAGGATTACGGATATCATGTTTCTGTATAAATATATTAAGAAAATTCGCATAATCAGCCAATGTGAGGGAATTTTTGGGAACACTGCTCGCACCAAAACCCGGCATGTCTGGCACATAAGCCGTATAACCTCGTGCCCGAAGTTCTTCAGCTAACGGCAAAAACCTTTCGCCTGACAAACCCCAACCATGAAGAATAATTATAGACTGCCGCTTCATTTAATATTTAAACTGATTTGCGCTCCGAGGGGCAACGGATATGTTGTTCTTTCCGATGGTATACCCTGCGGTCGCTTTACAAAAGCTATGTTCCGGTATATCTTTATCAAGAATGACACCCGCTCCGACAAAAGACCCACTACCGATCTTTACTCCCGGCATCACGCTAATATTCACTCCAAGACGCACCCCCTGACCAATCACTGCTCCAAGTCTGTTCAGTCCAGTTTCAATACGGACATCTTTTACCTGCGACCCAATTCCGGCCTCATCAAGTTTAAGATTAGCAAGTACAGTACCGGACCCCATGCTGATATTCCCTTCAAGGAAGCTATCCCCAATATAATTGCTATGAAACCAGCAGTTATTTCCTATGTAACTGCGTGTAATATCTGTGTTAAATCCGCTCACACAATTTTCACCGATATGACTGTGTCTAATTAAGTTATTGTTGCCGATAATCGAATTTTTCCCAATATAACAGGGGCCAACAATTTTTGTATGTTCAAATATTTGAACACCATCATCTATGTATACATCTCCTTCAATAATGACTGAATCACGTATCGATACGTTTTTCCCCCTGTGGGGCCGTAATCGTGATTTCAGAAGATAATCCATCGCAGATAGTACATCCCAGGGGTATTTCAGGGAAATAAAATTACCACTATATGGAACCATGCAAAACTGTTCTCTCCGCATAAGCACGGATACCGCTCGCTCATATACATCATCGGCAGTGCTTTGTGCCGCCCGTATTTCCTTTAGAAGCGCATTGCTATCTGCAATATAGTGCCCAGATACAGCGACGAAATTGCTCGGTTCTTTTCCTTCACCCGGTTTTTCAACGATGTTTACGATCCGATCACCCACTGTCATAATGTATCCACCTGGGAAATATGATGGTGTTTTCCAGCCGGGAATAGCGCCATATATTTCTTTTTTATCAGCATATCCTGCAACAGACTTCAATATTTTTCTATCCAGTAAGTCGTCGGCAATTATAACGAGCAAACGGGCGTTTTCCAATTCTGAGGAGGCAGAGAGCAGTGCGTCTGCCATACCCATCGGCCTATGCTGCAAGACCGTCACCGTAGGAACTCCAAAGTGCATTGAGTCAATGGTTTCTTTATTTTCAGTGCTCGTTATGATTACCATGCGGGTAATCTCTTTAGGCATTACATCAGCCACTGAAAAATCAATAAACCTTCGTCCTAAAAAGGGTAATAACAGCTTATTTGTTGTGATCGGCCAGAATCTGCTTCCTGCACCGCCTGCTAACACGACTGCAATTAACTCCCTGCTCATAATTCCTTCTCCTTTCGTGTAATACGGGCACCAAGCTTTTGAAAACGCTCTTCTATATTCTCATATCCGCGGTCAATCTGCTCGACACCGTGAATATAACTAGTTCCAGAAGCGACAAGCGCAGCTAAAAGCACGGTTGCACCTGCGCGCAGATCATCAATTTCTACAACCGCATCGTGAAGCGGAGTTGGTCCAAAAATCCGTATTGCCTGATGGTATCCTTCGAGTCGGTCACTCCAGTTAAAATTATAATACGATTCAGGGTCCTGAACTGGCGGGTCAAAAAAATCAATGTGTGCTCCCATTTTGCGCAATTCTGACACATAGGAAAATCTACTCTCAAACACCGTCTCGTGTATCGTTGATATCCCGACTGCCTGCGTCATATAGAGAGCCCATGGTGCCTGCCAATCCGTCATAAAGCCAGGGTGTGGCTTTGTCACGATATCGGTTGACTGAATCGGCCCTTTTTGAACGTATCTAGTCGTTGTATCATCAATTACTTCATGTGATCCTCCTGCTTGAGCAAATACCTTTAAAAAAGCACCTAAATGAGCACGTCTAGAATGACGAACAATCACGTCTCCACCGGTTGCTACAGCTGCGAGCGCAAATGTTACCTCTTCATTCCGATCCGGCATTAATGAGAATCTGGCCCCATGAAGCTTCGATACTCCACGAATCACAATTTCCCGCTCCTTGATTCGTTTAACTTGTGCACCCATTGAAACCAAAAACCGGATAAGGTCATCCACCTCAACCTCACAGGCAGCATTTTTTAGCACGGTTTCTCCTTCTGCGAGCACTGCTGCTAATATCAGTGCCTCGGTTCCGGTATGTGTATTTTTCTCGAACTCTATTTCTGCTCCATGCAGCTTCGACGCCTGCAAATAGAAAAAACCATCCTCTGGATGATACGTTATCTTCGCGCCCATCTTCTGGAGCCCATGAATATGTCTATCTATTGGCCTGGCGCCGATCCGGCATCCGCCAGGATTTGGAATACGAGCCTCACCAAACCGCGCCAAAAGCGGACCGACAACCAAAGAAGATGTCCGAAGTCGAGCACCTATATCAATCGGCACAGTCGTATTCTTCAAGGAAAAGCTCTGAATCTGAACCGAATGATCATGGATATCGGTTTCTATACCGAGGCTTTTTAAAACATCAAGCATGTAATAAACATCCGCAATTAGAGGAACATTTAGTATTTCTACCCTGTCGTCAGTTAATATTGCAGAAGCAAATGCCTTTAGAGCCACATTTTTAGCTCCTGCAACCGCAATTTCACCCCGCAAAGGGATCCCACCTTGTATAATTAATGTCTGCATGCTCATGAAAATTCTCCCAATCGTACAATTTCTTCCTCAAGAGTCACTCCGAATTGCCGTTTAACCTGTTCTTTTGCTCTATTTATTAATTGTACCACATCATCTGCAGTAGCTTTTCCTTTATTGACAATAAAATTTGCATGAACATTTGATATTTCCGCGTCGCGGACGCAATATTTCTTTACCCCGGCATGATCTAGCAAAAAACCCGCCGATGTACTACCTTCTGGCAACGACGAAATTAACGCCTGAGCAGCAGATATATTTCGAAATGTACAGCCTGGACTTCGCACCCCCTGAGGCTGCGTTTGTCTCCTATATGCAATACTGGCGTTCGCAATTTGCCACAGATGCTTAACATCACTTTGCGCTAACACAAACACAACACGAAGAACGATATCGTGAGTTTTCTGAATACTGCTATAGTCATATCCGAATTGAAAATACGAATTTGGTACTATCCGTCGGATATTCTTTTCGTCTAATATTTCTGCCTGATATACGACATCCCCAACATAACCTTCGGGACGCATCCATTTAGAATTCATATATAAAGCCCCCCCTACGGTTCCAGGAAGTCCCAGATGCATCTCTAGCCCAGCCAATCCTTCATCACAGGTAAACCGGACAAGTTTATTCATCACTACGCCGCTATCAGCCTCCACATAGACGAGCCGCTCTGATTTCCCAGCGCTGAGCTTCCCCCTGGCCCCTCTCATAGAAATTGATTCAGTATTGTTTTTTATTACCAGTCCACGAATGCCCTTATCGCTGATAAGCACATTTGACCCGCCACCCAATAAAGTTACAGGTATATTCCGTATTCGAGCTGCTGTAGCAACCTCAACCAAATCATCCACAGAATGCACCTCGCACCATGCGTCTGCTAAGCCGCCAATCTTTAGAGTGGTATAAGGAGCCAAAGGTACATTTATGTGTAGACGGTCGCCCAACACTTCTTTTAGCTCTTCTATAGTAGATTTCATACTGATTATTGCGTCATCTCCGAGACAAATTGTTGTCCCCATCCGGCTATATCTCCGGCCCCCATAAAAATCATAATATCCCCATCACGACCTTCTCTCAACAGGAATGCTGAAACAGAATCATATGAGTGCAATTGATGAACATTGACCTGCCGCTTCCGTATCTCAGACGCCAGATCTCCGCTGGTTATACCAAGCGTGTCATGTTCCCGCGCTGATGCGTAGATATCCGCAATTACGACAATATCGGACTTATCAAAACTCACTCCAAAGTAAGCAAGCAATGCCTTCGTGCGCGAATATGTATGTGGTTGAAAAACCGTTATGATTCTTTGCTTTGGATACCACGCACGCGCAGCTGCCAATGTGGCCTGTATTTCTTTAGGATGATGGGCATAATCATCATATACCGTACAACCGTGAATTTTGCCAATCTCTTCGAACCTCCGCTTCGTTCCTCCGAATAATAATAATCCCGCCTTTATATCATCCCAACGCACACCAACAGACCGAGCTGCAGCAGCTGCCGCAGCGGCATTTACCACATTATGAAGACCCGGAACCTTTATAGTGAATTCTCCGACAGGAACACCATTTTCCGACAATGTAAAAAAAGTCCTCCTTTCACCAAATCCAACATGTAAGACGCGTAACCCTGCGCGCGGAGAAAGACCGTATGTGGTGATATCATTCAAACCATCGCCCAAAAGTACCGCACTTGCTTCATCATCTGCATTCACAATGGTTACTCGTCTTCCCTGTTGCTGCGAAGCCAGCTTTACGAAGGCCTGCTGAATTTCGCCCAACGATGAATATGCGTCCGGATGGTCAAAATCTATATTCGTCACTACAAGTATTTCCGGATTTTGCCACAGGAATCTCGGTGTCATGTCGTGATGAGGATCAGTAACATATTCGTCTGCCTCAGCGAGGAACCAATCGCCGTAGCCGCTTCTTCCGGGCAGACCCAAGCCAAAAATTTTACCGCACCCGATGGCATAGGATGGATCTTTACCAGCAGAGCACAAAATAGTCGCAATCATTGCCGTTGTCGTCGTTTTTCCATGGCTTCCCGCAACCGATATCTGTCGCTTTCTCCTCATCACCTCTCCCAATGCTTGCCCATGAGACATAATGCGAATTCCTAATGATTTTGCCTCTCTCACCTCATCATTATCCTGACCTCCATGCGCTCCGGTATAAATCACGAGGTCCGGACGCTTTTTCTTTAGTGTTTGAGAGTCAAAACCCACGTGCGCGCGGATATTCGCATCGGCTAATATTTCATCCGTGGGGAAAATATCATCCACATCAGAACCGCTAACCCGGAAACCAGCCTCTTTTGCCCACACAGCAAGCGCAGTCATAGCCACGCCCTTCAAACCAACAAAATGAATTGAATGTATTTCTTCCCAATCAATATTCATATGCCTTATTCACGGAATCCAACAACTCCAAGCATTTCCCCAAAGGAATTCTTTGAATCTCTTCTATATGAAAAAAAGTCATCAGCCTGACAACGGGTGCACGCGGAAAGCATGTCGATATTATCCGGTCGAACACCCATATTCGTTAACTGGATCACATTTGCATTGCCGATATCCACATGCCAGGTAGCCCCAATTTTTGATGCAATAGTTGGATTTCCATGAAACGCCTGCACAAATCTCAATGCTCTATCATAAGAAACGCTATAGCAACATTTCTCGATGTGAGGACCAACCCAAACTAAAACTCGATCCATCTTTGCGCCAACCTTCTTCATAGACTTGAGTAACGTTCCCGATATCCCCCCAATGGTGCCCTTCCATCCAGCATGAGCCACACCAATAACTCTGGCTTCTGGATCCACGGCTATTATTGGCACACAATCCGCCACGCGCACACCTAATACATGGTGGGTATCATTTTTCATGATTGCTTTCGACACGATACCGTCAGATCCGACAGCCTTAGTATCAGTCACAACATCTAAACTTTCAAGAATGGTGATTGATGTACCATGCACCTGTTCGGCCATAGAAAGAAATATATCGCGAACAGACAACTGCGAAAGAAATAATTTTCTCGCCTTTCGGTTTCTCATGTCGCCCATTCTTTTCGTAGAAAATCCATGTATTAAGCCCGGCACAGAAGAGAGCAGTTTTGATGTATAGTACGGATAATTTATTTGCGTCATGTGTTTACGAGCAGCTGTAAATTTTTTCTGACTTCCTCCTGGTCACTCCAGGGATATTCTGTCGTACCTCGGCATAAACTCTTCTCGTGCCCCTTTCCTGTTATCATAATCACATCTCCAGGACGCGCTATCTTCATAGCATATACAATCGCCTCTTGACGGTTCACGATACGGTGAACCTCTTTTCCGGATTCAATCCCTGCTGTCAATTCGTCCATAATAATATTTACATCCTCTGTCCGATAGTCCTCTTCCGTAAGAACAATTATATCGGCATACGAACTGGATGCTTTTCCCATAAGTGGGCGCTTACTGTGATCTCGCAGTCCGGCACTCCCAAATACATGGATAAGACGCTTCTTGGCTAATTTCCGAACGGTTCTGAGCGCCTGAATAAGTGCATTTGGTGTATGGGCAAAATCGACAATAACTACATATGGTTTACGAACTATAACCTCCATTCTTCCCGGCACACCGCGAAAACGCGCAATTGCAGAGAGCGCTTTTTTCTTGGGAACTCCTAAAGCATACGTTGCCGCCAATGCAGCCAAGCAATTATACCGGTTAAATTCCCCCGGCAGCTTCGTAATAAACGGATATGTTTTTGGCGTAATTAGAGCATCTCTCCGTATCGCGTATAACACCAATTTCTTATTTCGAAGACGTTCAACCGCCTTGGCATAAATCACTGCGTCATCGCGATTAAGAACTGCCGCACTTGCACTCTTAAGAAGCATCAACTTCGTTTTTACGTAATCATCAAACGATCGGTGCCAATCTAAATGCTCATGGGTAATATTAGTCAAAACTCCGACAGCAAACGATATGCCAAATACTCTATTTTGAGCAAGTCCGTGGGAAGTCACTTCAAGAACCATATGAGTATCGCCATGATTAACTGCCTCTCGGAGATACTTCTGCACCCACCATGCCGTTGGTGTTGTCACATGAAAACCAGTATCGTATGGGACTCCTGCGATTACCGCATTCACTGAGGTGATCATTGAAACTTTGTATCCCGAAAGCTTCAAGATTTCATAAATGAGACTTGTCGTAGTCGTTTTTCCGTCAGTACCCGTGACACCAACGACTATAAGCTTTCTGGCCGGCATACGAAACCACAATGCGGCACATATGGCAACAAGAAGATGATAAAGCCACTTGAGGCTCCGAAGCATGTAATTATTATAGCATTTATTGGCCCGGTGTGATGCCAAAATACCGAAAAAGGTCTCTGGCAATCGTAAAAAATAGCGGAGCCGCGGTTTCCGACCCCCACGGCGAACTTGTTGGCTCCCGAAGCGTGACCAGCATAACAAATTTTGGATTATCGGCCGGTGCAAAACCAACAAATGAGGCAATTGTTTTCTTTTCATCATAATGCCCTGCTACTGGGATCTGTGCCGTGCCTGTTTTCCCGGCTATTCGGTAGCCGGATGGCTTCGCCCATTTGGCTTCACCGTTATCCACAGCCGCTACCATCATTTCCGTTACAATTCTTGACGTGGCCGGACTAATAACCTGACGGATTTTTTTTGGCTTTATCCTGAGCACCCTACCGCGAGATTCAATAATTTCCTTAACTATGTGCGGCTCCATGATCCAACCGCCGTTGGCAAGTGCACCAACTGCCCGAACCATTTGAATCGGAGTCACCGCGATGCCTTGCCCAAATGAGGCAGTCGCGTAGTCTATCTCAGTCCAATTTTTCCTGTCCCGAAGTGCTGGAGAGCTTTCCTCTTCCACATCGATACCGGTCGGCTGACCAAATCCAAAATCCCGGATATAACGAAGCAAGCTCTCTTTGCCCAATTTTTGTGCAACAAAGACCATGCCTACATTCGATGACCGCTCCAACACTTTTGTCATATTTATCGTTCCGTGATATTCGTTGTTCCATGTTCGGATGGCATATTCATTGACATTCAGAGGCCCTATTTCTTCCATGGTCGTTGTTGGTGATATCACCTTTTCTTGTATGCCTGCACTCATAACGAGTGCTTTAAACGTAGAACCCGGCTCATACGATGAAGCTACAATTGGATTTTTGTACAGTGTTTTTTCATAGGACAGAAAATTTTGCGGATGGTATGAAGGAAAACTGACCATTCCCAAAATACCCCCAGTCTGTGGATCCATAATGACTACTGATCCTTCCTGTGCACCGTACTTCCGTATTCCTTCTGATAACCGATTTTCCAATATATTTTGGATACTCTTGTCCACCCACAGCACAAGGGTTCTCCCGTCTTCAGCTTCAATCCTTTTGGCTTCACCTATAAGAATCGGCATACCTCTCGCGTCTTTTTCCAACTCAACCACTCCGTCTTTTCCGCGGAGATCCCGATCGTAATATCCTTCTAATCCGAAATACCCTTTATCTCGTCCATTCTCATCAGATCCGACAAACCCCAATACATGGGCTGCCATCGACGCTTCGGGATAATACCGCTTTGGCTCTTTTTCAAAACCTAAACCTGACAAACCAAGCGCTTTCAGTTTTTCAACCACAGGAAGCTCTACTTTATGCGCAAGAAGCACCCATGATCGCTCCTCATCAGCCAACAAACCATCTATATCAGTTTCATTTGCTCCCAGAACAGTGTGAACTGAGGAAAGGAAATGAGAAATATTCTTTATTTTTTTAGGTTCCGCGTACGCTAAAAAGGCAGGCTGATTAATCACTAGTGGACTCGAGTCAGAAGCAAGTATTTTCCCACGAGACGCTGGTAGTATAAATTCAGCACTATATTGAGATGCTGCACGCGCTTTCAACCGATCTCCCGCTATCACTTGCCAATAAAATAATCGTAAGGAAATAAAACAAAAGAGAAGTGCGAATAATGAAAAAATCAGCCACATGCGAAACATATGTGACTAGCGCGTAGACAGTGCGACCGTAAATTGCTCGGGTCCTATGGTCATATATTGTGCTGGCTCAATGAAGCCCATGGCCCGGGCTTCCGCAGACACGTGAAGCAACGAAGACGCTGAGGCAATTTGCTGTGCTAAACGCTCGTTCTCATCCTGAAAATCGACAATTTTTTGTTCTACCGCACCCACTTCCCTTCCTTTCGCAGCCAAATAGTTTGTTACCATGAATTCCGCCAGCACAACCAGCACTAAAAATATCGGCAAAAGATGAAGACATAATTTCCCAAACGCTCGTATCATATTCTTTCTGCTATACGCAACTTTGCGCTTCTTCCCCTTCTATTAGAAGATAGCTCGCTTTCGCTTGCTCGCAGCGGCTTCTTTGTTATTTGATGCCACTGGGGACGTTTCATAAATTCCTTAACCAACCGATCCTCCAATGAATGAAAACTTATTACCGCCAATCTTCCGGTCGGAACCAACAAACCCGCTGCTCCAAATAATCCACCCCGTATGGCTCCCAGTTCGTCGTTAACATAAATTCTAAGAGCCTGAAATATTCTCGATAAGGTCGCCGCGCTATCCGATACGATCGCTGCCAACTGACGGGCTGACCTTATTGGACTTATACGACGCGCCAAGACAATATCATGAGCAATTGCCCCAGCACGCTCTTCCTCACCATATTTTGCAATAACTTCATACAATTCTTCCTCACTTGCCGATGCTATCCACTCTGCAGCATTTTCCCCTCTCGACTGATCAAGCCGCAAATCAAGTGGTGCATCCTCAAACCGATAACTAAATCCTCTCGATGGGGTGTCGAGCTGATAACTTGATACCCCTAAGTCAAAAACTATGCCATCCACCGCATCAAATCCATACGCCCTTCCAATCGATTCAATATCACGAAAATTACCATGAACAATTTTCCAACTCCCTGAATACCCTGCGAACGTTTGTGATGCAAATGCGACTGCCTCTTTATCAGCATCAATCCCCAAAAGCGCTCCACCTCTCCGTACAATCTCAATTCCGTGCCCGCCACCACCCACTGTAGCGTCAATATATCGCTTCCCAGGTCTCACCCGCAAACCTTCAATCGTCTCTTGCAACAGCACCGGCGTATGATACTTGCTCATGGCGATGATTTATTTACATACGATTGCCATCGGGACTTATCCCAAATCTCAAAATGGTCTCCGGCGCCGATCACAATCAACTCAGTTGCTATAAAAGCATATTCCTTGAGCAGGGCAGGCAAAAGAATACGACCAAGTTTGTCTATCTCAACTTTTTGGGCGGCACTGAATAAGTACCGCCGTAAGTTTCTGGCTTTTTCGTCGGTCACCGGTGTGTCAAGGTGCTTGGCCGCTTCACGCTCCCAACTCGCTTTATCAAAACCAAAAATACAAGGATCAAACCCTTTCGCAAGTACCAGTTCACGGTCGTCTATCTCTGCCCGAATCTTTTTTGGGAGCGTCACCCGGCCTCGTTCGTCTAGTGCATGGTCGTATTCCCCAAGGAACAGCTTCATTCCCAAAGTCTACCATATCTTCCCATCTTTATCCATAGTCTCCCATTTTTCACGGGCTGTCAAGGGGTATTTCACGACATTCAATAGACAAAAATGTTTGAGAAAAATGATAACTGAAAAACGTGGATACTAGAGATCGAAGTCTTTGGAAAATTGACTTTTCTTTCCGGATAGGCTGATAAATTCCAGCACAAGCGATACGCTTTTCACTCCGCTATGCGGCCGGCAGACATTCCGCGAGCACGTGCCGAGATAAATATCGTCCCGGACAAACGAATCCTTCCCGCCTATATCCAATGGCTTACTGGTAGCGCCTTGTATAATCCCCTGCGTTTCGTAGCTGAGTTCATATGCCACGCTCGTGTACTTACTGGCCAACCCCAACACAGAGAGCACAACCGTATTGTCTTTGACTTTGCTTTTGGACACCGTCACCTGAACTGACGGACTCAATGTCTCAATATCCTGCGGCACCGTTTCTTCTGTCACCGTGGGCTTCGCAGACTTTTTAGGAGGAATAAAAGTATATGCGACCAATCCAATGGTCAACACAAGTACGATCGCCAAACCAATACCAACCAATTTTTTATTCATAATGAAATCCTATAATTTGGCTCCAATATATTCCTTGAGCCGATCAATAGATACCCGTTCCTGCTTCGTCGTATCCCGATCCCGAACCGTCACCGTATCATCTTTTAACGTATCATAATCTACAGTGACACACCAGGGGGTCCCGATTTCATCCTGTGCCAAATACCGTTTCCCTATATTTCCCCGATCATCCCAACCTACGACAAAATGTTTTTTCAGAAAATGATATACGGATCGCGCCTTTTCAACAAGCTGCGGCTTATTAGCTACGAGCGGGAATATCGCAGCTGTTACTGGCGCTAAAGACGGCTTCAGCTGTAAAAACGCCCGTTTATCATCTTCTTTGTACGCATCGATAAGAAGTGCCAAAAAGAGTCGTGATACTCCTACTGATGGCTCAATAACAAAAGGTATGTATCGTTCATTCGTCAAGGGATCACTATATGAAAGATCTTTCCCAGACCATTTCCCATGCGTTTTTAGATCATAATCAGTCCTGTTCGCAATTCCTTCGAGCTCCTTCCATCCCCATTCAGGATAATCATACTCAATATCCCAGGAATCAGCCGCGTAATGTGCACGTTCCGTAGATTCATGCTGCCGAAAACGCACATGATCCTTCTGTAACCCAAGCGAAAGGTGCCAGCGCAAACGCTCTTCTTTCCAATAGGTAAACCGTTCCGTCGCCTCACGCGGGTGCACAAAAAACTCAAGCTCCATCTGCTCAAACTCGCGGACACGGAATAAATATTTTCCCGGAGTCACTTCATTACGGAATGCTTTACCAATTTGGGCTATACCAAACGGAACCCTCACCCGCATAGAAGACAATACGTTGAGAAAGTTCACGTAAATCCCCTGGCATGTCTCTCCGCGGAGATAAGCAAGCGACGAGTTATCCTCTACCGGACCCACAAATGTACGGAACAGCAGATTAAATTGTCGTGCTTCTGTCCACGCAACTGATTTTTGCCCCTCATGCCTATGTTTATCCGTGTGTGCTTCAATTTCATCCGGCTGATCTGCCCGAAATCGCTGATGACACACTTTGCATTCGGTCAACGGATCAGTAAAAGAAGAAACGTGACCTGATGCTTCCCAAACTTTGGGGTTCATGATGATCGCGGAATCTAATCCCACCACATCTTCACGATCATGCACCATCGCCTGCCACCATGAGCGCTTGATGTTGTTAGCCAACTCTACGCCATTTGGTCCATAATCCCAAAAACCTCCGATTCCGCCATAGAGCTCGCTTCCTGGATATACAAAACCCCTTCGTTTCGCAAGCGCAACAATCTTATCTAATATGGCCATATAACGATTGTATCAAATACGGACTCCCCGTGTCAGTAAACGGTAAAATTTTGGCGTTTTCAGACGCTTCTCAGCAATGCGTTCTATATATGAAACGATTTCCGCTGCCACAGGCTCTTTGCCTTTTGCCAAAAAACCGAGAAGTTCAAGAAGTGAAAACGACACACGGCCGGCAAATATCAGCAATTTCTCGGAAGCATAGGAGGGTATCGAATCCAACGAAACAGACAAAAGTTCAAAAACATCATCGTGTTCCTGACGCTCCGGCAACAACACATCGATGAGCTCACAGAAATAGTATGCAATACTCACCCGTGTAAGATCACTTCGAATTTCATCGGACGATCTCACCATCTCGGCTTCACCAATCATGTCCATCATTCTCCCCCGATAAATAAGAAGCCTGACACGATTGAAAAGCTCCAAATGTGGTGCTCTGCGGCTCGATATGCGCCGAATTCCTTGAGCATACAGCCGTAGCTTACCGTATTCTCTGGTAAAAATGGTAATCACCCGGTCGCCCTCACCCACCGGTTTTCGCCCAATGATATATCCCTCAACCCTATAGAAACGGGGTGCTGCCATGAAGCTAAAACGTCAATTCCGTGTCCGTCTCAAGCGTAAATTTCTTCCGCTCGCGTCCGCCAAGCTTTAGCGTATATTCATCTCCATCAGTTCCCGATTGTTTTTGTACAAGGAGTCTGTATTTTCCATCCAGTTGCTTAACCGGAGAAGTATACGTAAGCTCAAGCCGCGCAGTACCCAAAGGATTTACCACCAAAAACCCTTCAAACACCGTTTTACTTAAACTGTCATACGTGTCCATCGCAACAGGTTTTCCGTCTTTGGGAGACTGCACACCGCGGCTTTCAACCAGTTTGCTTCCTGCTGGAACATAGACACGCACCCAATTCCTGAGCGGAGCGTTTAAGCATAATCCGCCGCTCTCCAATCCGCAGTCACTTCCAGGATACGGATTTTTATATTCAACAGTAAGTTTTGTTGTGATGATTCCATCGCTCGTAACAGTCATATCTTTTGTAACTTTTTCCGTCACGAACATATTTGATTTTGCGCCCGCCATATTGCTGTTATTGATATGAAGATAATCCCAACCATTTCCTTCTTTATAAGCTAAAAGGGTAGCCGTTTCTGTAGCAGTCATAATCCGTCCGGCCATATTAAAGCTTTCAACCGCCTTCTGGACAGCGGTATCATGAAAATATGCCTGGACGTGCTTTTGATTGATTTCAGAAATCAACATCTGAAAAAGGCTTCCCCAATATTTAGACGGCGATACACCCAATGCTTTTTGAAGCAGTGTCTGCATAAGGACGCCAATCACATCTTTTCTGGCGGTTCTGACGTAGTTCACCGGTCGCGTTGAATAATCCTCCAACTCGTACACCGCCTTCGGACAATCACACCGCTTATCTATATCCGCGCTAAATTCTCTACCGTATACCCATGTGGGACCGAGTATCCGCAGCACTTCCACAAGCACATGGGTATCGACAGTCCAAATACCATCTATAATCTCTTTTCCCGATGTCGTCTTATACAATTCTTCAAATTTTTGCATAGACAACGTTAAATCAGGTGAAAGATTGCTATCCCGGATGTTAAGATTGTAAACACCCTTATGAAATTTAAGTATCTCGGGTGGGGCAGGAAAATTTTTTGACCTTGATGCATCCAGCGCATAGATATCGTCAGCGCGCTCCAGAATAGCCTTGCCTTTCACGAAACGGAACTGCGCATATGCCGTGATAAATCCGCCGGTCGCCCGCAGCTCCTTATCATTTTGAAATAGAATGAGATATCGCTTTTCTGTAGGCTCACCCAGCATCTTGGGAAGGTTCAGAAGAAGGGGCTGAGCGTTCACAAAAAGATTTGCGGCGTTCTCTACCACTTCTTTTGCACGCGCGAGTGGTTCGCGAACCGCGGTTTTTCCGATCGAATTTGGATATCGAGCAGGGTCAATCGCGCTTAACTCTTTCCGCAGTATATCTATAGACAACGCCATCTCATTAATTTTTGGTGTCAAAGCATTCATGGTCTTCACTGCGGTTTGAATGCGATCATCAGCAGTTCCTGATACAAATGTACTTTTCCCTTTCAGCCCTAAAAGGTCAGCATTTGGTTCAAGCGCTTCAATGGCCTTATTCGCAGCATCCAATCCTGCAAACCCAGCTTTGATAGCATGCTCCCCATCGGTTATGTAGGTACCCAATACCGGCAACATTTTAAGTGGTTTAACTTTTGCATATTCGCCATCCAAAAGCACTAATTGCTGCCTAGTTTCAGTCAAAGCAACTTTTGATTTCTCCAGATCCTGATTCTTTATCGCTGCCCCTGCTTCTTTGCCGACACGCATAACATCCTGAGCCTTGGCAATGACACCACGGAGAGGGAGCAGCATCATGCCGACGACAAGGACAAAAATAACCAGGACGCCGAGAGGAATAAACAAAATTTTCCAATGAAATGATCGTTTCATAGATTTAGAAATATCGTGTACTCCAGGTTCAATCGGAAGTTCGATCTTTTTTAGATCATCAACCATACTATATATTCTGAAGATAACCGGGTTTTTTGTCAATTGCGAATTTATACCGCTCCCTTGCCGGAAATCATCGCCCACGGACTTTTCAGGAGTACAAAAATGTCCAGAATTAGGGAACGCTGACGTACATAATCTGCATCCATCTTAATCCGTTTATCAAAATTCACTTCACTTCTTCCGGACACCTGCCACATCCCGGTGATGCCCGGCTTAGCCGAAAGTACAATCTTCACCAGTTCTTTTGTGTGCGGATATTTCTTTTGTTGATCAACAAGCTCGTCGGGATAATACGGCCGGGGTCCGACTAAACTCATATCACCTTTCAAAACGTTTATCAGTTGTGGTATTTCGTCGAGCGAATGCTTCCGTATAAAACGCCCCACTGTCGTAACGCGGGGATCTTCTCGAAGTTTGTAACTATTTCGTTTATATTCACTATACAACTTCGCCAGTCGAGGATCATTCCGCAATTTTTCATGCGCATGAACAACCATCGACCGGAATTTATACAACTTAAAAAATTTACCGTTTTTACCAACTCTGGGAGGGGTATCCGCCAAGACTGGACCCGGTGTATCAAGAGCGATGGCAATTGCGGTCAATATGCATATGGGACCAAAAAAAATCATAAGGAAAAGACCGCCGATCAAATCAATGCATCTCTTTAGGAAGGTATAAATCATAAAAAAATAATATCAAGCTAGATGCTCATGTTCCGTTCCAGCAAATCCCTCTACCAATTTCTTAATCTTTCCTACTGAATCCTTTTTGCATACAAGCACTACATCTGGCGTCACAACGACAAGTATTTCAGAACCGTCTATGGTCACAACCAACTGCTTGCCATAATTATAGATTAGAGAATCACGAGTATCGGTAGTCAACACATTTCCTTGAATAACATTCTTATCCTTTGCTTCTTGCAAAGCCTCCTTTAGCGCTTCCCACGCGCCAATATCACTCCATCCGATATTTTCCGACACTACAAGCGCGTCTGTCGGATTTAATTTTTCAAGGACCGCATTATCAAAATGTATTTTTTCAAGGGTAGGATATATCTCCTGAAGAACCTCGAGAAATCGTCCGGTTTTCCAGCTATCTGCGATTCTCCCCAGTCCCTGTGAAAGATTCGGTACGAGCAGTTCATACTGCTTCCACAAAAATCTTGGTGTTGTCACAAAATATCCTAAATTCCATGCATAATGGCTGCTTTGGAAATAGCGTTCCGCCGTTTGTTTATCTGGCCGATAATGAAAATCTATAAATGAATAAAAAGGAATACCCTGGTCTTCAAATGCCCGTTTTCCGTATTGGATCCATCCTAAATTTTCGCTTGGAAACCGGGGTTTTTGTGCGACAAATACAATCTTATCAGGATTTTTCTCAACGATTCTGCCGGATGCCGCAAGTATTCGCCGGAAATACTCCTCGTCTTTCACGAGGTGGTCACTCCATAGGATGACCATCGGCTCATCCGGAGCCTCACGAACCAACAGCGCGGTCATGAGCCCAACTGCGGGACCGACGTCCCGCATCTGCGGTTCACCTATAACCTGGTGTGGCGGCAACTCCCTCAATTGATCCTGAACTATAGACACATACTGCGACCCGGTTGAGACATACATGTCGTTCCAGGTGAAATCCGGCAACAGCCGTTTGGCTGCCAATTGCAGCGTAGACTGATCCGAAATGATTTTTTCAAACTGCTTAGGAGAATTTTTTCTTGACAGCGGCCACAACCGCGTCCCAGCACCTCCCGCAAAAATTACAGCTTTCATATATATTTTTTGTACAAGTCAAGAACTGTTTCCTTCATTTGTTTTGCAAACGGTTCAACGCCGAACGACAATGCATGACGCCGAATGGTACGAGAATCATAGAATTCTGAAGTAAATTGCCGTACCGCGCGAATCAATTCATTCGGTGTTTGTTTATAAAACAATATACCGGTTTTTCTATGAATCACCGTTTCGGCAATACCACTGTTTCCAAACGCAATCACCGGCCGACCGCAGGCCTGTGCTTCTATCGCTGCAAGTCCAAAATCTTCATCTGCGGCAAAAACAAACGCGCGGCACCTTTGATAATAGCCAACCAGCTGTTCGTCTGTCAAATGCGTATGAATGAATGTTATGTTCTTTCGTGCCAAATTACGCAGCCGTTCTCTCTCGCTCCCAGTCCCTATAACAATAAGTGGGTACCCGAGCTGATTGAACGCAGCGATAATAACATCTATACGCTTATACGGCACGAGCCGTGATACAACCAAGAAAGGCCGCTCTCCCATTTGACTATCGTCATGCCCAATTTGAAATTGATCAGTATTGACGGGAGGAGTAATGATGCGAACAACATCACGCTTATAATATTCCTGTATACGCTGTGATACTCGCGCAGATATCGCTATATAATAATCAGGACGAGCGCTTGCAATTCGATCCCACTTTCTTAATATCGGCGCGACAAACGGCAAAACTTTGGATGAGTCAGCGTACTCCTGATAACCGCTCCACAAATATCTCGTCGGCGTTAAACAATAACAAATATGTAGTGTGCCTGATTTAGTTATTAGATTTTTTGCCTCTGCAGATGTTATGGATATCACCACATCGTATTCGTCAAATGAAAGGGTTTCGAATGCAAGTGGGGTCAACCACGGATACCACTCGTGGTGTTTTCTTGCCCATGGCACCCGATCTAGAAAGGTCGTCCGAACATCAAAAACCTGTGCCCAGGCAGCACGCTTGCGATCATAAACTGCAGTATAAATCGACGCCTCCGGCCATACCTTATGAAGCGCAAGAAGCACACGCTCTGCTCCTCCCCACTTATTGATCCGGTCGTATACGAACGCAATATTCATATGCTGCTAACGTTCTTTCAGCCATTGTTTCCCATCGAAAACTGCTTGCATAATTTCGCGCGCGCTTTTTCCATGTGGTGTTCACCGGCTCCATGAGCATTTTAGAAAGAATATTAGCCAATTCCGTAGAATTGTCAGGGTCAAAATATATCGACAAGTCACCAAGAATTTCCCGAAATATCGGTATATCGCTAGTTATTACCGGACATTCCAAAGCAAGCGCTTCAAGAGGAGGCAATCCAAAACCTTCCATTCGTGATGGATATACCAGTGCAGTAGCATACGCATAAAGATTCATTAACTGCGAGTCGCTCGCTTCGCCAAAAAAAACCACCCGGTCAGCAAATTGCTCTTTTTTCACGTTTTCCCGCAATCGTTCATAAAAAAAATCACTTCTTCCTACCAAAACCAGTCTACAGTTCGGGGAAATTTTTCCAAATGCTTCCGTCAGCACTTCAATATTTTTATGCGGATAAACATTCCCAACATACAAAAAATACGGTCCCTTGATAATTCGTCTGTCGTCTCGAAATTTAGTATGTAAATTCTGAAGTCTCAAATCCACTCCTTCATGGGTGATTCGGATTTTTCGATCCGGAACAGAAAAATGACGCACTAGCTCATGCTTCGTAGTCTCAGAAACGGCAAGAATCAGTCGTGCCCGCAAAACACCGACCTTGAGCACAATCCAATATCCCAAGCGACGAATGTGATACAGCCACATTGGTAGAGTCGTAGATTTTCCTGTAGCGAAATGGAGAATTATGACGTCATGAATCGTGACTATAAGAGTTTTGGGGTAAAAAATTGGCACATTGAAATATGGAACATGTACAACATCGAGATGTTCCCGAATATACAACCAAGGCATGACCAGCTGTTCCACAACTGTATGCCATGGCACATCCGCAAGACGCTTCTCCCATCGCGCGTTTGGTATCTGAAATCCGGGAAACGATTTTTTTCTCAAAAAAACTATATAACGGTTGTGACTATCCAGCCGCCCAAGATTCTCAATGAGATTGCGAATGTACCTCCCCACTCCCGTTTCGTCAATAAGTCGCGCATCAATGCCAATTTTCATAGTAATGATCGAATTTTAATACCCCACAACACGAGGGCCGTAACAGCCCAACCATACCGATGAGCATAGTGTTTTTGATAAAATAATCGCATTGTGTCATAGAAATGTTTTTCTGTCTGTTTCTGGAGTAAGGAATCTGCTTGGTCCAGTCCACTCTGTTTTTTTCTATGAAGAGCAGAGACAGAGGGGTTATACAATATTTTTCTTCCGGCTTCCTTTATTCTGTATGCCCAGTCAATATCTTCACCATACATAAAAAAATCCTCATCCAAAAGACCTACTTCATCAATGACAGAGCGGCGAACCAAAAAGAATGCCCCGCTCGGACTGTCTATCTCATGAACGCTTGATAAATCTTTATACCAGGCGTGGTATTGAGAGAATAGCGGAACGCGCGGAAACAGTCTCTCAAAACCCAAAAAATATGTCATCGCCGCCCAAGGCGTCGGAAATCCTCTATGACATGCTGGGTCTAGTGATCCGTCTACCAACTCCAATCGGCAGGTAGCCGCGCCTGCATCAGGGTAAGACACTAAAAAATCCAACATAGTACGAAGAGTTCCAGGACGGACTTCGGCGTCAGAATTTAACAACAGAACATAGGAACCATGAGAACTGCGTATTCCTATATTGTTACCAGCCGCAAATCCAATATTCTTTCTGTTTTTTATTACGCGTACACTAGGAAAATCTCTTGCTACCATATCGGCAGAACCGTCAATAGATGCATTGTCAACCACAATAATCTCCCAAGCGTCATCTGACATCTGACTCGTAAATATAGAAGCAAGACACCTCCTCAATAGAGAAATGGTGTTATATGAAAGAATAATAATAGAAAGATCAACGTGAGTTTGTTTTTGCATGTCTCCATACCCCCTCAAGCAGCTTTGCCAAACGGCTCCAAGAATACCGATCTTCTACGACTTGCCTGGCTCGGGTTATCATCTCCAACCGGAGCTTAGCGTTTAGAACGATCTCGGTTAATGCATGTGCAGTCTCGATAGGAGTGTCAGCAATCAGCACCTCCTTTTTATCTTCAATAGAAAGTCCAGATGCACCGATTGACGTCGTTATCACCGGTAAACCGGAAGCCATAGCCTCCAATATTTTATACCGCGTTCCGCCTCCTATGCGAACCGGCGCTAACAATATATCCGCGTCATGATATTCCTTTGCTATATCCTCTGTATAATCTTTATACGATCCGCTAATCGAAGCAATCTTACCCTGCAATACAGGAGAAAGCCTTTTACCAATGACCCGCAATGTTGCATCCGGATGAACACGTATAATCGCAGGCCATATATGATCCAAAAGATACGCTAATGCGTCAGTATTTTGTATCCACCCAAAATACCCAACAAAGAGGAGCCGCTTCTCAATCGTTCGCTTAGGTCGAAATGTGAATTGAGCTCCATCGACACCGTTTGGAACAACATATACATTCGTCTCCGGCACAGTGCTTCGGATTGAAGACGCATCATCTTCGGAAACTGCGACTACAGATTGCGCCCGTCTCCATGCACGCTTCTCCCACCTCTGCATTTTTAATATATCCCAATACAATAACGGCCGAAGAAAAAATGGATGAAATCTCCGGATATATCCTTCGTAAATCGTGTGCTCAATATTGTGCTCAGCAACTACCACTGGAATATTAATTTTTGGCAATGATGGAAAAACATATCCCGGCTCAAGATGGATAAGATCATAGGCGTTTTCCATTAATGCACGCACTATGCATTTGCGCATTGCGTCATTGTCGTATGTGGCATAAAGGAATGGTTTCGTGCTGAATCCTGCAGATACAATATACTTCATCTGCCACGCATTGCCGCGCATGACTGTTTGCACTATACGGCAAAAATTTAATTTATCAACATACTGTTTTTCTTGTCGTGAACGGATAAACGACAATAGTGATATCTCATGATTCTTACTTAACAATTTGAGCAGATTATATATACGCACCTGTCCCCCCTGATACGGGGGATACGGCAGCAAAGCGGAAATAAACAATATTTTCATAATGATCAACAGATCTTACCGCTTCGGCTTCGTTAAATCGATGATCGCGTATCGTTCGTTTCGAACGAGAACAGTAAATCTACTGGCCAAGGCCATTGTCTCCCCGTCGTTATCTGTTGGAGACACCGTAACATAATGAGTTGCGCCGGCTTCTATTTTTTTATCTATCTCAAAACCCAAGGGCCAACCCTGACGGTTAGTCTGATAAAGAAATGAGGTATCCCCGTTATATGAAGCAATTACCTTCGCGCCGGCCGGCAACAGGCTGTCTGCAGCTTTTCCGGCTTCAACGATTTCAGGCCGGTTAATCCAATAATAGGTTCTCGCGGTATACCAGGAAAAAGAAAATAATAACAAAAAACTAATCGCTGACAGCTGGTAACTGACAGCTTTCGAAAAGACCGCATTGGAAAAAAGAAAAGCGAATCCTTTGCCGAGATACACACAGATAATGGGGATAAGAAGAATCTGATAATAATCATGCTGCACGTTTCCTCGCGCAATCACAATAAAATAGAGGAGTCCACCAATCACCCACAAACGAAACAACCACCCTTCTTTTTTTGATGATACGAGAAGCATGCCGATTCCGAAAGGAATAAGACCCCAATATCCCAATATAAGCTCTCCAACGCGCTTCGCAAATAACCAATAAAACCATGCACCCTTAAAACGAATATTCCCCTCGTTAAAAAGCCAACCATAGACTGCAATTCCTTCGGGATATTGTAAAATCCATTGTCGCCACCAAAACAAGGGAAACAAACAAATAAGCGAATAAACTAACATACGGATGAATGAATATATAGAAAAACCGTTCCTCCGAAGCATTAGATAGGGAATCGGCAATAATAAAAACAATCCCATAGGCTTAGCAAGCAAGGCAAACGCTCCAGCAATGCCCGCACATAACATGAATCCCCAATCTCTCTTTTTTTCCGTCGCCAAAAAAACCAAATAGACACTTAACACCGCCCAAAAAACCATAAGTGGGTCAGGGAGGATTACTCGTCCGTAATAGATACTGTAGGGCAATACCGCATAACAAAACGCGCCAAAGAAGGCGGCAAGCTTTCCCGCCGTTGCTGCCATAAGAACATAAAGAATTATAAGTGTACCCACGGAAGCGCCAACCGTCACCAGTCTAAGCATAATTTCCATCGGAACACCTGGGGCAAGTCGCCATATTCCGTATGCCATAGACTGATACAAGGGAAACTCAACCATGCGCCATCCCGATGGATTATCTTTTCCCGAAGGAATATTAGACAAGTCATCAAATCTCGGACGAAACGGGTCAAAACCGAACTTTACAAAATTCCTAGCAACTGCCGCGGTATCAACCTGTCTCCAGCTGTGCCAATCTGCCACAGAACCAGTTATATGATAGAAACGAGCCGCGACAGCAACCATGATAACAATCGCTATAGCGAATGGAGTTAGATTTTTCATTGAATATCAGGTGGCTTTATGCGCTCAACTACTTTACCGCTGGCGTCAAATTCAAAAACCCTTTGTGTTTTCACACCTGCATCAATTACGGAAAATGCTTCGGGGAGAGTAGCCCAGGAAAATACCCGAATATTTGGATTACGATAAATTAGCCAAACCGCATCAGGCATTCCAACCGGAAACACCCAGGCTTCCCCGTGCCGTATTGGCACATTTACAAAATGCAATTCGACTGGAGCAATTGCCCATGAATCCTCATACGCACTACCCATAGAGACGATAAATCTTCGCGTTTTTTCACCTGCTTGGTACCAATCCGCGGTTATTTGCTGCTGCTGGATTATCTGAAATAGCATATAGACAGAAATAATGACTACTGTACCTGCTTTAGCAATGGCAGTGCCGTTTTCCCTTAATAATATATAAACATACTTCATGAAAATAACCAATGTGAATGCAACACCTACCGAAGCCACATAACTATATCTAGAAGAGATATTCCCAAGCCCCAAAAAGGGCAAAAGAGTCAGGAAAGAAAAGATCAGTCCGAAGCCAATAAGAGAACGGTCCTGTTGCTGAACAATATGGTACTTATTCCGTATAGTCCAAATAGCTAAGAGCAAAATACAAAGAATTACCACGGCCGCAATGCCTATATGGGTTCTTAAACCGCCACGAATAAGTTGATATAGCGGACTCGTTACAGAACCAAAAACCGTCAGCAAGAAATAACCAAAAGCGTTTCCGACTACATTGAACGGCAATCGAAGCACGTTGTAATTATAGTCACCGCTAAGCCAATGACTACCTGCTGCAAATCTGACCAAAAAATAAAGAGGCAGTGGAAAAAATACAAAAGCGCTTACTCGATCAACCAACATTTTCGACAACGGATAGCCGCGCAAAAATATACTTCTGTATGCCAAAACCACAAATGGGGTCACAACGCCGACTTCATGAAACGATAGTGCAAAAAATATTGCTCCTATTGAGAAAATGCCGTATCTCATTTTCTTTTTTTCTACCCAGTTAATAAAGCTCAAAAGGCTTACAAGAATAAATACCGCACTGAATAGAAATCCTGTTGCGGATATCCAGTGAACAGCTTCGGAATATCCACTGAGAAAAAGAAACAGGAGTCCTGCTGCTGCTGCCATAAATGACTGCTTCATCAGTTTATTTGCCAGAATAAATACCAACAAAGCCACGAGCCCGTGCAACGCGAGAGATACGGCGTGATAAGCATTTTGGTTAAGCCAAAAAACCGTATACATAACTAAAAAATATATCTTTGTTCCCGGCCTATAAAAAAATCCGTCCGAGTGAGTAAAGAAACGTACAACCGTCGATATGTTGACCGGGCATGACCCTGAAATATTCTGCTCACCACAATCTGCGACCCACCGGAACCATGTAAAGTCATCCCCAACAAAATTATTACGCATCAGAGGAGAATACAACAACATTATGAGAAGAAATATAAATACCGCTATCGAGGGCATTGAGATAAGGATCCGCTTAAATTCCTTAAGCATATTAAATGCCTTCCGTTGATATGATGCAGCGAGTCCCAAAGCCATTCCAATTAGCAGCCATGTCATAAACGCCACTTTTGACGCCTCGAATACATCTATAAACAATGCATTCACCCCAATCCCTGCCAGGCCTGCCATTACCCCGATAATAAAACTTTTTGACTGTTCGGAGTCTATATCTGGCCATATTTTTTTGATATACATCCCGAGGGCCACAAAAATACCGGTAAAAAACACAAATCCAAGCGATCCGACTTCTGCCAACATTCGAAGATAACTATTGTCCACCGCAAGGCCCACAGATCCATATCCGCTCCCGACCAAAATATTTCTCGTAAACGCCGCCATTGCGCGTGGCCATTCACCCTGAAATCTGGTGGTGAATGAAAGATCGTACGTAAACACCTTTTTGAGCAAAAAATCGCCGTTGATAATAAAAACTTCTGCAGCTGTTGTTGCTGTTCTAGGCTTCGGCTCATAAAAAAAATTATCGAGCTTCCGTATCACCGGAGCGAGAGACAAGTTTATATATCCCGTACCCTGAGGCAAATCTTCACCTGTCGGCGCATCGGGCTCTGCCAGTAGCACCACCTGCTCCGGCAAAACAAGATATGGAACAACAAATGAAGCCGATGGACTCGCAAATCCATAAATATTTTTTATCGTCCGAGCATATTGCTGTTTGATGATTTTGGTCATGAAATATGTATTTGGAACCGTCTTAGTATGACCTATAGGATCCCCGGTTTTTGCATCTATCACCACATCAATAGCTTTCACTGTATTGCCAAACCGGTCAAATACACGCGGAGAAATACTGACAAAGAGAAGCACAAAGATAACCGTCACCGGCAGCGTAAGTAGAATAAGCTTTCTTTTGTGCAGAAAAACTACGAATCCCAATGCTAATAAAAGCGCAAAAAAAGATATTCTGGATACGGTCATGAAAAGAGCAATGAACCCTAACAACACACCGAGAATCAATACAGCCCGCTGCCAATACTTCGTATATCCAAACAATAGACTAACGAATACTGGCAACACCAGCACCAGGTACGCAGCTAAATCGTAGTGACCACTGAAAGTTGACGATATACGCGACAGCTGTGATAACCGTATGGGAATACCCTTTGCATATTCCTCATTCATGGTCAAAAATGCTGGGAACCCAAGGTATTTTTGTCCAATGCCATAAAGAGAAACCGCAAGAACCGTACCAACTAATACAACAACTAAAGCAGCAAGATGACGCTTTTCTTTTAGCGCAAAATAACCAACAAAAAATAAACTCATATATTCCATCCGTCGTAAAAAGCTTAAAAAAGCAACATTCGGATATACTGCCTGAAGTGATGGAAACACCAGCAATATACCGTGCATTGTGGCAATACCTCCGGCAATCCAAAAAAGGAGTATGGGCATAGTAAGAGGCGTCTTTAACGAAATCTGCCGGCGCATGACGGCGATAACTAACAAAAACAGAACTCCTACGACCAGAAAGTCCTCAATCCGTATATACACCCAGGTATTTTTGATATCCACCAGAGGCAACTTCGGATACAACGGAATAAATACCGAACATACGATTGCGCTCAACAAAAAAAAATTTTGTTTAGACCAGTGCAAGAGCTTTTTCATAAATAGATACGATATCCGTCCTGCCGGCAAAACGGCCGATCCATATAGAAAGATATGCCTTTAGCTTAAGTATAATCCGAAGGACGGATAGCGAAAAGAGGCCATAATGCTTCCCATAAAAATATAGAAGGCCTCGATATATATTAACGACAGGATTTCGTCTGTTATCGCTGCTCGCGGCTCCGGTATGAATGAATTCTGCATACGGACAAAACAACACGCCGTATCCTTTCTTTTTAGCACGATACAGTAAGTCAATTTCTTCCATATACATAAAAATCTTTTCGTCAAACAGTCCAACATCTTCAAACGCTTCTCTCTTTCCCATAAGACAGGCACCGGATACCCAATCCACACGAGTGATGCTTCTCGGAGATCGACGCGTTGCTCCCCAATAGTCACCCTTGAGAAACAACATCAGGAGCACTGCTGGCAGCGAGAAAAAAGGACCGCACGATGGCTGAGGAGTACCATCCTCATTGTGAAGTTTTCCACCTGCAAATATGCGGGCATAAGAAAGCATGAATCGGTAAAGAGACCCGATTCCATCAGCCTGAACCACAATATCTGAATTTAGCAGGAGTACATAGGTACCTCTCGCCGTTCGGATAGCTTGATTATTCGCTTTACCATAGCCTACATTCGTTTTATTGGACAATAAAGATATCTGAGGATATATATGACGTACAAACTCCAAAGAACCATCTTTTGATGCGTTATCCACAACTATAACTTCATATTGAATCGCTTCTTCTGCCAAGGATAATAAAATAGAACGTAAACACCGCTCAAGCAGCAACTTGGTATTATAATTTGGAATAATAATGGATAAATCCATGGAGCTTATTGGAACGCTCTGGCAAACTTTAGCGTATACCGCATATCTTTAGCCCGATATCGTATATGCGCGGCCGGCACGCCTCCTACAAGACTATAGGGTTCAACATCATGTGTCACAACCGCTCCCGAAGCAACAACCGCGCCATAGCCTATATGGACGCCTGGCAGAACAGTCACTCTGGTCCCGATCACTACATAATCATCTATGACAACCGGTGCTCCGATTTCACGAAATCCAGGATCATCTATGTCATGCTGCATGGTATATATGCGCACCTCGCCCGCAATAGATACATTGTTTCCGATCACAACAGGCCGTACGGCCGGCGAAAAAAAATCCCTCAGGTACCCCAGCAAATGGAGTTCTCCTTTTTTCCATGTTCGGGAAAAGCGACCATCAAGAAACGCGTCATTTCCGATGATCGAATTATGTCCAATTTCTATACCTGACGGCTTATTGAAACGTGCCAGCCAGTGAATCGAAGTATTTTCACCAATCTTCATTCTGAAGAGATGACGGTACAAAAATAGCCGCACCGAGTGACTAGGAATGACACCAGTTAGAGTAGCTAAATACACCCAAAAATCGATCATGAGTCTCATATCTTTTCCTTTGCGACTTCTTCAATGACGCGCAATGTCTCAATTGCGGCCTTATCCCACGAAAATTTTTTCGCCTGAGCCAGTCCTAAATTCACCCGCAATTTCTTTTTTGCCGTGTCCTCGTCAGTTGCGTCACGCAATCCTCTGAGGATATCAGTCACACTATTAGGATCAACGTATATACCTGCCTTCCCAGCAATCTCTGGTAAACTGGATACGTTACTGACCACTACAGGACATCCTTGAGCCATAGCCTCCAATACAGGCAAGCCAAATCCTTCATACAGGCTCGGAAGAGCAAAACAACGGGCATCGCGGTACAGACTTGGCAAATCCTCATCAGGGACGAAATCTAAAAACCGGACGCGGTCAGAAACACTGAAGCGCGCAGGAGCCGAAATAATATCCTCATATATCCAACCCTTCTTACCCACAATTATCAATTCGTATTCCTTGTGTGCGGAGTCTCTTACAAATTCTGAAAACGCTTCGATAAGACGAAAAAAATTTTTCCTCGGCTGAAGCGTGCCCACGGAAAGGATATAGTGAGTTTTCAACGCATACTTTCTTCTGACATCTGACATTTGACATCTGGCACCTGTCATAATGAGTCCCGGGTAGATTACATCGACATGATCAGCAGGCACTTGATACGCTTTCATTATAGCATTTTTACTGAACTCACTAATGGTAAGTATTTTTACCGCATGCTCAACGGCATATTGAGTCCAGCGTCTTAATTGATATAGATCTTTTAAACGAAACAACCCCGGATACTCAAGGTAAGAAACGTCCATAATAGACATAATTTTTGGAATACCTATAAATCGAGGGATATAATGCGTGGGAGAAAAAATTACATCGGCCCTCGGCTTATCTCTCCAGATCGCCCACGGAAGTCCTATAAGCGTCCACAATCGAGTTGAAGAAGCCACTCGGTATTGCCACCAATCACACTCTGGTGGCATATCCGCAAGTGGGTGGGAGGGAAGATAGACACGAACCATCAGATTATCGGATTTGTTTATTATACTGCGCAGATGCCGCAAAATTTCATACCCATACCTCCCGATACCAACCCTGTTTTTGACATTCGCTTCGTAACCATCAATGGCAATAATCATAGTAAAAACGCTAACTGTATCCGGGATAAATAACACGCAATCTTTTCTCAGAAACGCCGAGCAGCCTCATGACATCATTTTTTGTCGCCTCGGAATCACATAATATTCTTGTACACTCACGTGCGACCCGCTGTAATCGTCGCTTGTGTACATCAACGATACTCCTGGTAAACGATTCTGGATATAACAAAGCCATTACATCATGAATCGTTGTCATTCCCAACGCAGAATGAAGAGGCGGCTGAGTCCAATCGCTACTCCAAAAAACATCCAGAGGCCCGGTAAACCATTCCACCGGTATAATATGGAGTCGGTTCCAAAAAAAATCCAAAACAGATGGAGGAATGGGAATAGTAATCAATCTCACATTGGAGGGCAAACCCGAAACAAACTGTCGGAAAACGCTTCTGCCTCGTAGCGACGACCCAAAAAGAATATATTCATGTGTAGATTCGGCAACCAAAGCACGAACCATTTGACGTACATATGTCGCTACGCCTGTGCCCTCATAGATAATTTGACTTATGTCAATGCCTATCTTCATAACCATTGGGATGCCCAGATGTCCACTTCCATGCGCTTTCCACAATCGATTTTATATCCGAATGGATCGGCTTCCAGCCAAATTCGCTCTGAAGTCTCGTGACGTCGGCTACCAGCGTGTGAGGGTCTCCCGGCCTTGGATCGCTCTCTACAACCGAAAAATCAACACCTGTCACCTTCTTAACAACTCCGACTACTTCCCTGTTGGAAACACCATCACCAGTGCCAACGTTATATGCGTCGGTACCATGACCAGCCGCAAGTGCTTCCAGCATAAGCAAGTGTGCTCTACACAAATCTTCAACATGGATATAATCTCGTATACACGATCCGTCTCGAGTCGGATATTGTGTACCGAATAGATAGAACTCTTTCTGTTTTCCAGAAGCGGTCTTCAGTGCCAACGGAATAATGTGTGATTCCGGCGCATGATCCTCACCATTCTCTCCGTCTAAACTTGCTCCTGCGGCATTAAAATACCGTAAACTGATGGACCGTATAGTTCCTTTTTGATCAAAATACCGCAACAATTCTTCAAAATTCCACTTTGATAACCCATATGGACTCGTTGGCAACTTAGAATGATTCTCAGCTAGTTTTTCTGTTTGCGGCGTACCATATATCGCAGCCGTGGATGAAAAGATTATCTTATTCACCCCATGGGCTTCCATCACCTCAAGTAAATTCATAGAGTTCAAAACATTGTTAGAAAAATATTTGTATGGATCACGCACTGATTCCTCAACGTTTATATATCCCGCAAAATGTATAACCGCATCAATCGGAGTGGCGGAAAATATAGTATCCAAAGCCTTTTTATCAGATATATTTGCTACTGTAATAACGACCTTCACCGGTAAAGCCGATCTATGACCATTTTCCATGGAGTCAATGACTTCAACTGAGTGATCGTATTTGGATAGCATCCGGGCCATATGACTACCGATATATCCGGCTCCGCCGGTTATGAGAATGTTCATTTGTCTATTGTACCTTATGAAGACTATGAAAGAAAAACAGAAGATAAACAGCAAAAAAACCGGCTGCGTACCACGTCAGGCGTTCTGCGGTAAAAAAAATCCATCCAGAAAACAGCGGTATCGCCAAAATCAAACTTACCAAGCCAGCCCAAACATACCAGATGGGACGGCGGCTCATCAACAACAATACTAAAGCCACAATAAACAGAATATCCTGGACCTTCATGGAAGATTTTTATAAAACTCGATGGTTTTTTTCAAGCCTTCGTCGATTGACACTTTGGCATTCCATGCCAACATTTTTTCAACTTTTGATGTATCCGGTTGCCTCTGCACAGGATCATCTTCAGGCAACTTTCCATGTTCAATGGGAGAGGCAGAACCGACCATTCCTTGTATTTTATTAGCCAAATCCAGCATGGTAAATTCATGAGGATTTCCTATATTGAAAACTTCCCCCGAAAGTCCGTCCCGGAACATTGCACGCATAATACCATCAACAAGATCGGAAACGTAACAAAAGGAACGGGTTTGCTTACCGTCACCGTAAATTGTCAGCGGTTTACCAGCAAGTGCTTGGGTTATAAAATTAGAAACCACCCTGCCGTCGGTTTCTTTCATGCGTGGTCCGTAGGTATTAAAAATCCGGACAATCCTTCCGTCTACTCCATGCTTACGATAATAGAGCTTCACCATCATCTCCCCATATCTCTTTGCTTCATCATAGCACGCGCGTACACCGTTAGGGTTTACGTTACCCCAATAGGTTTCTCTCTGCGGATGTTCTTTCGGATCGCCATAAACTTCTGACGTCGAGGCGAACAAAAATCTTGCCTTATGTGCTTTTGCCACAGTTAACAAATTTCTCGTACCTATAGAATTCACAAGAGCCGTTTCTTCCGCAAATCGCTGATAATCCACTACCGAAGCTGGCGAAGCTAAATGGAAAATATAATCCAAGGTTCCTAGAATCGGAAGCTCCTTAATTACATCGTACCGAATAAACGTAAAGAGAGGAAATTTTTTTGCATCATCTAGATTACTTTCTTGACCCGTTAGTAGATTGTCAACACAAAACACCTTGTATCCCGCCGACAATAAAGAATCGCAAAGATGAGATCCGATAAAACCAGCACCCCCAGTTACTAGACATGTCTTTGGATCTGACATAAAAATTAGTATACCACGTTATAAACCGTAATCGAATCCGCGACACCGGGAATAGTTATTTTCTCTACCCAATTCACCGTATCGATCGCAGATATCCACGCTTTACGCTTCGCATCGTCATATGAACGGTCTGTCAAAAAAATCTCTTTCTCTGAATCTGCGGGTATAATAAATAATCCGATGCCCCTTTCTGTGATCATTTTCTTCCCTTCTGCGCTATTTAGAATATCGGCAAATTCGTTCGGAGACACATCTGCTATTTCATCCTGACTACTTATCGCTTTTTGTGTCAATGTTGCATAGCCAAATCTCTGATGCTTGGGAATCCATAATATATGTGAAGCATTACGTCGGGCCACTAGCCAATCATAAAGGCGTGTGTACGAAGCAGGCACTAACTTTGGGGCAAATGTGCCACCTAAATCACCTCGAAGGGCCGGAAAACTTAACACACTCCAAAAAAACAGAAATAGAATAGCAGTAACCGGCCATATTTTTCGAAAAACGTTCGAAACGCTATATGGTATAAGCACCGAGTAGGAAAGGGCGGTAAGAAGATAAAATTTTGTCGGGTCTCTGAATACCATAAACCCCGGGATCTTCGCGAGGAAACGGTATATACTTCCAGCAGGGTCCTGTACCCCTTTTGACAAAAATGCACCAGCTAAAGCAATTGCCGCGAAAGCTGCGATCAGAGCACCATGTCTCCCCTTCCGCAATAATGCGATCCCTGAATATGCCACAACCGCAACAAAAATATATTCCGGTCTCATAAATCCCACTTTACCGAATATATTTTCGGGCCAATTCGGGTGAAGCAGAGCGAGGCTGTTAGAAAATGTAGCGAAACTGAAATATGACAGTGTATCTCCTTGCGTAGCACCTTCATACATACCACGATAGTCAAAAAAATTTGGGACTATCCAAAAGGCGTTAAGCAACACAGTAAAAAACACCACGATAAGCAAAAGAGTCGCTGATCGCTTCAGTTGACCGTGCCCAACAGAGGAATAAATAACTTCTATTCCGGTATATCCGATAATGGTAATTATAAACAGACGCGGATCAAACATTAACTGTAGAGCGGATAATCCAACAGAAACCACAGAGGAACGACGACGTAATGCACCGATCACAGCAGGGGCTAGTGCATATCCCATAGCTACACCCATTTGCCCACCACCAGCGATCATGAGAATGTATGAATTAGTAGAGTATACTATACTCCCAATGCCGCACAACACAGCGCGGATATCTCGACGCTCTGACAAAAATACCTCATTCAAGAAATACCAGGAGCTTACTAAAACTATCAATAAAAAGGGGAAAAACCAAAAAATCTTTTCTGTCAATTCCCAGGACAGTCCGAAATATTGCATACCGAATTTTGCAGCAATATTGAAATAGGTGTCCAACCAAAGATACCCTTTCCCGGCCAATAGAGGAAAGGATTCAGCGCTTTGACGGTATACATACGGCCAATCTCCTCCTGAAAGCGCACGGTTGAAAGCAAACCACGGTCGATACACAATGATAATGAATAAAACCGAAAAGAAAAAACTACGCTTCATGTGAATACCGCAATCGAGAAATAAACATGCCTAAATAACGGAGCGCAATAAGAAAGAGCAGCATAAATAAAAACTCCCCAAACCACTCAGCGATTTCCCAAAAACGAAATACCGTGACGGTCATTGCGCACAATACTACTCCGATCGAAAGATTTTCCAGCAATCGGGCAGGAGGGCAAAAAAGCATATACCAGCACACAAATACCACTGCTAGAATGATTTTTGGGGAAAGAAAAATATTTATATACGGCACTGCAATGGAAGCGAATGTCAAAACAGAAAACAGCAGCGACATAACGAGAATTCTCGGCGCGTTCTGCCCGATCCTTAAAAGCAATCTTTGAGATATTCGGACAAAAATGTTCATATGGGTTTCCTCTTTCGAAGCGCAATAAATATACATACACCTGATATCGTTGATAGTATGCTTATCCATATACCCCGATAAAAAAACTGCTGAGGGACATACTGAACGGTCATTTGATAGGATCCCGTCCGCTCTATCAGCCATGCGTTACTGATACCGTTGGCCAGCACATGATTATCTTCAGCTACTTCTTCCGTTGATCCGGCCATACGCACTTTCCAACCGCGGTCAAAACGGTTATTCAGAACCAAAAAATATGGGCTGCTCGCCTGCTGAATAGTAACGGAGTATGATGTAGGATCATTCTTCTGAAATGACACCGTAGGCCTTTCATCAGTAAACGAGGCAGTCCGGCTTTTCTCCAATCGAACCAGGGGGTCTGTAAGTCGAATAAAAGAAAAATTCCTTACTGTTTCATCAAATAATTCCTTGGTTAATAACGGTGCGCAAAATGCCAAACGCAACTTTTTTACATTCACGAGTGAGTTAAACACTCCAGAAGAAAACACCGTGTCAAATCCTCCGGTTTCGTTTGTTACATCACTTATCTGAAACGATACAACAGGAGAGAAAGAATCTCCGACGTCAATAAAAAAGAAAAACCGCTTTCCCAAATTTTTAAGCGTATCAAATCGCAGACGGTAATGAGAATCTCTATCATATTCCGTTGTCTCAGAGGCAAAACATTGATTTCCGGCAATTTCAGCGGACTGAAACGCCGTAAGATGACTACCCGGTTCAGCATAAACTGCTTCGACTATGTGTTTCCCCTCGTCTAGATAAACTGGTGAGTTGACGACTGTACCATCTACCCGTATCTCTTTCGGGCGCGCATCTTGGTTACGGATTGCCACTGTATACATGCCGGGACTGCTGATATTTGGACTGAACAATTTTCTTTTCCCAAAATCTTTACTGCTATAATAACCCATTGCCATTTCTCTCAACTCACTCAATTTCCCCAACACCTCCTGAACAGATTGGATATCTTCCTTCTTTGTCGAAAAAAGATAAGGTGACAACAGAGAGAGCTGAGCTCCGATATACTCATTCACCGCGCTTGACAACACATACGGATTCTGTGATTCCAGAATCGCACTGTCAAATTTTGTAATGAGTTCATCAAGTATAGCTACATAAGCCTGTGCAACCTGTTGAAGAAATACGGACTGCCCACGATTGATTAACACAGTTAACTCCGTAGTTTTTTTTAGACCCTCACCGAGGAGACTGTAGAGATACGGCTCACCTATTTTTTTCACCCTGAGCATACTGTTTTTCCATTCAACCAGCGGATAGAGGGGTGAATCAGGTAATACTCTTGCAGCAGGAAACTGCACTGATACCCGTTCTCGCTCCGCTACACAACTTAGGCAAGTTGCATAAACATCAACCTGATTTCCCGAATCGTGAGTAGATAGTCCATATGATTCATCCCCTAGATATAATGAAAACGGGAGAACATCACCAACTGAAATCGCCCGATTGACGTCAGAGAATGCGGCCTCAGAAACAGCAACAGACTGCAGCACCGAACGCGCGTCTGAATACCCCCAAAGATCCCACGGACCAAACGATCTGATTAGCGATACATGCCCATTTTCTTTGAGTATCTCGTTTATGGACTCCGGACGTATCGCTTCCTGATCGGGAAAATCATAATAGAAATCGCGCCGCAAAAGCATATACTGAATTCCCAGCAGATGACTCACCATATTCATGACGTCGTACTGACGCTTCTCAATCGAACGGTATAATAAACCGATCAGGTGATTCTCTTGAGGCGATAAGTTATCCAAATTCTCGACAATTCCGGTATTACCAAAATTTCCTAAAACCGGATACAAACTGAGATATTTCCATCGATATTGTTCAAATAACCAATTATCATTAAGCTTCGGTAGCAACAATACCCTTTTGCCAGCGCCTTCATGTGCCCACCATTCAGAAAAATCGCTCACATGCGACGGCATTATGACTCGGGATGAAAACGATGCAGCGCTCATCCGAAAAAAATCTCCGGTAATAAACGGGAAATGGTAACCGAGAATTGAGCCCATAACTAACACCGTTAGACCAGCGGCAAACCAATCACTGGCAAAATTGTTGAATCGCTTTTTAATATTTTGCACCAACAACGCCACTATTGCAGAGAGACCAAGTGCTATAAAATAACTCATCGCAAACCAGTACACATAACCGAATTTATAAATTGGTGAACGGAATAGTACAAAACCAGGAATTCTCTGCATCAAAATCTCGAAAATAAAACCCAGAGGGGGATGGGAACCCGCGGTAAAAAACAACCCAAGTACGACAAGAAACAAAAAGTATACTGTCAGCGATACGAATTCCTTCCCATACCGCTTAAGGCCAATAAGAGCAAATAAAGGAAATAGAAAACTTCCGATAACAAAAATTGGCCTGTCTAAATAAATATTGGCGTACGGGTGATATGATCCGTTATTGTACCAGTCAGGAATCCCTTGCAAACGCAGTAAATGCATAAAGCTGGTATTTTCGCTCAAATATAACGTCCAGCCTAACACTCCACTTACCCCTCCCGCAGATGCCAAAAAAGTCTGATAGCCTTTTACCGTACGGGCTAAAAAGGGTAGAAATGTATATGCGTTAAAGGTAATAAAGAATAAGCCAAACAACAGAAACCAGACGTGCAATAACGAAATATCACGGTATTTTCTCTGCGCCAGCAAAATGTATACGTTCAGAACGTAAAAAATTCCCAGCGCCACCAGCAAGCCGCCATACAGAGACAAACCCATCCATCCACCACCGTTAAAGAATGTCAAAATACCTGATGCAGCCAATGCCGTCAAAATAACCCGGCGGAGAGAAAACGACTCGTTAAGCCAGGGAAGCAATATGCTCAAAATCAGCGGAGTTGCCACTAGGAGGGAAAATTTCGTCCGTTCCGCGATCCACCACGCCTGAAGAGTATAAAAATTAACTGTGTAAAGAAGCGGAAAAAAATACCGAAAGTACGGGACGCGAATCAATTTACTCGCCTCCAGCTTTATTGCAAACACGTACGCCGCACCAATTATGGAAATAAACCAAAATATCAATACAAATCGTTGACCCAACACAACTGGCACCCCCAAAAGCTGCGGCAATGCATCAATGGCGTGAATGATTAAACTGCCCTGTATACCCGACTGATCCATGCCGAAATTCTGAATTTCCGACCAGGAAAATAGTCGATCAAAAAGAAATGCTTTTGCCTGTACGGGAAATACGTTATCATACCCCAAAAGAATTTCTCCACCACGGATCCAGGTCAACGGCAAAAAAGCCACAGCAAAGAGTGCAACAGCTAAAAAAATCTTTGATATTGTGTTCATAACACAGGCATTTCTTTCATGGCTTGCGAATACGTACGCTCCCAAGCTTGATGTTTTCCGTATTCTACCGCGCTTTTTACTAATCCGCTATAAGCTCTTTCGTCATTAAATACTCTGATAATTTCACGCGCAAAGCCCTCGGCAGAATCCTCTGCAACTATGGCCGCGCCGATATCTGCAAGTTCTCTGCCTAGCGGAGGCACAGACGACACAATCACCGGCACGCCTGCTGCAGTATATGCACGTAGCTTGAGGGAATCCCCGTACCATCGCACGGAATTTTTTATTTTTCTGTACGGGGCAAGTGCCAATGCAAACCGACGAATCGTCGCAAACATTCTATCGGTGTCTTTAATGTACCCATCAAATATTATTTGATTTTCCAGGTTCGCTTGCATGGCCAGGCGTTTAAGTCGTTCAAGATCTTTATCACCTTTGCCGATAATATGAAGCGTAACATCTGGAATCTTTTTCAAGACCAAAGGAAGTGAAGCCACAGCGATATCCGGTCCATTCTCAATACCAAGGGTACCCATAAATACCAACGAATGAGGGATGCGATGCTTTTCAGAAATATGCCGAATGAATCGTTTCTCCAAACCATTCGGTACATGAACTACGGGTGCGCTTTTATTTGCAATAAGCCCCGCCTCAATTCTCGCGGGATGCATAGCCCTGGATACATCCCAAATATAATCTGACCAATAACAGCAGATTCTGTCCAAAAGTACATAAAAAAAATTAAACATCGAATTTTGATATCTCACCGGAGAGTAATCTGACACATAATACACGACCGTTTTTACCAAACCAACTTTTTTCAATATAATTCCTGCCAAAGCGTTTACCGATTCAAATCCGATAAATACATCGAAGTAACCTCCCTCTTGAATTCTCACCGCTAAAACAGACAAAATATCTCGTATCTTAAACAACAGATTTGTATCATCATCAGTTGTTCGTATTCGCCCCAATACCCAATATAGCGGACGGAGATACCACATGTTCAAAATATATGCTTTTTTTCGTTTTCTCGATTTATAAACTTCAACATGCGGGATTATCTCATCGCTGCCGGTATGCGGCTGATCCAAAAGGATAAAATTGGATACTCGCGGCCCAAAATACTTCACCATTGGCTCTACGTTGCCATTGGTAGATTCGCGCTTTCCGTTTCGATAGGGAGAAAATGTCGCAAACAAAATTCGGAGTCTTTTATTTTTCGTTTTCTTCATTGCTCTTCGTTCCGTTTTTATATAGTTGATTTATGGTAAAAACGATTTTATTTGTACCGAATACGTTCCAAACATCACAAAAGATGCAATTTTTTGCGACCGTCTTTTTCAATTTTTTCAAATCCAACAATCCATATGCGGAATGATTTGTCGCAACAAAAAGTACATTTGCGCCTTTCGCCGCTTCATAGACGTCTCTTGTAATTTCTTGATTCGCGTATTCCTGAACCAACGGGTCATGCAGAGTGACCACCGCCCGTTCACGCAGCATCGCTTTTCTGATTTTAAAACTCAGCGACTCCCGGATATCATCTATCTCAGCTTTAAAGGCCAATCCCAGTATCGCAACCTTTTTTCCGTTCAAATTAATACGCTCTTTAACCTTCTTTACCAAAAACAGAGGTGTCGATTCATTTATTTTCCAACTAGTAGAAATAAGATCCGCAAACGGAAGATCAGAAATAAGAAAAAATCCGTCTTTGAATAAGCACGGTCCGCTGGTAAGACCCGGAAGCTTGAGTCCGCCGCGCTTATACCCGGTATTAACCAACCGAACAATCTCATATATATCCCTGTGATAATTTCCGGCTATCACCATAAATTCATTTGCTATGGCAAAACTGATATACCGGTACATATTGGTAAATAATTTGGCCAACTCAGCCGACACAGCATCGGTGGCAAGTGTCTGGACGCCGATCCGCTTAAAAAACTCCACTGCCTTCCGAGTGCTTGGCCCGTCAGAACCGCCAACAATCTGGGGCAGTGTTTTCATTTCTTCCAACGCATACCCTTCCGCAATACGTTCAGGACAAAAAGCGAGGTAAAAATTCTTTCCGACCGTTATTCCGCGCAGATCCGCAAGCAAAGAACGCACGTATTCTGTCGTTTTTGGAGCCACGGTACTCCTTAGTATCATCGTCTGACCCTTTTTCAGATACGGAGCGATGCTTGTGATAGCCGCATCGATCTGGTCATATACGGGATTCATGTTTTCATCAATAGGAGTCCCGAGGGTTAGGATTATATAAGAGGCATGACTCACGAAGGAATAATCTGTTGTGGGTATAAACCGCTTATTGACATGTTTTTTGAGGAATTTCTCTCCGTCTTTCTCCATGAACGGCATTTTCCCGGCACCGATATCATCAATTTTTTCCTGTGATCTGCCGATACCGTACACAGTCAGCCCTGCTTCTGCCAAGTACAGCGCCATAGGCAAACCAACCCGACCGATGCCAATAACGGCAGCTGTTTTTTTTGTACTCATACAGTATGTTTAAGCCATGAAACAACTTCTTTAAGTCCGGTCTCCAGGGGCACCTTAGTCTGCCACCCGATAATTTTTTTGATCTTCCGAATGTCTGGTATTCGCTTTTTAATATCAAATTCAAACCCAGAGACGTATTGAATCTTAAGGGCCTTCGTTTGACCGCTCACTTTCCATAGTAGTCGTGCCAGCTGGCTCATTCTCACCGGCCTGGGATCTGCGATATTAAAATCTTCATTCACTGCCTTTTCGCTTTCTGAGACGGCAATAATACCATCTGCTAAATCCGAAATATGGGTAAAGCACCGAATCTGCGATCCATCTCCCAAGAGCTCAAGGGGATATTGACCTGTCAATATTTTTTTCACCAAATCAGGAATTACGTGGGCATACCCCACTTCATCGCCAGGAAATTCATTAATCCCGTATGCGTTAAACGGGCGGCAAATGCTGTATGGCAACTTGTGTTCATCCCAAAATGCACGACAATATTGCTCACCGATAAGTTTTGAAAAACCATACGAGGTAACAGGAGGATAAGTTTTGGCAACATCGGATTCACGACTTGGAAATCGTTTAGCAGATTCAAACACCATTGAAGATGATACGTATACCATACGCTGCAATTTATTAGCGACCGCTGCTTCAAATGTGGCCGAATAAATTTTGTTATTTTCAGAAAGTATCGTCGCCGGATATTTGTGGAAATATCCTATCCCTCCGATTTTCGCAGCTAAATTGATACAAATGTCCATCCCCCCAAACGTCTCTAGCGCAACTTTTTTATCCGTCAGGTCACCTTTAATGAATTCATAGCCTTCTTTTATGCTAGATTCTGGTTTACTTAAATTATCAACAACCCGAACACGGTAACCTTTAGCGAGCAGCCTTTTTACCACTTCACTACCTATAAATCCGCATCCACCCGTTACAATGACATTTTTTACCTTCATATGAATAGTCCTCATATTAGCGTTTTTCCGGCTTTCCTGCAACGACAAAGCTCTGGCCGGCAAATGGCCGGAACGCTGGCGGAATCGAAAGATACAAACGAGTGATAAATGCTCCTTGAGGCAATGCCGATTTGGTCGTATATGGAAGGAACCGCTCGATCCACGTTTCCACCGAAAATCCGGCTATGACCAATCCTTCCCGCAAACTTTTTCCGTTTAATATTACTTTGTGATCAAAAAAATCCCAATACCGTTCTTTCACAAGATCAATGTTCGGCTGAAGAATCAATAACTTACCTCCCGACCGAAGTAGCGCATAAACACGACCAAATACATCCATAACTTCTTCTTTTGTATTGAGATGCTCCAAAAAATTACTCAAAAAAACTCTGTCGATCGTACCATTCAGATGTTTTGGGATCGACAATGCGTTTTTTGCTATCACTATCACTTCACGCCCTGCAAATTTCACGGTATCCGGATTTATATCAACCGCGTATTTCTTTTTGGCTCTGATAGCATTTATAAATTCGCAGTACCCGCTTCCGATATCCATGACTACTGCACTGGCAGGTATAAACCGCTGAAATGAGTACTGGCACAACGCGCTCCAAAGCTCAGCTTTCTTCCGTTTGTCCTCATCCGAAAATCTATTATGGTAACAAATGGATATAGGAATCATAGGCTACGCAACATATTTCTTACCCTCTCTGACGTATCGATAATACCATCTTCCGTAACATACAGAGAATAAACCGTTGAACGGGAGCCCATCCGTTTATATGCGTTTACAAGATCATCTTTTGAGTCCACTGCATTTGCGTGTGTTTTAAGCCCGTAGAAAATCGCCAACGCACTGGACGGATAATTGCTCCGAAACCGGTAAATGAGCGGCGGATCATGAAACAGTTCAAAATTCACTATAGAATTCTCATCTATCGAAGGGATAAGCATCTGCACATCACGGTAAAATTTCCGCGTCGGATCTGAAATAGTTTTTGCAGTTACATCCGTATCTATGTTAGTCATTAACGCTAAATAAAATGCAATTCCTGCGATTATCAGAAAAAAACGGATCGGCTTCGCGCGGTTAGCGATATATATCAGTGAT
>JACREN010000036.1 GCA_016218255.1 Candidatus Gottesmanbacteria bacterium | reverse complement strand
GAATGGCATCATGCCGCGTTTCAATTACTGATCCTTTTCTTCCTATAGTGGTAACAAGCACCGGAACCATGAGAATCAACTCTTCATGAGAAATGCCCAACCGCTCTTCTATAAGCGCAATTTCGTAATCGTTACCAATAAGAATAGCGGCTCCGGTAATCCCCTCCCGCAATTCATCGGGCGTAAAATTAGCAATCTGAAATGCGGGATCGTAAAGATACGGAACACCGATGGAGCAGCACTCGGTAACGTATTTTTTCATAGCTGCAGGATCCGTAGGACCCAGGATAGCGAATGGGCGTTGTTTGACACTCTCGATGGATAATTTCTTTGCGTATTTCGTAGCGCCGATGTAAAACGATCCGATCTGATTATCATCCATATCCGTCATCACAAAATATGCGCTCGTGGCCACGTCTCGGTGCACTGCAATCTCCTTGGCAGAAATCTTTTTCGTCCGGAGAAACTTTTGATACGGCGCAAAATCATGGCCCGCTGGTGCCAAAATCACGGGTTCAACTCCCAGAAGTTTCAGCGTATATGCTACATTACCGGCCGTCCCGCCAAATTGCTTGGAAAGCGTATCGACCAGAAAACTGAGAGAAAGTTTATGGATTTTTTCCGGCATGATCCGGTCCGCAAAACGGCCGGAAAAATCCATAATGTAATCAAAACCGAGCGTGCCGGTGACGACAACATTCATCTCATTGTCCCATAGACTGGGAAAGTTGGGCGAGTTTGGAAGCGGCTGCCTGCTGTGATTTTTTGATAACATCGTTGATCGCCCTCTTAAGTTGCTCATTTTGCATGCCATCAACTTCTGCGGCTTTTACATTCTGGTTGCCGGTCATAACGATACGAAAATTACCTTCGACCACTTCGAACTCTTCTGCTTCAAGCGCCTGCTGAATGGCTGCGGCTTGTTTCCGCATAGCATTCATGTCTCCCAACATCTTAAACGGATTCATCATACCAGGTAGTGAAACTTCGACCTTTGCCTTACGCGGTCAAAATCTCAACCTCCTTCCTTAAATGGAATATCTTTATATTTCAGGTAGTTTTTGCTATGCGGCAAAGTAAATACCGCGTGTCGAAATTCTACTACCTGGCTCCTTACTTTTTCCCCAATACCACTTCTACTTTTACTTTCTCGCCGAATAATTTCTTGAGTACCGTAGCTAGCTCTTCCCGCGTTTTGTTCTCTCCCAGTTTTTCCTGATGGAATGTATAAAATGCTTCAATGGTTACTATACCACCTTCTACTGCTTTTGGTCTAGCACTCCGTAACACGCCCGCGACCGAATGATTATAGGGCTTCATAGACTGGATAAAATCCGGCCAAAAATCCGTAAGTTTCTCCAGGGTAAGTAGACCTCTACCCAATGAGGCTTCATTCACTTCCGGCGACACCGGCGGCTGCTTTTCTTCTTTATGTACCACTTTTTTCTCCTCATGTATCTCTTTTTTTCCACACCACTCCACTACCGTCAACTCAAGCGGCAGAGATGCGATGGGAGAGGAGCGCATTTCTCCGTACGCTGCGGTCAACCTACGGATAATTTCCTTCAGGTCTTCCATATCCCATGCCTCCGTTGGCGCACCAGTAACACTCGCAACCAGGATGACCTGCAGGTGCCGCAGACAATCCACGAGAAATGTCCGTATATCTGCACCTTCTTGTATCAATGATGCAATATCTGATAACGATTCTTTGACATCACGGGTACTCAGGTGCTCGAGGAATACTGCCCGTGTCTTTTCTCCACTCATGGATCCGAAAGATCGTACCGTTTCCGCTGAAATTTTGCCCTTATGAAAACTCACCTGTTCGAGCAATTTCACCGCGTCACGGAATGACCCGTCGACATTCTGCGCAATACAAAGCAGCGCGTCATCATCGATAGACAATTTTTCGCTCTTCACGATTCTTCGGAGTGCGTGTATAAGCTCATCTGTGGTCGCTTTGCTAAATGCTATATGAATACACCGGGACGTGATGGTCACAGGCACTTTTTGCGGATCCGTGGTAGCCAAAACAAATACGGCATGGACGGGCGGCTCTTCCAGTGTTTTCAGAAGTGCATTAAACGCTTCCGTCGTAAGCATATGCACTTCATCAATGATATAGACTTTGAAATCAGCTCCTGAAGGCGACAGGTGTATCGCGTCGCGCAATTGCCGTATTTCATCTATGCCACGGTTACTGGCTGCATCAATCTCCAGAACATCCAGATTTTTCCCTTCCGCTATGGATACACACTGATCGCAGGTACCACAGGGACCTGATTTCGTGATTTTCGTGCAATTAAATATCTTTGCGATCACCCGAGCCGCCGTAGTTTTTCCGCCGCCTCTGGGACCACTAAACAAAAACGCGTGAGGTAATTGCTTTTTATCTTTCGTGAGCAACGACAACAGCTGTTCTTGAACATGAAGATTATCGATATCGCCAATGACCTGTGGACGGTAGATGCGGTAAAAACTCATATAATAAACTCAAAAATCAAAAAGCAAAACTGAAAGTAAAAATTCAAAAGTCTGCATATTTAAATCTTTGCCTTGCACTTTTGCCTTTTAATTTTTGACTTTTAATTTAATCGTGGTGTATCCCTAATAAATGATTCAGCCCGTGCAATGCTAGTTCCACAATTTTGTCATCGACCATTGTATTTTCCTCTGTAGCTTCACGAATGGCTTGTGGATACGATATCACAATATCCCCAAGTCGCAATATGTTGTCCGGAGCTTCCACGAACGGCTCACTTTTTTCCGCTGATTCGTTGAGACCAAATGAAAGGACATCCGTCGTATCATCAATATTTCTATATTGCTTATTCAGCTGCCGCATCCTGCGGTCACCGATAATCGATACACTGACTTCCACTGACCGCTTCACTTTCCCGCCCAAAACCGTCGCGAGTGCAGCTTTTATCTTTTTTCTGTTACACGGAAAATGGGATTCTGTCTGAAAGAGAATAGTAATCATACGGTCATTTGCCTGAGTATTGAAGCAACTCTGCCGCCGTCTGCGCGGCCAGCAACGACTGCCATAGCGGATTTCATGAGGAGACCAAAAACTAGTCCGCCTGCTGGCGGATTCTTCTCCCATCCCGAAACCACCGGTGCCAGCAATTTTTTGAGTTCTTCGTCGGACATTTCTTTAGGCAAAAACCCCATGAGAACCTCCAGCTGGGCAGTTTCCTTTGCTGCCAGATCCAACCGCCCTGCATTCGTGAACGCATCGACAGATTCGCGGTGGGTCTTTACTTGCTTTTTTACCACATCTAAAATATCCGCTTCTGCCAGCTTCTGCTCGGCTTCATTAGCATACTTGGCAATCGCCATGTTGCGTACATCTGAAATCAAAAAACGAAGCGTCTCCACACGAACGGAGTTTCCGTTTTTGACGGAAGACATAAGGTCTGTCAGTAAATCAGCAAGCACCATATATACCTTTACTGCGATCTCCTGTTCGGATGTCGGAGTCTGCGTGCAAGTTCTCGACTTTTTTCTTTGCGCACTTCAGCCGGCTTTTGATAAAATTCACGCTTCTTGAGATCCTGCAAAATGCCTTCGGACAAAACTTTCCGCGTAAATTTTCGAATAAGTGAATCTGATGTATCACCTGGTTGTGCTTTCACAAATACCATAAATTAAATAACACCTCCCTTAGAAACAGTTTCTGAGTTTTGCGAAGATTACTGTTTCTTAGGTCCGCCCAAGGCCGCTCTTCGAGCCGCGCTACGAATAGTAGGTAAGGCGAGAAGCAAGACTTGGCGGACTTTTATAATTTTCTGAACTTATCCACGTTTCCTAAAATATGAATATGTAAATGGTCTATAACCGCAGCCCCTTTGCCATTACTCACAATGCGGTAATTTACAATATGCTGATCGGTAATCATCTTCTGCACTGTCGCCGCCATCTTTGCCAGTAAACCGGAATCTGCGTCAATAAACTCAGCCACGTGCTTCTTGGGTATCACCAATAAATGCACCGGTGCCTGGGGACTGATATCCGGAATCACGATGACATCCCCGTCCCGAAAGACGGGTTTGGACGGCAATGTGCCGGAAATAACCTGACAAAAAATACAATCAGACATATTAACCTTTGAATTTATATTCCTTTGATTACTTCAATAATTTCCTCTAAATTTCGTTTCGTCGGCTTCATATCCGGATTTTTGCTGCTGCCGTTTAATACCATGTGGCGGCTTGCGTGCAAAAACCAGGTCGCCTCCTGCTCGGCCGCTTTTAGTTTCTCATACACGGACGTCAGGTCAATATCCGGCTTTGGTAAGGTTTTGATACGGATATATCCTTTTTTCGGATCCTTCCGTACTGCAATGACATACCCCATCTTCTGCGCCAGATGTACCACCTCATCATTAACCGTCGTTACACCGATCCCCTTGCCCCATTTTGTATCGAAGGTAATGCCGTTTTCTTTAATCTCTTTTTCCGCCCAGATTTTATTTTGCAGCACTTTATAAATGCCGTCCAGTGCACTCATGCCCAACTCTACTATTTTAATGGGGTTGTCGCCATACAGAAGCCGCCAACCGTCTATCTGCGCCACCAGTCCGAATTCCCAAAAATCTGCCGTGGGATTCGGATAAAATACTTCACGAAAATGATCGACATCATTCACAACTGCTACCAGCCGCTCAAGCGCCGGGTCAGATCCATGATCCTTTCTTATGGCCTCATAAACCAGTGTCGCAGCACAAATATCCGCATCGGTCTGATGATGGTCAAATTTGCCAAATCCGGTATCAACGTGCAATAATTCCGGGTCGTCATCCGGCGGTTTGCCGCCGACCGTTTTACCGGCCGGGACAAACGCAAGAGATGCTTCTTCCCAACCTGAAAAGAAGGTTTTAACAAGCCAAATACTCGTTATGGCATCAAGATCCGGACCTATGTGTGCAACAACCGTTTTCACTCGTGTAGTATACCGTAATTAATACGACTGTGCAAAGAGCCAGCGGTGGACGGCGGGTTTGCCGCAGTGGACACACACCCCGGAATCGCTCCTCGTTCCGGGTAAAGCATCTGTATCTAATGGCAAACAGCGCGTTGAGGCCTTTGTTTCTTCTTTGATCGCCGCTTCACACGCGGCATCCTCACACCAAAATGCCCTTATAAATCCGCGGGGGCCTTCCATGATTTTTGTAAACTCGGCAAATGTAGCTGCATCCCGTGTATTAATGTCTCGAAACTCCTTGGCTTTGACAAATAGACTATCTTGAATTTCCTTGAGTAATTTTTCGGTGTGCACTAACACCTGACTGCGCTGCACTGTCGATTTCTCACCCGTGTCTCGGCGCGCAATCGTCACAGTGTTTGCTGATGCTTCGTTGCTCCCCACTTCCAGCCGCACCGGCACGCCCTTCACTTCCCATTCGTTAAACCGGCGGCCGACACTGGGCTCATCCCGGTCATCGACCTTCACGCGCATCCCTCCGCTAGTCAACGCTTCTTTGATATCCTGGCAATAAGCGGCAATTATCTTCGCATCCTCACCCTTTTTATGGATCGGAATGACGACCACTTGGATAGGCGCTATTTTTGGCGGCATCACCAGTCCTTGATCATCTCCATGGGTCAAAAAAAGTCCGCCGAGACTTCTCGTAGACAACCCCCACGACGTCTGCCATGCAAACTCCTGCTTTCCTTCTCTATTTTGAAAATGGATGTCAAATGCTTTGGAAAAATTCTGGCCAAGATTATGTGATGTCGCTCCCTGGAGCGCTTTCCCGTCCGGCATCAGCGCTTCTACCGTGTACGTCGTTTTAGCACCGGCAAACTTTTCCGTCACACTTTTCGTCCCTAACACCACCGGAACTGCGTAGTATTCTTCATAAATTTTCCGGTACCACTCAAGCGCAGACAGCACCATATCCACTGCTTCTTGTTCCGTCTCGTGAGCCGTGTGGCCCTCCTGCCAGAGAAATTCAGTTGTCCGTAAAAAAAGATACGTCCGTTTTTCCCATCGGACCACGTTGTTCCATTGATTGATAAGAATTGGAAGATCACGCCAACTCTGCACCCATTTAGCATACATCGCGTACATGATCGTCTCCGACGTGGGCCGGACAACGAGCGGATCTTTGAGTTTTTCTCCGCCGCCGATGGTTACGACCGCGAGCTCCGGCGAAAACCCTTTTATGTGCTCTTTTTCTTTTTCCAAAAGCGAGTACGGGATAAAAAGTGGAAAATAAGCGTTCTGCACGCCCTTTTCTTTCATGAAACGGTTAAACACTTCCTGTACCGTTTCCCAAATGGCAAACCCGTACGGCCGGATCACCATGCACCCCTTTACCGGCGCGTAATCGGCAATCTCGGCTTTGAGTACGACGTCCGTATACCAATCGGACAAATTCTCTGATTTTTTCTTGAGTTCCTTTTTTTCAAATTGACTTTTCATAAAGCTCTTTAAAATAGTTTACCACCAACCATAGCATCGCTTTTATCTGGGACGACTAAAATGCACTCGTGATCGCCATCTGGAACACCAAGCGTTAATACTTCTGAAAGGAACGGTCCAATCTGTCTGGGTGGAAAGTTTACTACTCCCATCACTTTTTTGCCCAGCAACTCTTCTTTCGTATACCATTTCACCAACTGCGCGCTTGACCGTTTGGTGCCGATCTCCGGCCCAAAATCGATCGTCAGCTTATATGCGGGCTTTCGCGCTTCGGGAAAATCATCGACCGCAATGATCTTCCCTACCCGAATATCTAATTGTATAAAATCATCATACGTTGCCATAGAGTTTCTCCTGCAATGCTTTTATTTTAGCATACCCTGCGTCCAGAGATTGATGAAAAAGAATATCCACACCCAACCGATTCATGGAGTTCAAAATCTCCTCGGTCACGCCGCCGCGCGTTGCCACCGACTGCTCCAAAACCCTGGGGGTCAACCCTGCTTTTCCCAGGTATGCAATCGTTCCCTGAAACGTTTGCAGGGCAATGTCTCGGCTCATTTCTTCTGACAGTCCCGACAGTACACCATAGCGGGATATCATCTCGATACAATGAGCGACAATGGCCGGCCCGCATCCGGCCACCAGGGTTATGGTATCCAAATCTTTTTCGTCTTGCACCTCGATCACTTTTCCCAACCCGCGCAAAAACGAACATACTGCAGTGGTCTCCGGACGGGGCACACGGATATCCGCATACAAACCGATGACTCCGGTATTGCAGCCGATTGGAATGTTAGGCATGATACGGATATATCGCTGCCCGTTTATGCCGACATACCGCTTCAACAGCTCCATCGTCACCCCTGCCGCAAGAGATATAACGAGTTTGCCCTGCGTGACTTCCGCTATTTCTTCTATAACGCTTTTGACAGTCAATGGCTTGACGGCAATAAAAATCCAGTCTGCAGTACGGGTGGCATCTGTATTGTCTGTCTTTGTTTGCACACCAAATTCTCCCTGCAATGCTTCCAAACCAGATCCGGAGAGATTAGATACCACGATACGCGAAACGCGCTCCTTCCCGCTTTTGGCAAGTCCTTCTACCAAAGCGCGTGCCATATGGCCCGATCCGATGATGGCAATTTTTTTATTCGCGAATGTGTCCATGTCCATACACCTCCCATTTGTATGTCGTTAATTCTTTCAGTCCCACGGGTCCGCGCGCATGAAGTTTTCCCGTCGATATACCCATTTCCGATCCTAACCCAAACACGTAGCCGTCGTGAAGCCTGGTCGAACAATTCACAAACACCGCCGCCGCGTCGATAGACTGAACAAAAAAATCAATCACTTTTTGGTCCTCGGCGACGATTCCTTCGGAATGTCCTTTACTGTGCAAACGAATGAATGCCACAGCTTTCCCAACATTCTGTACTGTTTTTATAGATACGCGTAATCCAAGAAATTCGGTATCCCAATCATGTTCCACGATTTCAACCCCGCTGGCCTTCAGAGCAGAAGTGATCTTTGGTACAAATGCAGCGGCAATGTTCTCGTGAATAACTATTGTATCAAGTGAATTACAGGCGGCAGATTTGCTGACCTTGGCATTGATAATAATTTTCCTGGCCATCAGCAAGTCTGCGCTTTTATCCACATATATTCTGGCTCCTCCAGCGGCATGAGAGAGGACTGGAATTGTTGACTGCGAGCGTACGGCTTTCACGAGATCATATCCGCCGCGCGCAATCACAAGATCAATATATCCGGACTGTTTCAAAAGATATGGCACCTCGCTTCTCTTGGTCACAAAACGAACCGTATCAGGATGAAGTGCCGAACGGTGAAGGGCATCCTCAATGCATTGATACAACACGGTGTTCGTCTGTAATGCTTCCGATCCACCCTTAAGAATTGCCGCGTTGCCGGATTTTATGCACAATGCAGCCACGTCAATCGTCACTTCCGGACGCGCTTCATAGATGACGAAAATCACTCCCAACGGGACAGAAACTTTCCGTATCCGAAGCCCGTCTGCCGTAATTTTTTCTTCGCGAATACTCCCCAAACCACTGTCCAATTTTTTCACTTCCTCAATTCTTTGAATCATTGTGTGTATCCCCTGCGCGTCCAGCCGCAACCGTGCCACCATGGGAGCAGACAATCCTGCCTTTGCGGCGTGCATGATATCTTTTTTATTTGCCTTTAATAGTTCCCTCTGCTTGTTGCCGACACAATCCATAAGATGCTCAAGGAAACGATTTCTCGTGCTTTCGGTCGTTTGAGCCAATGCGATAGAGGCCTCCCGTGTGCAGTGTACCTGTTGCGTCGTCATATGGTTTTTAGCAAAATATCTTTTTCTGTTCCATCTGCGATGATGGTCGGTATGCCTAATTTCCGTGCGTTCTCTACTGCCCTATGTTTTGCCTCACCCCCGCCCACCCCCAGAGGAGAACCTTTCATTGTGGAAAGGATGACCAGTTTGGCTGCATGCGTCATGGACGCGATTTCTTTTGCCAAAAAATCGTTGCCGCTAAAGCTATTGAGCTCCACAACGTCATTTTCGTTGATGAACGGAATAACGCCTCCCGCTACATGCATCGCGAGGACTTCTGCGATTTGTTTCTTCCGCGGTACCGACGAAAGATCATGTTTTGTCAAAAGCACTTGTGCCAGAAGCACGTGGTATCGCGCGAAAACTCGCTGGAATACCGTATTGAGAATGACCTGCCCCAGCCCGGCTGCTGCCTGCCTCGACACGATACGGTTGCGGGATATATCTATATGCGCACAGCCGCACGCTACTGCACCGGAAACCACGAGCACGATACCGGTTCCCTTTTTTTTCAAAGCTACCACCTGACGGGCAATGTCCTCAATCCGGTTCTCGTCCAGAGTACACCGGCGGGTAAATATCACACTGCTCCCGATTTTTATCGTCACCGCACTGTTTTTCATAATGGCACAAAAAAACCCGCCTCCACGCCGACTACTTCGGCATAAGGGCGAGTGTTCGGCTCGCGGTACCACCTTATTTACTTCTCAATCACTGCTGTCACGGGCTTACCCGTTGCCGTTCTTAGCGGCACTGCTTGTCCCGACCGGAATTCGGAACTCCTGACGCATGTGCTAACTATATCTCAGTATACTTCTTTTACCCGCCCCGCACAAGCCGCACGATATCATTGATGGAAATAAGGACGACGAGAAGGAGCAGCACGATCATGCCGATCTGGTGCGTAGACTTTTCGAAAGCCGGTTTCATTTTTTTGCCGATCAACTTTTCCAAAAAGACAAACGCTAAACGGCCGCCATCCAAAGCCGGTATGGGCAAAATATTTAAGACTGCCAGATTCAATGACAATATGCTCATAAATTCCAAAACCGCTTTCCACCCAAATTTCACCGCCTCCCCCGTCACCTGGGCTATACCGATGGGTCCTGCCACTTCAGATCCCACGGGCTGAAGCGTCACCAGACGCCACAGCATCCGCCCGATGGACGTAAGCATATCGCCTGCGCGCTGAATATTGATTTTGGCTGCAGCAACCGGCGCTTCTGCAATCGGATATACTTTCATCTCCAAATCTGAAATCGCTACGCCCATAGGACCTTCACCTTTGGGATATTCTTTCCTGGGGATTAAGGCTATGGTCATCTCCTTCCCATCGCGAACGATCATAAGCTGAACCTGTTCCCCTTGATGCAATTTTGTAAACTCAATCAAGTCCTTTGAAACAAATATGGCTTTCTCTTCTTTCTGGCTGATAACTGATAACTGATAGCTGATAGCTTTTGTGACATCTCCGGCCTTCACTCCCGCCTTTTCCGCCGGACTTCCGGCTACCACTTTTTCCACATGCACGCGGCCTGACGGCTCAAGCACTCCCTGCGTCAAAAGATACGTGGTAATGCCGACTGCCACGAAAAAATTCATCATCACTCCGGCAATAAGGATTGCCGCACGCTCTTTTTTGCTTCTGGCCCAGAATAAATGCTTCGCATTTTTCTGGGTAAACCCATCCAAACGTTTCGCATTTTTCTGGGTAAACCCAGAGTCATGAGACTCGTCATCTTCGCCAGCGAGTTTTACAAATCCGCCGATAGGGAGCCAGTTAATGGAATAGATGGTTTTTTTGATTTTTCGGCCCCAGATACGCGGCGGCAACCCGAACCCAAATTCCTCCACTGCCACACCGATAAGACGTGCCACGGTGAAATGCCCCAACTCGTGGACAAAAACGAGGATACTGAGAATCGCAAAAAAAATAAGGGCAGTGAGCACCATAAAATTATACTTGCATGAGCTCTGCTTCTTTTTTCTCCCCCAAACCGTCGATATCAGCGATCATTTCATCAGTGAGCTCCTGGACAATCCGTTCACCATGTTTTTGCTGATCTTCGGATACGTCCGTGAGCTTTTTGATATCCCGCATGGCATCGCCACGGATTTGGCGCACCATGACACGCCCGGCTTCCAGTTTGATTTTGGCGAGCTTCAGATATTCCAGCCGGCGCTCTTGGGACAACGACGGGATAGAAATACGGATAATTTCGCCGTCTACCACGGGAGTCAACCCAACATTTGCCTCTAAAATCCCCTTCTCAATGTCGCCAGCCTGCGACGGATCATACGGCGCTATGACAATCGTCTTGGCATCCATCGTGGTAATAGTGGCCATCTCCATAAGCCGCATCCGTTGGGTGCCGCCGTACGCAGGAATCGCGATATGTTCAACGAGTGCGGGGGTTGCTCTTCCGGACCGAATGGAGGAAAGGTCATTTTGTGTCACCGCGATGGCTTTGCGCATTTTTTCACGGGCCTGGTTGATGAGGATGTCGATCATCTGTACACGTATCTTACGATAAAAAAATAAAAAGAGTCAATCGCCGTTTTATTCCCCTAACCCCATTCTCACAAATCGTGCGACCGTGATATTTTCTCCGACTTTGGCAATGGTTTGTTTAATGAGCGATTCAATCGTCACTGATGCATCACGGATATACGCACTTTTGGTTAGCTCTGCGACGTCTTTTGGCTGCATAGCGGCAATCTGAAGGGCGATCTCGTGCGCTAACTTTTTAAAGTCATCCGTCCGCGCCACAAAATCCGTCTCACAGCGAAGCTCTAAAAGGACGCCGACTTTCCCGGTCGCATGGACATATGACTCAATAATGCCTTGCGATGCTTCGCGATCCTGCTTTTTTTCGGCTTTCGCCACCCCTCGCTCGATAATGAGTTTTTTGGCTTTTTCAAAATCTCCACTTGTATCTTCCAATGCCTGACGGCAATCTGAAACTCCAGCACTCGTGGCTTCGCGAAGTTTTTTGAGGTCTTCGATTTTTACCTGCATAGGTATCGGATTAAACTTTTTTCGTTTTGGCCGTCTTTTTCTTTTCGACCACTTGTTCGGCTGGTTTAGCCGGCATAGCGTTCGCGTCGGCGGGTTTATCTGCTTTTTTATCATTGGTTAATTGGCCTGATTGGTTCAATTGGTCGGATTTAACTTCTTTTTGACGCAATTCTTTTCCTTCCCTGTATGCCTGCGCAATAGCATGCGTGATGTATTGTATGGATCCAACCGCATCGTCGTTGGCAGGTATCACATAATCGATTCCCTCAGGATCTGCATTCGTATCGACTATCGCCACCACCGGCACGCCCCGGCGCTTGGCTTCGGCTACTGCAGATGCTTCCTTTTTGATATCTACCACAAACAGCGCTTCGGGAATATTTTTGAAAACCAGAACGCCGCCGTAATAAATTTTGAGTCTAGCAAGATAGTGGCCGAGCTTCGTCTGCTCGTGTTTGGGGAACTTTTTCCACCCGCCGTTTGCCTGCTCGTCCGTCATCCTGTTAATTTTTTCGATATTTTTCCGTACCTGGTCCCAATTTGTCAAAAATCCGCCCACCCAGCGCTGAACAAAATACGGCGCGCCGACTGCTTCCACTTCCTGCTTTACCACACCCTGCGCCTGGCGCTTGGTACCCACAAACAGCACCTCGCCACCGGTTTTCGTAAGCTCCCGGATAAACGCCATCGCAGCATCAAGGCCTGCTTTGGTTTTAGCTAAATCAATGACATGGATGCCGTCTTTCTCGGTGTAAATAAACTGCGCGGCCTTGGGATGCCACCGTTCGGATTTGTGTCCGAAGTGACAACCTGCCTCAAGAAGTGCCTGCAACGTAATTTCTTCCATAAATCGCTAAGATCTGAATCAAAAATAGCGCCGATACGACGGCGCTAAAATCCGCGTATCTTCTTGACCTTCCACTCAACTGTCCGCCAGCTGGCGGAAGAAGATACTGTTAAGTGTGTATAAGATCTGATTATTATACTCTATCCGTATATACCCTGCAAGAAGAGCATCATCGGTCTAGTTTGCTTCATAATGCCGCTCCAACATACGAGTCGTCGCGCCAGCCAGCAGTATAAGAAGGTGCTGTCGACCCCACGGAAGTGAATCAGCGACCTGAAGAAACTGATTCTCGTCATCTTCCTGACCATCAAGAACCGAAAGGATCGTACCCAATAAATCAATCGTTTTATCATCGCCAATCGCGGTAAGCTGTGCTACATCAAACTCCGGACTTTCGTTATCGGGATCAATAATTCCATGACAGTACGCCTTTCCCTCATGAACTAGATACACTTCCCCATCAGATCTATTCGGCAGTGAAACAAAATATACCCGCGGAAACAATGCATCCACGTTTAATGTAAACTCTTTCGCATAAATTTTGCATGCAACGAATAAGGCACGATGAAATGAACTCGGAAAATCAGGAATCTCTCCGGTCTCGTATCTATGACATAATGCACCAACATCCTGCTCATTCGCAATAGCCATACAACCAATGACCGGGCAGGAAATATATACTACAAATCATCCAAACTCACTCAATTATCTGCAAATTCATCTACCCCGGCGGATCCTGAAAAGGATAACTTCTTGCTGAGGATTGTAATAGATGCACTCCGAGAATGCAATAATGTGTGCAAGACCCAATGACCTATGCAGAAGTCCGTATCGCTGCATGATAGTGAACGTCTATATCATGATCATCAAATTTTGACGGATATGGGATAAAGGTTACGGTCATGTCTGTAACCTCGAGTCCCCCTGAAAGCAAAAACTTTACGAGGGGAAGTCCACAAAAATCCGCATATGGGACTTCAACCGATTTTTGTGCCACCCGCGATAGCCTACGAAATTCTTCCAACTTCTGCAATGACTCATCGTGAATGATGTCGCCTTCAACTTCTGTATACCCTAAACCAGATGCCTCCAGTACGACGGTCCGCAGCAGCCTGGTTCCAATGCCTATTCTGACAGGTGATGCAATAAAATATCCCAATGAAGGAATAACAACTCCTCGCATGCGTACGACCCCGGATCCTTCTCCCACGCCTGGTATCCGAAGCGAGTATAAATCCATGGTGGGGTCGCCAGCAACGGACTCGTATTTCAAAACTTCCGCGTGGGCGACCTCAGGACGCATTGGCATAATACAAAAATTTACGGGACAGGGAATTTCTTACAGAGGATCGTAACGGATCGGGCGATGGAATACAATTTCTTGTTGGCTGCAAGCTCCAAACGAATTTTCTTAAGAAAAAGTCCCCGCTCTTCTTTGCCCTCGGGCAATCGATAATGAGAAACTTCTCGGATCACATCGGCAATCCACTTGCCAATCTGCCGCATCTCTTTTTCTTTCATACCTCGAGTGGTTATCGCCGGTGTTCCCAGGCGGATACCGGAGGGGTAAAACGGCGGATTGGTATCGTGCGGCACGCTGTTTCGGTTCACTACAATGTTGGCTACCTCAAGGGCAACGGCTGCGATATTGCCGATCACTTGTTGCGGCCGCAAATCGACGACCATGAGGTGGTTGTCGGTGCCTCCGGTCGTAAGGGTGAATCCTTCTCGGATGAGCGTTTGAGATAACGTTTTGGCATTGTCGACAATCTGTTTTGCGTATGTTGTAAACGCAGGTGTTGCCGCTTCCGCAAAGCACACGGCAATACCCGCCGTCACGTTATCATGCGGCCCGCCCTGGAGGCCCGGAAACACCGCTCGATCGATTTTTTGTGCCATCTCCGGATCTTTTTTTAGCCCCTGGTCTGTAACGAGGAGAACTGCACCCCGCGGCCCGCGCATGGTTTTATGGGTCGTAAACATGACCACATCTGCATATGGAACCGGAGACGGATGCGCACCGCCGACCACAAGACCCGCAATGTGAGAAATATCCGCCAGTAATAATGCGCCCACGTTGTCTGCGATCGCTTTCCACTTTTTCCAGTCATAAATCCTGGGATACGCCGTCGTCCCGACCACGATGATAGTGGGTTTGGCTTTTTGTGCGAGGGATTGAACATAATCCAGATCAATCAACCCGTGCTCGTCCACGTCATACTGCACCGACCGATAAAACGTGCCGGAAAACGTCACGTCGGGGTGACCGTGCGTCAAATGCCCGCCGCCGGATAGCTTAAGTCCCATGATAGTATCACCGGGTTTCAGTAGCCCCATGTAAACTGCGCTATTGGCAGGAGATCCGGAGTACGGTTGGACGTTGGCGTACGGTACGCCGAATAATTTTTTCACCCGCTCAATCGCAATATCTTCGATTTCATCGATATATTGGTTGCCCTGATAATACCGTTTATGGGGATATCCTTCAGAATATTTGTTGGTTAACACTGATCCAAGCGCCTCCCGCACAGCTGGCGAAGCATAATTTTCCGAGGGAATCATCTCCAGCACATCTCGCTGTCTATTGGCCTCCTCTTTGATAAGCTCTGCAATAGCTGGATCAGTTCGTTGTAGCGTCATGCCTTGATCATACGAAAAATCAGCTTCCGGCGCAATGTTATATCTGATAATTCTGGCCGCCATCGGTGACCGTGATGCTGTGAGGATGGCTCTCGATCATGCTTGCCGGAGTAATGCGGACTATCTCTGCTTTTTTGTGAAATTCCGGAAGCGTTTGTGCTCCTATATAATAGAAGGAGGATTTCAGACTGCCGCTCACCTGATCAAGGTACTGTGTGACGGATCCTTTATATCCTACGAGTCCCTCAACACCTTCAGGGATAAGCTTCCGCTCGTTCGTATCCCGCGTCTGCCCATACCGCTCCGCACTGCCCTGTTTCATGGCTGCTATCGACCCCATACCGCGGTATGATTTATATTTCTTCCCGCTTACGGAAACGACATCTCCCGGCGACTCGTCAAAACCGGCAAGGAGTGACCCAAGCATCACGGCATCAGCGCCCACTGCGAGTGCTTTTGCCATATCCCCAATCTGGCGGATGCCGCCGTCTGCAACAATCGCGACGTGCTTTGCTTTCATAACGTTCACTGCTTTAACTGCTTCTTGAATCGCCGAAATTTGCGGGACCCCCATGCCGGTAATAATGCGGGTCGTACAAATGCTCCCAGGCCCCATCCCAACGCGCAGGATATCAGCACCTGCTGCAATAAGCCGACTCGCCCCGTCTAGAGTTGCAATATTTCCCGCCATCACCACTGCTTTGGCATATGCTTTTTTGATAAAACCAATAGCGTCAACCATGAATTGGGTATTGCCGTGTCCTGAATCGATAACCAACATATCCGCTCCTGCCGCCACCAGTGCGGCGACGCGTTCTTCAAAATCACTGCCGATGCCCACTGCCGCACCGACCAGCAGTTTATCTTTATTGACCTTGGCAACCATGGTAGCTTGTGCAGCAACCGTGAGATTCCGGTGGATAATCCCCAATCCGCCAGCAACCGCAAGCGCGCGGGCCATAGCATCGTCTGTCACCGTATCCATAGGTGAAGAAATAACAGGTAGAGGCAACACAATCGTACTGTGAAGTTCCGTCGCAAGACTAACGTCCCGCCGCTTAAAATCGGTATACCCGGGAAGAATGAGAATATCATCAAACGTGAGTCCGTCTGGCATCATATAAAGGTAGCCTTTCTTGCCGCTTCCGTACAGCGCATGACATCATTCTCCGTCAATATCTTCTGTGCTACCAGAGTTTCAAATTCCTCTTTCACTGTGGTTCCTAACAATTCCGGTCCGTCGGAATTTATGGTAAATGCCACGCCATATTTTTTCAAACGGTCAAAAATCATTTTCATCTCATCCCAATTTTTCACCGCACTCGTCTGCATATTGGACGTCGGACACACTTCCAGAACAATCTTTTTCGCGGCCAGATATTCAAGGAGTTTCTGGTCATCCACCGACCGGATACCATGGCCGATGCGGTCTGGGCGAAGCAACCGTACCACTTCCCATACTTCATCCGAGCCCGTCACTTCACCAGTATGAATCGTAATGCCCAACCCCGCTTTGCGGGCAATAGCGACCGGCTCCACCAGATCTTCCACGCGAAATGATTGCGTTAACGGCCCGGCGATATCGAGTCCCACGACGCCCTCCCCGGCAAACCGGGCGGCTTTTTGGGCAATAATGACATTCTTTTCTTTGGGAAATCTCCGGTCCATCATAAGGATAAGTCCTGCCCTGACGGGATACTCCAGACACGCCTTTTTAATGCCCACAAGCGCGGCAAAAATAATTTTATCCAGATCCTGCTCCCCGCCTTTATTCCGAAGCATCGGGTTAAACCGGATCTCCATCGTCGTCACGTTGCCTTTGCGGTAGGCGCGCGACACGGCTTCATGAGCGGCCTTTTCAATGGCAAACGTCGAAGACTGGATGCGCTCGGTAACGTCGAAAAATTTGAGGTATTTCTCGTAGGTGGTTTTTTCGCGAATGGTTATGGAATCGATGAAGGAAAAATAATGCTTTTCTAATAATCTGATACCCTGATCGTGAGCCAGTTCCCAGAGAAAATGAGGCGTTGAAGAAGCTCCGAGATGCAGATGAAGGTCAACAAATTGAGGTAAATTGGCGACCATATTCAAGTATAGACTTTTTTGACGATTTTGTCAAGTTATTGTAGATCTATTTTAGACACTTCTACCGCTCCAAACTCACTAAAATCAAGCTGAATTCCCTGCGCCGTCCCCACGTATTCCGGGCCCCGGATTTCTCCTAAAACCAGCCTCCTTCCCCTATGTTTGGCCTGCACGATCATAATGGGATCACCGTGAGAAACAACCACAATTTCCTGCCCCCGGTGCTTGAGTGCAGATTCAGAAATGAACTCCCGCATCCGCATCCAAATGTCGATCAAGCGTTCGCCGCCAAACTGGCGGACATAGCGCGGTTTATAAAAATTCCATGAGTCTCTTGCAATATCTGCAAACGGCTTGCCCTCCAGCCCCGGCGAATGCACCTCCAAAAGCCGTTCGTCAAAATGAATAGCAATGTTTTTGTGAAACGAGGAAATTATCCCGGCTGTCTCTCGCGTCCGTGCCAAAGGACTTGCGTAAATGGCGCTAATCTTTTTGTCGGATAAACGTCTGCCCAGCCGGTGCGCCTGCTCTCTGCCTTCGCTTGATAACGGGAATCCGGGCATCCGTCCATAAATGACCTCGCCCGGATTTTCTACCGCGCCATGCCGAACAAGATATATAGTGGTCTTCATGAAAGGAGTGCCGGGTACAAAAAATTCTTGCCCTTCTCTTTCTTTTCCCGGTCCCAACCGGCGAGGATCGATATCGCAAGTGATCCCACACGGCCTGCGCGCTTTTCAAACTCATCAGTGATCGCAAATTCGTCCGTCACGCGGTTTGCAATCACCACACACACGGCTCCCGCGCGTTTGCCAAAAATACTTGCCGCGGTCAGTAATGCCGCTACTTCCATTTCAAAATTTTTGACTCCTGCGTGCTGCATGTCTTCGAGAATGGTTTTTTTAAAACTGGGCAGATAATGATTGAGTGCCGGCCTCCCCTGACCGGTGTAAAACGTATCCGTCGAAGCCGTAATGCCGACGTGATACCGAACGTCCAACTCTTCTGCTGCAGCAATAAGCGCCATGACCACTTCATAGTTTGCAACCGCTGGGTACTCGGGAATTACTAAATCTTTGCTCGCTCCGTCCAGCCGTACAGCCCCGGTGGAAATAACCAGATCGCCCAATTGCATTTCTTTATGAAGCCCGCCCGTCGAACCTACGCGGATAAACGTATCCACACCGATCCGGCTAAGTTCGTCTACGGCAATCACGAGCGACGGCGATCCGATGCCGGTACTGGTGCAAGAAAGATCCGTACCACTGAATTTCCCGGTCATAGTGTGATATTCACGATGATTGGCTACCTCCCGTGAGCTATCCCACCCCGATGCGATTTTGGCTACCCGTCCCGGATCCCCGGGCAAGAGGACAGACCGCGCCACATCTCCCGGCCCGCAGTCAATATGATATTGTTTCCCCCCAATCACCGGCGCTTTGGCTGAAATCTTTGTCATACATTATTCTCCTTGCATCCCTTGGTTAAAAGGAATTCCATCATCATCTTTTGCCACCTCAACACTTCCGCCACCCGCACTGCCCGCTCCTGCTTGATCTAATGTTAAAGGGTCTGCTGGAGGAAACAATTCTTGATTCGTTAAAACTCTTTCCGGGTCTGCCATATCCACCTCCTTTCCTTATTTATACACTTTATGACACTTCTCGCACACGGCGATATATTTATCTGCCGCGCCTACCTCGATCTGTTTCGCACTTCCCCCGCCCACACGCTCCGTGTGCATCGCAAGACTGCCGCATTTCTGGCATACGGCAAAAAGCTCCAGCTGCTCGTCGGCAAGTCCAAGCAGATCCGGCGTAGCTCCAAACGGTTGGCGTTTATAGTCATACAGAAGTCCTGCTGCGATGACATGATATCCTTTTTTCTTCAAAACCTGCACGACTTTTTTGATTTTTTCCCGGTCAAAAAACTGCACCTCGTCCAAAATCACTTTATCCACGCCACTATCTAAAACCTTACCTACAATCTGCTCAGCTGACTCGCCGTCTACGATGATAGCTCTGGAGCTTCTATGATCGTGAGAATGGATGGCCTCTCCGCCGCCGTAACGGTCGTCAAGCTTGGGTTTAACAATGAGGACCCGATGTCCCATGCGGGTAAACACATCGACCATCGCAACAAGCTTACCCGTTTTTCCAGAAAACATGGGACCGGCTATAACAGTGAGTCTACCCTTTGATCGTTTGATTGATGATCGAGAGGACTTTTTCATGGATCTCTTGTCGTGACAATAACACGTCTCCTTTCACACAGTCAATAGTCTGCCAATGGGAAAAGCGTTTCGCTAAATCTCCATACAATGTTTCCACAGTTTTAAGCATTGTTTGATTCTGTTCGTACTGATCTTTGACCAGCCCCCGTTTTTCCACAAGAGATTGTGCCACAGCAACCGGCACATAAAAATAAAGAACAATATCTTCTTTCGGAAGTCCAATGACTTCCTGTTCCAGTTTATATATCCAATTGATAAATGCTGGCTGCTCTGGAGCTGATAATTTCGCTGCCTGATAGACGGCACTTGACGCTGTATAGCGATTGCCGATGACAATATTTCCTTCATCAAGCCATGTTGAAATATCGTCTTTGGTCTGCCACCGGTCACACGCATACGGCAGTGCGGCAAGTTTGGCAGGAATACGTTCCACCGGCCCCAATCTGCCATGCAACATATCCCCGGCGAGCGCGCCAAAAAAAGAATCGGTGTACCTGGGGAAATCGAGCGTTTTATAGGGAATGTTTTTTTTCTGAAAATATGCCGTAAGGAGGTCCAACTGCGTCCGTTTTCCCGACCCGTCCGTACCTTCAAGAACAATAAGTTTACCTTTCTGCATCATAAAACTATCTTACAATGCCGTGCGGACTTTTTCCACGAGCGCGGCTTGGGCATTTTTACTTCGGACAATATTAAACCCGTCGGTCTCTATGACCAATACTGGAATCGATTTATTTTCGTTTAACCATTTATGGTTGAGCATATCCAATAATTCAAGGTAGCTTGTGGGGATTTTTTGCTCATATCCTCTTCCGCGCGAACCGATGCGGCGGACCAACTCTGTGACTGACGTTTCCAAAAATACGATAAGGTCCGGCTTGGGGAAATACGGCTCAAAGGATTTATAAATTTTTTGATAGAGTTTCCATTCCGCATCGTCCATATGCCCTAGCACATGCTGGGCTTTGGCGTACGAAAACGCATCCTGTTGGATCGGCGTATCCTGGATGACGGAATGTTTTTCCAGAAGCTTCGGAGTGGCAAGCAGTTGTGAAATTTTCTCCATGAGGTAAAACGTCTGAGACTGGAACGCCCATCGATTCATATCCTGGTAGAAACGGGGAAGAAATGCATTCTCGCCGAAATTTTCTTCCAGCACTTGAAATTTTAATTCCCGTGCCAACAATTGAGCCACGGTGGTTTTCCCACTACCTATCGCACCCATAACCGAAAGATAGATCGTTTTTTTCATGTCTGTTGCCTAGTTATATCCCAAAGTTTCGCCGCTTCCTCTTCGAATACAAAAATGAATCGATTTCCTATTTGCACCTGCCAACCCGTTTGTTCTCCATACGCCATCGTACCGCTATACCCATTACAGGAAAATTCGATTGGTTCGCCTTGATGTTCCATAAATACAAGAAACTCGGGCACTAACCCATCTCGCAGGGAAATTTCCTGAAGCTCTATCCGCAATGGATCACCTTCAAAACGGTATGTCATTTGACAGTTAGACAATTACGGGCTAGCATACACCATGGAGGAGGTTTTGGGAAGCAGTTTAAAAATTGTAAGCGTGTGGTCCGCCAGCTGGCGGAATACGAGGAAAGGGTTCACTCGGAACATTCGAGGAATGATTCCGAGTTTATCGAACGCTCAGAATAATTTCGCAAAGCGAAATTTTCTGAGTAAATCTGCGGGTACCCTTCGGTAGCACTCTCTACCGCAATATTGATCGCATAAATCCGGACGGTAACGTCGGGACCAAAGGATTGATAAATGAGTCTGCTTCTTTGCACTTCATAATTTTCAATTCTTCTCAAAGGAGGAACGAACTATGTGTGGCATTTTTGGGTATGTCGGTCCCCGTACTGACGGCGCGACCATCGTACTAGCAGGTTTAAAACAACTGGAATACCGCGGCTATGATAGCTGGGGCGTAGCGGTAGCATCTCCAGACAAAATCGTCGTCAAGAAAAAAACCGGGAAAATCGGTGAGGCAAACGTTAAGGACATGCCGCACAGTTCGTTTGCGTTTGGTCACACGCGCTGGGCCACCCATGGGGGCGTAAGTGAAGTGAATGCACACCCGCATCTGGATTGCACAGGAACGATTGCCATCATCCACAACGGGATACTGGAAAATTACGAAGTGCTCAAACAGAAACTATTAACAAAGAACCACCGCTTCGTATCTCAAACCGATACCGAGGTCGCGGTACACCTCATCGAGGAATACGCCAAACGGATGCTCTTTAGCAAAGCAGTACAACAAGCATTCAATGACATGGAGGGGCTCAATGCCTTTATCGCCATGAATAGAAACAATAATCAATTCGTAGCAGTCCGGAGTGGGTCGCCGCTCGTCGTGGGCTTTGGCAACGGCGAAAATTTTCTGGCAAGCGACGCGGCAGCGCTCCTCCCCTACACGCGCCAGGTGCATTTTCTGGAAGACGACGAAATGGCGCTCGTGTCGGCCGCGGGAGTGATGATGTTTAACGCCCGGACCGGTGTACGCATCAAACCCCAGAAACAGACGCTTACCTGGTCTGTTGCCGAAGTGGAAAAGGGATCATACCCGTTTTTTATGCTTAAGGAAATCCATGAACAGCCGGGGGTCATGGCGGATATCGCAGCGGACAATGCGGAGCATGCAGTAAAACTGGCGGGAATAATACGACAGTCGCACGGCGCGTATATGGTCGGCTGCGGGACTGCGGCGTATGCGTGTCTGGCCGGTTCGTATCTGTTTTCCAAAATTGCTCGGCGGCATGTGAACTGGGCCATCGGTAGTGAATTTGGCTACCAGCTGGACTTTTTGACGGACAAAAGTCTTATCCTCGCCCTTTCACAATCAGGAGAGACCATGGATCTTCTTGATTCTGTAAGAAAGTCCAAAGAAAAAAAAGCAAAAATAGCAGCCCTTGTGAACGTCTTGGGCTCATCACTGTGGCGAATCGCGGACTATACGCTCGTCATCGGCGCCGGGCCGGAAAAAGGTGTCGCGTCTACCAAAGCCTTTATCGGCAAACTTGCCCACCTGACGCTTTTGGCGTATGCCTTGGATGGCAGGATACGGGAAGGGCAAAAAGTGGTCACCATGGCGGTAAAATCCGCCAAGACGGTACTTGGGGAGCCGACCGTTTCCCATATACAAAAACTGGCCAAAAAAATCAAAAAGGCGCGACATGTGTATGTGATCGGCCGCGGACTTTCGTATCCTGCAGCACTGGAAATTGCTTTAAAAATTAAGGAGATTTCCTACATCCATGCGGAAGGATTGGCAGCAGGAGAGCTCAAGCACGGGCCGCTGGCGCTTGTCGAGAAAGGCACCCCGTGCATCGCGCTTTTGCCGGACGATGAAACGTATGGAGCAAATCTGGCGGGGGCCATGGAGATGAAAGCGCGGGGCGGCTATATCATCGGCATCTCGCACAAACCGCATGAAGTATTTGATTATTATGTACCGATCGCGGATGCCCGTGAAGCGACCATCATCCCCATGGTGATAGCAGGACAGCTCCTGGCGTATTACCTGACGATTGCCCGGGGATTTGATCCGGACAAACCAAGAAATCTGGCTAAAAGCGTGACGGTAAAATAGCAACGCGAGCAGGGCCAGTTACTTAGTAAAATTCTTGTTTTTTCTAAGTAACTAAATAACTTGTGTTGTTTTTGTGACTATTTAGTACGCACCCACTTTTTGGATTGCGCTGGAGGCGAGGATTGTTCCCTGCTCGAGAGACTTCTGAATATTGCGCGTCTGCAGGTATGAAACCAGAAAACCTGCGATAAATGCATCGCCTGCTCCGGTTGTATCTTTGACAGAAACGGATTGCGGTGCTTGCATAAATATTTTCTCTCCATCAAATGCCACTGACCCATGCTGCCCCAAAGTCACGATACATAATTTACGTGCCGATGCCGCGAGCTGCTGTACATCATTTATCAGTCGCTCATCATTGTCTTTGTCTAGTCCAAAAAAGGCCATATCAATACCATCGATAGCCGATTCAACAACAGAAAAACTCTTTTCAAACTGAACCAAATCACCAAAGTCTACCGCGACCAGCGGCTTCCTTTTTTTATTTGTCAAACCAAAGGTAACCAGTTCATCTAATAGATGCCGCGTCGGACCATAGACCGTAAGAAGCGTAGCGTCGTGCTTTTTCAAAAACGCAAAATCGTCTTTCGACAAATGATAGCGTGCCATCACACCCGGGTCCCAGTCTCCATATTGCCTTTCCCCACCGGCCGTAATATTGATTTCAATAACGGATGTCCTTCCATGAAGTATTGAAATGCGACTCCCGTCAATATGCTCACGTGTTAACACGTTAACATATTCCCGACCGGCTTGGTCGTCACCAACTGCGGCCACGATGGACGGTTTTGTCCCCAGATGCTTGGCCCACATGGCAGCGTTGAGCGACGATCCGCATAAATGGCGTTGATTTTTTTGAGGATACACATCAACGGTTAAATCTCCGATAAAGGAAATATGAGGTGTTGTAGGTGACATGGTTTGACCTATTCATTCCCAGTATCCGAAGCGAACAACAGTTTATAGTGCTTTATTTGCTGCCGGATCCTGGGAAAATTTTTCTACCTGTCCAGTTTTGATGGCATATTCAGCTCGCTGCAACTCAGTACCGATATAGACAAG
>JACREN010000008.1 GCA_016218255.1 Candidatus Gottesmanbacteria bacterium | reverse complement strand
TGGTAACCGCAGGGGTACTCCTTATAAAATAACCCGTGTTCTTGACTCTTGTTTATCATGCTGTATGCTCATGATAATCATGAAAAAAGCTGTCATTGCTCTTTTCCTCATCGTATTCGCCGTTTACGGCCCTTCCCTCCCCAACCAATTTTTGTGGGATGATGAGGAGGCCATCGTCCAAAACCCGCTCATCCATTCCCTTGCCAACCTGCCCAAATTTTGGACCGGGGGCATTTTTAATTCCCACGGATCGGGGTTAAGCGGCGGTTTTTACCGCCCGGTTACAACCACGGCTATGGCGTCGCTCTGGGCGGTATCGCATGACCCCTGGATATTTCGGCTTTTTCAGATATCTACTCATGCGGCAACCGCGGTACTTCTTTTTTTCTTTCTCCGAACATGGTTCTCGCTTTGGCCCGCGTTTATAGGCAGCGCCCTCTTTGCCATCCATCCCGGCATTTCCGAAGCGGTGCTCTGGATTTCCACCATCGCCGACCCTCTATCGGCAGTTTTCCTTCTTTCTTCACTGCTTCTTGTTCCCGGGCATATGAAATATGCAGCATTGTTATTTTTTCTGGCACTGTTAACCAAAGAGGGCACTGCCGTATTCCTCCCGGTGTTTTTTCTCCTGCCGCACACGATATCGCGGAGAAAAACTGCCCTCTGGCTCATCACTGCTGCGGCTCTTTACGGCACAATGAGAATCTTGGCAGTCGGCATCGGCACGTCATCCCTCGCCTTCCCGTCCCCCATCGCCCAAGCAAATCTTGTCCAAAGACTCTTGACCATTCCTTCGGAAATTCTTTTCTATTTACAAACATTTTTCTGGCCGTTTTCCCTATCTATTTCCCGGCATTTTGTTATCACGAGTCTATCCAATGTGAAATTTTGGGAATCGCTGCTTCTTATCGGCGCGCTCATTGTATGTATGGCAAAACTCCGCAGCCGAACACTGGCATTTTTCTCTCTATGGTTTTTCCTCGGTATCATCCCCTACATGCAGTTTATCCCGTTGAGCGCCACAGTGGCCGAACGTTGGCTATATCTCCCCTCGATTGGTCTTATCGGCGTTATACTCTCGCTCTTGCCAAAAATAAAAAAGTATACCTCTCCTGCTCGCGTTACTATTGCCGCTCTCCTGCTAGTACTGGGTGCAACAACCATAATTCGCAGCCGCCAGTGGCAAAACGGCCTGACACTTTTTTCTCATGACACAAGCATAAGCCCCGATAGTTTTGATCTGACGAATAATTATGGTGTTGAAATTTTTCGCACTGGTGATATCGGCGCGGCACGGCAGGCGTTTGACCGGTCTATAAAGCTCAACCCCACATGGTGGGTCGCGTACAATAACGCCGGAGCAGTCTGGGAACGCCTGGGAGACACGGCAAAAGCAGAAGCGCTGTACCGCACCTCAACCGAGAGGGCAAGCTATTATCTGGCGTATGAAAACCTTGCCAAGCTTCTCCTTTTTCAAAAGAAAAACCGCAAAGATGCACAACAAACTGCCGCCCGGGGGCTTCGGCAATTTCCAACCAGCGTCAACCTCTGGCTCGTCTACACCATCGCTTCATATGAACTAGGGGAACGTAAAGAAGCTGTCGCTGCAGCCCGGAGGCTGTACACGATCGCCCCGGGAGATCAAACCGCCGCCGTTCTTTCACGCATCACCAACGATCTCCCCTTGGAGTTTACTAAATAACTCGCCTTGCTACTAACTCTTACAGGTACAGTGCCACGGTCATATTCCAGAAGACATGGACGAGGATTGGAGCCACGAGGGAACGCGTATTGTAAAACAATAAACTGTTAGCAAGGCCCAATATAATATCGGTCACGAAAAAGAGAATGAGCGTCATCCCCTGCAGCTTCAGGCTCGTGACCAAAATCGGCACATGGAGAAGCACAAATAAGAATGTTGAAAGCAGCGAGGCCTTGGGCAAACTTTTAGTCTTTTCCAAAATCCGGGTAAATACAAATCCACGACTTAGGAGTTCCTCCGATACCGCCGTAGCAAGCGATAAGAGCAATAACAACCCCATCCCATACTGAAGAAACGCATCAATGGGGTTTATTTTGAGCCCGCCGTACTTTATGGCGTGAGCAGCTAACCCCTCGAGCGCGAACACAAAACCGAATCCCAAACCGATGTAGACACTGGTGAAGAAATTTTTTCCGGTAACCCCAATGGTTACCAATGTCCGCTTTTCGAGTTTCCGCACATACCACAAGACCGGAATCACAAAAACGAGTGGCTTGGCAATCAGCTCATCTGCCCATTCCGGCAGCTTGAAATAATTGCGGTAGAGGCTCCAAACCAAAAGAATCCACGCCCACAAATGATACACGGTCCAATTCCCTTTTTTCATTGCATATGTACAGTATCGTGTTTAGGTATGCGGTGCAAGAGTTGGTTTCGTTTCCAAAACAGCGGTTTCCATTGTATGGAGAAGTGAATCAGTCAACGCGACTGCCTGATCAAATGATAACGCGCGGTAGTTATGCGGGAAGTAATGAAACACCAGATTTCTCCCCTCTTTCCAGGTATCCCACAGGCTATCTGCCAGCGCCTGTCCAAAGCGCTCTTGTATCCGAAACCACGCGCTCCGTCGACCTAACCGCTGCGCCAGATTGGGGCTCAGCGCTTTACCGATACGAAAGTGGTCGCTCTTATAATCGCTCTCATCAATGACCAGGATATCCCGGAAGAGCTGCTTGAGGAATCCTTCATAAAGCTTGGCAAACGGGAATACCAGATAGGAATAATCACTCAACTGTTCATTGGGATGGAGCTTACGATCTTCTATGAGGAGTTGCCCGTCCTCAGCCAATTTTCTTTGCTCAGCCGAAAGATATTGCCACAGGGGCGAATCATGTTTCACCATATTTTTACCGCACAAACAGGTACGTTTCTAACAAAAATAGAGCAACGAATATTACGATTCCCCACCGCTGCATATTGGCCGCTACGGGTCCTGCCACCATCCGGTACCATTCGTTTATGTTTCCGCGTACTCGCCATTCCCCTACCTGCCACAGGATAAGCGTGATAAAAAGTGACAATACCAATCCGCTTGCCAGTGCACTGCCCGAAGAGCTCACCACAAATAAACTCACGATCACAAATGCCGCGCTAAATACGATGGACCGAAATGGCGACGGAGACAAGTGAAAAAATACCTCCGCCCCATCCAAAAAATAGATACCGATCACGCCGCCCAAGACAAACCACAGTGTCTCAATGGTGGGAGTAAACCACCACTTCAATAACCCGAGCACGAACAGATAACAAAAGGAAACCAAAAGAAACAAAAGAGGCTTCTTCCTGACGATTTCCATTACCTGATTCATATATATATTTGGTATAAACCTAGTTTACAATAATCGCAAACTGCGCCACAATACATCCATGGATCCAATACCGGAAATTTCTACAGCCACGCCTGTCCAGTCTGCACCGCCCTCCACCCCATCCAAAAAACGATTCCCCTTTCTCTTGCTCCTTCCGATCATCGTACTCCCGGTGCTTTCTGCCCTAATCGCCTATCTTTTTGCCCAAAACATGGTGCTCAGACAGCAGCTCGCCAAAATTCAAACTTCCCCGTCTCCTATCCTCACTCCGGCAACAGTAGCTGATCCGACTGCCAGATGGAGAACTATTAGTAGAAAAAATTGGCAATTCAAAATTCCAGCCAACTGGGGGTATTTAGAGTGTAACGACGATGCCATATATACGAACCCAGGCATTATTGATGCAACAAAGGAGTGTAATTTTGGACCAAGCGGTACGTTTTGGGCTAGTAAATCTGGGCCATATAAAATACCCAACGATACGTTGATACCAACGGATACTGAAATTTACACAGTTGTATCCAATACAAAATCAATTCTCATAGATGGTAAACACGCAATTCTGCAAGAAGAGAATCATGTTGGAGGTCAGGGGGCGGGGAAATACTTATTTGCCTATATTCAAAAAAACCAATCTACATATATATTTGGGTATACTGATATAGATAACCCAATTATTTTTGACCAAATCCTCTCCACGTTCAAATTCCTAGATCAAAATACCAACCCCGAAGGGAAATTCTGCGGAGGGATAGCGGCAAACCTCCCCCAAAACCAATGTCCAGAAGGATATACATGTAAAATGAAGGACAACTATCCCGATGCCAGCGGCGTGTGTGTGATAAATGCTCCTTAACTCCAATCAGTTACTCTTCTCCACTCTTCAGCTTCTTCATCTTCCACATGAACAGTCGGCCGCGGGATTTTGCGTTGGCATCCTTCACAAATGATAGTGCTTTCTCAAGGATTGCCCGGGGCACAGTTTTGGCAAGACGGATATAGAGAGCCTTATGTTTGTAATCGCCCAGCTCTTCTGCTAAATAAATCCCAAACGACTGGAACTCGCGGGATATGTACTTGTCTTCCAGAGGGTTAAACTTTTGAAGTATGTCGCCGATGGTTTGCATGGCTAGTTAAACCTATTCATCGCTTTATCAATTCCCTGTATCAATGCTATCCGCACGGCTTCAGTCCCGTGTTTTATGAGCTTACGGAAATCTCCTGCCTCGCCCTGATGAAAACGAGAAAGCACGAATTGGATGACCGACCGGTGATGAAGATTTTTGTCCGACTGCCGGCCGTAAGCTTCTCCCCCACGGCCAATGCCCAGACGAAACCGGACAAACAGATCGCTTTTGAGCTGCTGTAGTATGGAATCTACGCCATTATGTCCTGCCGTCCCACCTTTTTCCCGGATACGGATTTTCCCAAGCGGCAAATCCATATCATCATGAATCACCCATACATCTGTTGGGGCGAGTTTATAAAAATCCACAAGCGCACGGACGGCAAATCCTGACGCATTCATGAATGTCAAAGGCTTGACGAGCAAGACATCGCCGATTTTGGCAGTCATCACGTTTTTCTTCGTATCCGTTTCCCACGACACCGGCCCGGTGCCCAGTTCATGACTTAACCGGTCTACCACCATAAACCCGATGTTGTGACGGGTGGATTCGTACTCACGGCCGGGATTACCAAGACCGACAATCAATTTCATATTGGTTCAATTCATTAATCGCATCACTTCTTCATCCGTGACTTCGCTAAAATCCTTATAGAATTCACTCAAGGAATCAAATGTTTTTGGAGTTTCCAATGTTACCAGATGATCCACTTCCGGTTTAATGCGCGACGCGACGTCCATAGACGCCACGGGCAGAGCGACAATTATCTTTTTGACTTTTTTGGCTTTGAGCCATTTGATCGCGACCTCGATAGTCGCCCCCGTCGCTGCCCCGTCATCCGCAATAATCACAATCTTGTCTCTCAGTTGATAGGGCTTCTTGCCCTTCCGGTACAATCGCGTTTTCTGGCTGATAGCTGATTGCTGAAGGCTGACAGCTTGATTGATATACTCCTCATCCGCTCCCGTCCGGTGCGCAGTCGGCCAGTCAATATAAGTTATGCCATCAGGCGCCGCAGCGCCGATCCCAAATTCTCTATCCGACGGGCTGTGTATTTTCTTTACCACCAGGACATCTACGGGGATTCCGAGTGCAAACGCAATCGCTGCGGCTATCGGTACGCCTCCTCGGGCGAGTCCAATAACCACAGCGCTATTTCCGGTGTGTTGACCCAGCTTTTCAGCCAGAGCTTTACCCGCGTGCGTTCGATTTTCTATCATGCCATTACTTCATCTTTGCAAGCTGTTTCTCTGCCATGTCACCCACGTACGGAACTTTGTACATTTCACCCTGGAACGCTTTCCACATCAGGACGATCCACAAGATGAATGCTGCAAATGATAAAAGAAGCCCGACGAGCCACCCCAGGATAGGGATGAATCCGAGCGCCATATTCACCACAAATAATCCGCCGAATAACAGGACGGATTGCATTGCGTGAAACCGCACAAATTTGCTCTGTTTTTCCACCAGGAGCAAAATAATACCGGTGATAAATCCCAACAGATAGGCCACCGCAGCCATCAGATTCTCATTGCCTTTTGCCTCTGCCATATTTTTTTCACCTCCCGTTCTTCCCTCACCATACCATGAAAAAAATTCCGCCGTCAATGAGGAAACACAGGTCAAATCAGCCGTAACTGCTCTTTGTTCTTATCCACCAGCGGTTTCTCTTCCCCTTCTCGCCAAAGCTTCACAACGCCAAACACACCATCGTAGCCGGGATCAATGACCAGATCCCCGCGACGGACTTTATCAACGCCTTGGGCAATTCTCTCACCGCCAACCACTGCAATCTCTTCAATCGAAGCCTGTAAAAGTACGCTGAATTCTCCGCCGAGGGCATCCGTAAGTGTTGTATACGGCCCCTGCACCTTGGGACTTGCCACCGGCGAACCAATGCACTCGCTAATGATTTCCTGGAGCGGCACGAGCATCACAAACGGCGGCCGGTTCGGAAATGCTCGACTTTGTGTCATTCGTATTTTTGCAGTCTTCCCCCCTGATTCATAATTCATGATTCGTGATTCGAGTTTAAGCGCCTCCTCGCTTCGCGAGGCCAGAGCTTCGACACGTTGGACAACGCCCTGAATGAGCGGCTTTCCGCACACCGGACATGTGGTCCCCTTCGCCCTGGTCTCTTCAGGTCCCCACCGTATCCCACACGCGCGGTGCCCGGACCAATGGTACTTCCCTTCTTCGGGATAAAATTCTATGGTATAGGCGATGTTTGAATACTGAAGACCGAATACTGAATCATGAGTATTAATTTTCTCAGCATTCATGATTCTTGATTCATAATTCATCTGATCACCGCAAATAGCTTGATAAATAGATGCGTAGCTCAATTTCCCATCAGCAATCTCAAACACCGTCGCCTCCCTCCCTAACTTTGGCCCTGAGTGTGCATCAGAAAAAGAAAGAATCGCTCGATGATCCAGCTCTTTGATGCGCCAATTCATCGCCGGGTTGCTGGAAAGCCCCGTTTCAACGGCATAAATATGTTTTGCATACTCCCCAAATGCTTCATCCAGGCTTTCAAATCCGCCTTTTTCGCCAAATACCGAAAACCACGGTGTCCACGCATGCGCAGGAATAATGAGTGCCTTGGGTTCAATCGATAAAACCAGTTCTGCAATATGGATGCAGGAAAGCCCCACAATCGGCCGGCCGTCGCTCATCAGGTTGCAGCCCCGCTTGGTCATTTCTCGACTGATTTTTCGGGCCGACTCCAAAGTCGGCACCCAGATAAGCGTATGGACTCTGCGCACCTTCCCGCCCTGGGAAAAAATAGAAGAAACTTCGGTAGCAAGCAAAAACAGCGGTTGATGAGGCGCGGGGAGACCGGACAAATTCGAGTTCTCCGCCGAAGGGGCCCGAGCAGCAGCGAGGGATCGGAGAACTCTTGAATTTGGACGGGCGACCTCAGCGCCGACTGGATCTCCCTGAGCAATATTCTTTAGCCTAAGTAACCCATTTCCCACCTCTTCCAGATCCCGCTCAATTTCGGCCATCCACATCGGATGCGTCCAGTCTCCAGTGGCGACCAGCCCTATCCCCTTCCGCTGCGCCCAGGCTGCAATATTTGGTATCGTCATTGCCGGCGACACCGCACGCGAAAATTTTGAATGCAACTGAAGGTCTGCTATCACACGCATAGTTATTCTAAAAATTCTTTTACCAATTTTTTGAAATTTCCCTCAAACTTTTTCAGCATCGAACGGTTTGGCTTTTTATGATTTCTCTCATAGGCATGTCCGCCCATGATGTATTCAGGAATCACGCCAAAACTTTTTTTTGTAAGGAGAATCCTCAGTCCGCTCGTCATATACAGTCGAGTCGTCCGGAAAAAACCAAAGGTTCGGAACCGGCGCTGGGACCAAATATACAGTGTTTCTCGGATGATATGAAGCGGATATGCCGCATCAGCCAATCGTTGGGTCAAATTCTGGTCTTCGCCAAACTGCACCGCCTCCAGATATCCACCCACGGCGATGAAGGCATCCCGATGCACCAGGCCAAATGGCCCGGGTGCCATTGGACGCTTGAGCAAGATGCACGCTTCCAGCGTAAAGTTATAGAGGAGCATATGCATAGACTCTTCAGTTTTTTCACTATCCGGTTTTCCCCACGCAGTCAGTGATTTTGCATCAGACCCGGCGATATACGCACGCAATCTCGCAAGCGCATACGGCAGCAACACGGTATCAGCATCCACAAAAACAAACCATTCCCCACGTGCCTTCCAGGCCCCCTGATTTCGCTGTTTTGACACATTCCGGTCTCGTGAGACCATGACTTGAATCGGAATTTTTCCGTCATAAGACCTGGCCACACGCACAGTCAGATCTTTGGATTTTGCATCCACCACGATCACCTCAAAATCTTTTTCTGATTGCTCACACAACGAATCCAACAGATGCGGCAAGTAGTTCTCTTCGTTTAGGGCGGGAATGATGATGGAATAAAACGGCTTCTGCATGACGTGCATACTATACAATATATTGAACCGACCTGCTATCATGCACCGCTATCCAAAATGGAATCAGAAAATCCATTCTGTTTGCAAATTGCCGCAAAAACAAACGCGCTCTTACGGGGCGTCCGTTCCTGCGTCCGAAAATTCACCTTATACAATCCGAATTTCGGTGTAAATCCCAGGTGCCACTCATAGTTGTCCATGAGACTGAAATGAAAATACCCCCGCACATCCGCACCTTCCGCAATCGCGCGATGTATATATTCAAGCGTCCGCACCAGATATTTCTGCCGATTCCGATCACCGGGATCTGATATACCGTGTTCGGTTATGATAATCGGCTTGCGGAAGCGCTTCGCTGCATCCATGACCACGCGATACATTCCCTCAGGCTTCATATTCCAGCCAAAAGACTTTCCGTTACCAGATATCATCTCTAACAGCTGTTGATTGGTTTTCGGCTGCCGCATCACGCGGGCAAGCGACACCGGATTATGAAAATAGTGATTGATGCCGATAAAATCATGGTGACCGCGGGTCCAACGCCAGAACAGCGTGTTGACGACGAAATGAAGCACTCTGGTCAGCAGCCGGTTTGTCACGGTGTATGGCCACGGGTAATACGAAATCACCTGATGGGCAGCGCCCACATGAGCCGTACGCTCTACCGCATGAATCCGCAGATATGCGCGGTTATGCGCCTTTGACAGGTTGGTAAATATCCGTACCGCCGACCTCAAACCCCGCCGTTTCTGCGGCCAAATGCCAATACCGCACAATACTTTCAGCAAATAGACCGTTGGCTCATTGATCGTAATCCAATACTCTGTCAGATCTCCAAATTCCTTCACGCATCGCTCGACATACCGTTCAAAATATGCAATGTTTTCATGTTTTTCAAATCCCCCTTTTTCACTAAACCACAACGGGTTGGTAAAATGATGCAGAGTGACAAACGGTATTATGTTTAGCCGCCGCAGGGACAATAGCACGTTTCGGTAATGGCGGATTGCAGAAACCTGAAATTTACCTTCAGACGGTTCTATTCTGGACCACTCGATAGAAAACCGATGAGCATTGGTGTTCATTTTTTTGGCAAGTCCGAAATCTTTTTTATACCGCGCATAGTGCTCACATGCGCGTCCGGAAAACCGCCGCACAAACGCTTCCCATCGCGACCAGTCATTCGGCGTCCGCTTACCCTCGACGTGCTGTGCAGCGGTTGACGTACCCCAAAAAAAATGCTTCGGGAATTGATACTTCATGCGTGTGACCCTGCGGTTTGTTGCCGGTACATGGTTTCTATTTCCTGCTTTGTCGTCGCCGATTCCGCGGATTTATCTTCCCTGATCCGCACCAGCCGCGGAAACCGTACAGCTACTCCTGCCCCGTGCGTCGGAGATCGCGTCAGATCATCCCCGGCAATTTCCAAGACGATTCTTGGTGACACCCATACATCCGGCATAAAATTCTTGTGAACATTTCTATATTGAGCAGGTTTCTCCTTCACGCAAATTGCCTGCAGCGTTTTAGATAATGAAACAAGTTCTGCTTCTGTCGTTCCTGACCCAAGCTTGGTTATCGTCACATACTCGTCGCCATCCCGCACGCCCAGGAGCATCTGTCCTACACCAAATGCCGTCCGTTTTCCCTGTCCTCTGGTGTATCCCATGACGACTGCATCAATAGTATCCGTCAGTTTTCCGGTTTTTCCTTCTTCTTCTTTGAACTTCACCCAGCTGTATCCGCGGCGACCCGGCTCATACGGACTCACCCATTTTTTCACGACCACCCCTTCTAATCCCTTTGCTATTTGTGCATCGTGGTACTCCCGTATCGCATCTGACCTGCTTGTTACTATCTGGGGGGAAACAGAGAGGATAGATCCTTTTTGGACAGTATCTTCCAGTATGACACGGCGCTCCGAAAGTGGCGCATTGAGCAATTCTTTTCCATCCTTATAAAGGACGTCAAAAACAAAAAATTTGAGCGGCACTTGGGCACGCGTTTCCTCTATATCATGTTTCCGTTTTCGCGTCATGGTTTCCTGAAACGGAATCAGGTTTCCGGTCACCGGATCCATGCCGACCGCTTCACTATCCAAAATTATTTCCTTTGCACGGAGCTGATCTCCCACATCCTGCAATTCAGGAAACATCACCGTCGTATTTTCCAAATTCCTCGAAAACGTTTTAACTTTTAACTTTTGAGTTTTGAGTTTTGAGTTTTGATAGTGTATCTGCACCCTCACCCCGTCCCATTTCGGCTCCACTGCTACCTCTCCCATTTTTTTTATCATCTCATCTGCGCTTGGCAGACGCTGGCACAGACTTGCCAGTACCGGAACACCGAGCTTCATGTGCACACGGGACAATCCTGCCACTCGGTGCACCCGAACCGTCTCCGCGATAAAGCCAATATCCGGCCGCACATTATATGCGTCTTCCAGCCGCACCCGTTCTGACTTATCGCCATTCAGCATCCACGAGAGCGCGTCCAGTATCGTCATATCCGAAAATCCGAGGCGGAGTTTATCAAGAGGAATTCTTGCGATATACCGTGCAGACAGCGCGTCTACGGACGCAAGTAAATTTGCAAGCGCTTCTATTTTTTTCTCCTGCGACCCTTCCCCGGATTCTTGCGTTATCGCATATAGTTTTTTGTAAACTTCTTCAACTTTTAACTTTTGATCTATATTTTTAACTTTTGATTTTTGACTTTTGACTTCCTGTGCAGCGCTTCCTAAATCACCCAATCGCTTAAACAGGTCCTTCACTACCTCCTCTGTCGCTCCATACGCTTTTGCAATCGCCCGGATCATAAACTTATCTGCCACACCAAACTCAATCGGATCATACAAAGGCGCTACTCTGCCCAACAGGAGATAGCATATTTTTCCTATTTCTTCTTCTTGCGCCGAACGGAACAAATCCGCCAGGATTTCCGTCATGGTGTTACGGGAAGGCGTCGACTCCAATTTTTGAAAATATACGGAGAGTTCGGAAAATGTCATTTGATAAAAAGAAAATACGCGGCAAGAATCAGCAGACAAAAAAGTACGCCGAATCCCAGCGCAATCTTACCATCGGATTCGTGTCTGATGATTTTGTATATCCCCTGCACCATGACCGCGCCAGCAAATAACGCTGGGATAACGAGCAAAATATACGTTGTTCCGGGACCAGTTAAATTCATAATTGACCAATTGTTCAAATTTACGTCCGCAGGACGTACCGCACACCCTTGGTCGATCCTTCTTTTTTTACTATACCCTTTTTCATGAGGTCCTTCAATTCTCGAAGCACCGTGTCCTCGGATATCATGGGGAAAAGCTCAAAGAAAACTTTATTTTGCAAAAATCCGTTTTCCTGGATAAACTCCACAATCTTAATCTGCCGCTCTGAGAGTGCGAGGGGCTGGCCGCCTAAAGATTTCTTGAGCTTGAGATCAGTAGAAAGCGACTTCACTTTTTCTTTTATCCGCGTTAGCTCTATGGCTAATCCTTCGGTGAAGTATTCCAACCACCCCGTGATATTTCCTTCGAGTTTAGCTACGCTCTGGAGGGCCTCATAATACGGCACCGGCTCGCGGTCGTAATGTTCTTCAAGAGAAAAAAACCGCTTTATATCATAGCCATCACGGAAAAGCGAAAGTGTCGCTGCGGCTCTGGCTACCCTGCCGTTGCCGTCCAAAAACGGATGGATACGGACAATCTCATAGTGAGTTATACCGGCCTTGAGTACCGCATGGACATCCTCAGCGCTTGTCGCGTTGAGCCATGTCAGAAACGAAACGATGAGAAACGGCACTTCGACAGCGGGCGGTGGGCGGAATGTTACCTCGCCGGTGGCGGAGTTTTTGACGACGACCTGGGTTTTCCGGTATAAACCTACTGCTTCTTCCGCAAGAATCCGGTGTGTCGTAAGCTCATGAATATGCTTGAGAACTTCCTCGCTCAGCTCCTGTTTGTCGTAGGATTCGATAAATTTAAGCACATTTCTGTAGTTAAGGACCTCCTGAATATCCCGCTCGCGGCCCACGATTTTTGCTCCTGCCAGCACCTTTTCCGCCTCAGTAAGATTGAGTTCATTGCCTTCAATGTGCGTGCCGTGGTGTACGGTACGGACCATAGCGTCTTCTCGGAATTTCGCCTCCCACGCGGGCACGAGCGGCGAATTCTCAATCACTTCTTTAGCGGATTCTATCGTACCGATGAACTTGAGGATTCTGTTGGTGATGGTAAATTGAGGAGTATACATATTTCCTGTATAATACCCGCATGCCACCCAAAACGCAACTCATCGCAGAAATAAAATCGGAAAAGAAATTACACAAAGAAATTGTTAAGCACATGATGACCCTTTCTGCCTCTGGCTTCGGTCTCGTAGCTGCTTTAGCTTGGAATAGCGTTATTCAGGAGTTGGTTAATGATTATATAAAGCCTTTTCTCCCCGCCGGCAGCGGCCTATTTTCTCTCTTCATCTACGCCATCCTCATTACTGCTTTAGCAGTCACCATAACCTATCAACTGACGAAGCTCGCGGAAAAAATAGAAAATACATGACAAATGAATTCCCCCCGTATCATCGGGGTGACATAGTCTCAATCATAGGTCATCCCGAAGAAACCCACGTAGTCTTTATGCTCTATGCTCATGGAGCCAACCCACCGGATACTGCCCATACTCTTTCGCTCGTTGGAGAAGGAGAAAACCAATATGTTGCGGTCATGACAGGTGGCGGTATTCCTATAGACCTCTTAGTCGCGACAGGAAGGCGATTTACAAATGATGAATTAAGAACATTATACGTTCGTGGTGCTTCACTGTCAGGTCTCGGAAAAGAAAATGGTGAAGAGCTTTGGGAATTGCTTCCGCCGGAGCTTGTCAGAAAACCATAAGCTCCTTCATCACCCCCGGTATCTCCCCGGCCAGATCCGTCGCGTTGAAGTAGGGGCCTACGCGCTTATAGAGCGCGTCTCCGGCTTTTTTGTTGATGAAAGACCCGGCTATGGTCGCAAGGTACGGATCGTTCTTACAGGCCAAAGCTGCGATCAGGCCCGCCAGTACATCTCCGGTCCCCCCCTTGGTCATCCCGGCATTCCCGCCAGAAATCTCACGAAGCTGGGAAGGTGAAGCAGCAATATCCTTCTCCCCCTTCAAAAGCACGATGCACTGGTATTCTTTTGCGACGTCAGAGACATCTTGATCACCAAACAATTGTGCATATTCGCCGTGATGCGGCGTGAGGATCGCGTTTTTCGGAATAAGCGACACGTCCACCATCTGCAGCGCCCCTGCATCTATTACCCATTGTTTCTTTGAAAATTTTTTTAGCAATGCATTGGTCAACACTTTTGTTTCGCTGTCGCGCGTCATCCCTGGGCCGATAAGGATACAGTCATCTTCTTCGATATAGTCCTCAATATGCTCCCGCGGGATGACAATCCCATTTCTAAACTCTTCTTTCGCTTTCTCCACAATTGCATTATTCTCCGGAACAGACGAGTAATGGACGAGATCCACGATACGGGAGGCCACCGTGAGCGACCACAGGCTCGCCGCATGAAAAAGGTGAGAGCCACCGATCACGAGGAGTCTCCCATTCTTGCCCTTATGAGAATCCCGTGAGGGGACAAAAATGTTTTTGACATCATCCGCAGTCACGTGTTTCATAGCTGAATGACCGCATGGTCAAGGCGTTTCTTGCTCACTAAGTGTACCACGTCGTCTTCTGCAGACGTAATAATCGTTTGCTGATTTTCGATAACACCAAGCACAAGATCGCGGTGTTTCTCGTCCAGCTCTGAAAGGATATCGTCGAGCAGCAATAGCGGTCTCTCTCCGGTTTTTTCTTCGATAAACGAGAGTTCCGCAAGCTTCAGCCAAAGAACTGCAAGCCTTTGCTCTCCTCTACTTCCATACTTACTTAAATCCAATAGTTCTTCGTCGTCTTCACTTTTGATTTTTGAATTTTGATTTTTGACTTTAGCGACAACGAAGTTGTCGCGATGTGGCCCCACCAGAGTCGCCTTTGCTGCCACCTCTTCTGCCGCATACTGCTCCAGCCGACTCTCCGATATTACACTCTTATCATATTCCACATGATATATAACACCTGACACGTTATGCGAATTAATGAAATCAATAAATTCAAGACGCTTCTGTGTGATATAATTTCCGGCTTTGATAAGGAGCTGATTCCAAAACAAAAGCTGCCGGCGGTCTGCATTTCCTTCGTTTATAAGGTCTAAAAGCCGATTCCGCTGCCGTAGCCCCCGTTCGTAAGAAGCGAGGTTCCTCCGGTACTCCCGGTCTACCTGCACAAGCACGCTATCCAGATATCTACGCCGCAGACTGGGACTATCAGTGACAAGTTCCAAATGCTCCGGCCAAAAAAGGACAGCACGCAAATTCCCCACAAAATCAACCTGCCGACGCGGGACACCGTTTACCAAGTATTTCTTCATTGGCGCCTTCACCCCTTGCACCTCCCCGCTCGTCAACACCAATTCAAGTTCGCATGTATCATTGAGCATTTGGCATTTAGCATTCATGCGCGCCATTTCTTCTCCCCACCCTATCGCTTCCTTATCCTGATCCGCCCGAAAACTTTTCCCGGTAGCCAAAAATATAATTGCCTCAAGGATGTTCGTTTTTCCGGCAGTATTGGGGCCCACGATAAGTGTGACAGCAGAAGAAAATGCAAACGTTTTTTTCGGATAACTGCGGAAATTCTGAAGCGTCAAACTCTGAAGTTTCATCATCCCATTCTACCATTTTTTATTGTCTTCATTGGTATTATTGGTAGTATTTGATGATTGGTAGTATTGGTATTTATTGAATCGTCGTCCCCACAAACGCCTCACCGTCAAGCGCCTTTGCCAGATTATCGAGGTTTTTCCCGTTGAGGATTTTCACGGTGATGCCCAATCCTTCTGCCAATTTGCTGGCAATCGGGTCAAACGGCGCGTTCATCCCAGGCGTCCAGTCACTCCCGATCATCGTACGATAATCTTTCCAGTTAATAACGGAAAGCGGTTTAGCTCCTGGATGCGTCTTTGGATCCTTATCATACACCTGGTCTACATTGGTCATATTAATAACGTCGGTAATTCCGTAGTCCTGCGACAGGGTAACAGCACAGTAGTCTGTACTCCACCCGGGTTTCCAACCCGCGGCAATTGCCACCGGCGCATCGATTTTGAGAATGATTTCATAATGCTTGATAACTCGGGGGTCGGCAATATCCCGGAAAATCGTACGGATAAGCTGCGCATTGAGTCTGGTTGCATGAAGACCCAACCAGTCCAAATCCTCGTGATCGATGCTCCCCCGCACCACACGTGCGGCCTCCTGATATTGCCGGGTCGTTGCCCCACCGCCCACGGTTATAAAAAATCTCCTCTTTTTCGAGGAGATCTGGTTACGGATAAAATCATTAAATGATCGAAGAAACTGAATATCAATCCCGCCGTTGGGAACGACGAGGGATCCGCCAAGAGAAAGGATGAACGCACTACCGTGTATTGTCATCGTTGTGTCAGATTATTGTATCAAAAGCCGGTCTCCCTCACAATCAGGTGGTCGGTATACCTGTTTTTTGTTCTATCAAACTCTTCACTTCTGCCACCACCGGCTCAAATGATCCCTCCGTTCCTGGATTCACGACCCGCACGATCGGTCCAGTAAACCTGCTGCCCCCGTCTTTCCAAAGATGATCATAAAATCGGCGCTGAAATGCTAGAGCATCCGGTCCTTTTGTTTTGTTCACCGGATCACCATCTTTTTGCATCAGATGATAATTATGCTCCGCATCATCTACCCACAGAAGCACTGTCAAATCGGGTGCGACGGCAAGCGGATGTTCCTGCATGGTATACGGAATTGTGCGGTTTGTCGGACAATGCAGCCCGTGATGCATCCGTACGCTTTCCAATCCCCGGTCGCTCACATTCACATGACACGGCCCCAGGAGAGAGAACGCGTTTCCAGCTACCGCCGCCTGCCACATGGCAAAAAAGAAAAATTCCGCGCGTTCAGGATCACCCAAAACCTCCGCACGGCCGACTTTTCTTTCCATATCTCGTATCCACTGACGGACACCGTGATCCGTCTGGGTGGAAACGGTGTATCCCCAGGCACTCAAGTCCTGCACCAGCCGCCTCACTAAACTGGTCTTCCCTGAACCCTCAGGACCTTCTATATTGATCGTTCTCCCGCGCAGAGGGTATTTGTTATACCAACGAAAATCTTCTTCGGATCTCACAGATTGCCACCCCGCCCGACGGAACGCTGCTTGATAAGCCATCATTTCATTCTCTGCCAAAAAAAGCTTTTTGTTATCCAGCACAATATTCCCCGGCTCATGTTTTTTCACTACCATTCCTGCCCGATAGGCATCCTCCCACGGAGGCACATTCGTCTGCATGAGCATATCCTGTGCAGAAGAAGCTATTTCACGGGCAATTGCCTGTCCTACTTCGCCTTTGTCAACCGAAAACGCAGTCACCTGATCGCGAAGCGACTGAAAAAGCGTGGACCGGTGAGTGGCGGGAAATATGTCAAACGGCAGCCGCAAACTCCTGCCGATTGTAACGAGCTCACGAAGCGTTGGTAACCCGAGCTTCTGATGATTTAAAAAGGACTGTTTCGGATCCAATTCCGCAGCCTCCATACGATCCAATAATTCCCGTTCGCTCGAATAGTTTTCCTTTCCGCCCAAAGGGGCTATGATAACCGCCCGAGAAGATGTCACCCGTACCATTTCAGCCACAAAACGAGGACGGAGATGGGAAGAAACATGCTCCAGTACATCCACTGCTGACACAAATGAAAACGCGCCGTCTTTATATGGAAGCGCAGTCCCGTCTCCGTAAATATCAGGCACTCTCCGATGGGGCTCATCGGGCAAATTCAGGCTGGTCACTTGCCGATCCGCACCCAAAAGTTCATCCCGCTCGGGGAAATTACGCGATCCGCCTACATCCAGCACCGCGCCGGGTCCGTCCGGCACCCGTCGAAACGCATCCTGATATCGCGCCAGCACATCGCCCTCAACCAATGTTTCCGGATTCACCATATATAGCGGCAGAATCATCCATCTCTATATCACATCTGCGTCATAGTTTCCACTTTTTATGTTTTCTGGTATATAATCACGGTATGGTCAAACTCACCACCATCCTCATCTGCGGCGGCTCTTGCTCAGGAAAGACAGTATTTGCCAACCTCTTCAAACACGCCATGGTGCTTGAGATGGACCACTTCTATATTACCAAAGCCTCTATGAAGCCTCAGCCGGACGGATCTTTAGACTACGATGCACCGGAGGCTGTCGCCATACAAGAATGCGCCCGCGCCGTCGAGACCCTTCAACAAGGCAAACCCGCCACCATCCCGGTCTATGACATGAAAATTAGCGATCGAACGGGCACTCAGGTCATAGAGCCCAAACCGGACGACAAATTTCTCATCGTTCCGGGTATTTTTAGCTTCCATGAACCCATCCGGCAGCTCGCGGATTTAAAAATTTATCTGGACACCCCACGCGAAATCCGGGTAGCCAGAAGAATGATCCGCGATGTGGCAAAAGGCAGAAACGATATCGACACCCTTGCCTGGTCTATTACGGTTGAAAAAAATCACCAAAAGCACATCGAGCCCATGAAGCAGTTTGCCGACCTCGTCATCCCCTTTTCCTACAATCCCGTAGAGTTTTTACAGTAACTACCCTTCCATCCGCACCAGCGAGCCAGAGTCTTTTGCATATTGAAATGCCTTCATAAGCGCCATATAACAAATCACTATATACACCATATCAAGTCCCATAGCGATAACAAGATAATGCCCGTTGATATACCCGGTGGCATTCTGTTGGCGCATGGCTTCAAATATATACGTCAACGGATTACTCCAGAGTGCCCACCCCATCCACCCGGGTAATACCGTCGCTGCATAAAACACGGCGCCGATGATACGGTAGAGAAAAATCAAAAGCCACGAAAGAGACTGTATCTGAACACCAAAACGGAAAATCAACCCCAACACCAACATCCCCACAGCATAGGAAAAAATCAAAAGTTCTACAATATATACCAGAAGCCACACCCCAAACGACAGCACAGAAAAATGATATATCACATAACCCAATAAAGCCCCTAGGATAAAAACAAACATGGATTTTATAAATCCCGATATCATTTGCCCCGTAAGAAATTCCCGAAGGGTAAGGGAAGAAACAAAGAGATTGCTAAAACTCTGAGACCAGATCTCCCACAGCGCGCCGCCTGCGACCGAAAATTGGCCAATCCACACAATATTCCAAAAAATATTCCCGATGATGATAGAATCTGCCTGCGCAGACGTAGTCCGGCTCGCAAACGATGCAGCGATCAGAAAATACACGAGCATGTCCAGAAGCGGATTCCAAAAAAGATCCGTCCATGTTTCTACGCTATGCGTTATGTGGTACCAGCTGTGCAATAAAACTGCTTTAATACGATACAGTTTCATGCCACACCCCCGTATGTTCCTCCGGCGATGGAAAGAAACACATCTTCCAGATCCGGTTTTTCTATATCTATATCCGTTATCCACACGTCTTTGTTACTAAGCCCAAACAACACTTTCGGGATATCGCGGTCGGACAGCTTTATTTCCACGGTTTCCGGCCGGACAAACGCAAATGCGTACTTGCCTTCCACAAGGTACGATTCAACGGTTTTTTTCGGTGCGTCGAAAGTGAGAATCAGCGTACTCTTCCCCACCCGCTTTGTGAGCCCGAGCGGCGTGTCTTCCGTCATGATTTTCCCATGATCCAAAAATATCACACGGTCACAAAGCCGCTCCACCTCGCCCATGTTGTGACTCGTATAGAGAATGGATACGTTATCATGTTTTTGCAACTGCTCAATCGTCACTAGTACTTTTTGCGCGATCTCAGGATCCAGGCTCGCCGTCGGTTCATCCATAAGAAGAAGCCGCGGCTTATTAAGAAGCGACTTTGCCAAATTCACCCGGGTCTTCTGACCGCTGGACAAATGCCAGTATAACTGGTCTTTCACCTGCGTTATTTCCAATAGATCGAGAAGCTCAGCGATCCTGCTATCTGGATTTTTCACCCCGTAGAGCAAGGCATAAATTCGCAAATTTTCAGCAACCGTCATCCGTATCTGAAGGTGCGTATAGAGGGATGCAAAGTTAATATAAGACAGACAATATTCCGTCTCCCTAAAAAAGTCACGCCCAAAATAGCTAATAGTGCCTGATGTGGGTGTGATTAGACCCAATAGCATCTGGATCGTGGTAGTTTTTCCGGCCCCGTTTGGCCCCAAAAGCCCTACGATCTCTCCCTCCGCAATAGCAAAGGAAACGTCGTTGACAGCCGTAAATGGACCGAATTGTTTTGTGAGATGGTTTACTTCCAGCATAGCCTTCATGAGGCTAGTATAGCGTATTTACGGATTATTTGAAGGTGACGCTTCTTGATACGCTTTTTCGACAAATAACTTCATCTCTTTTTTGAACCGCTCTTTGCTAAATTTTTTGGCCTGGGCAATGCAATCGTTTCGTTGCATTGGCAATGTGTTGAATTGTTGTATTGCCTTTGCCAACTCCTCCACTTCCGGCTTTTGAAACAACACCCCTGTTTTTCCATCAATAATTGTCTCAAGCACGCCGCCTTGGGCCAGGGCAATCACCGGCGTGCCGGCTGCCTGTGCCTCCACCGGCACCATGCCAAAGTCTTCGTCCAGCGCACAAAAGATGAGCGCCTTGGCTCCCGCGTAGAGTCGGCTCAGCTCTTCATCGCTCACACTCCCCAAAAATTCAACCGTCGGCCCGGCTATAGAGCGTAAATACGCCTCCTCTTTTCCGGAACCTACAATCTTCAGCGGTAGTTTGAGTTTGTAGGCTGCACGAATCGCCAAATCCACTCGCTTGGCATACGTCAGCCGACCAACGGAGAGAAAATAGTTTTTATGAGTGCTTATTTGTTGATTGGATGATTTGTTGATTAGATGATTAGTTGATTCTATCGGCGGATATATCACCGTTGATTCTCTCCGATAAAACTTCTGCACTCTTCGTGCCGTTTCTTTCGAATTTGCGATAAAGAAATCCACTGCCTGCGCCGTCTCCCAGTCATAGTGGCGCAGAAAAAAGTTGATGATGGTGCCGTATACCCGCACCGGCCAGTATTTCTGCCAGTCGCTCCCCGTGGCATACCCGTACAGATTCCTCGGCGGATGGTGGATATAGCAGATATGCAATGGCTTTTTCTGGCTGACAGCTACTCCCCTGCACATGAACCATCCGCTACTGCTGATTACTACATCATATTCTGATAAATCGAAACTTCTCCAAATCCATGGTGCAAGAAATCGCAGCGGCGAGATAAATTTTTTGATGAGCCAAAATTTCTGTACCCAACTCGTCCGTATATCCCAAGACTTAAATAGCTCCACTTTACCCGCAGGAGCTTTCGCGAAGGAGGACCAGTCAACGAACGAAGTATACAGCGGCGCCTCAGGGTACATTTCATGAAGCACTTCTACCACCCGTTCCGCGCCCCCATATTCCCGAAGATAATCATGCACTAATGCAATCTTCATATCTTACTATGTTACCATGTTAATACGTTAGAATAATTGCTGCTGTTCGCTTGTTGATTTCTTTTTTCCCTCGCCCGCCGAAGTCCCGCCGGGCGGGACGAAGGAGGGTTTTTCTCCTTTACCCACAAGTCGTTTCAGAAGCGTATGAAAATGGAAATCTTCCAGAGTCTTTCGTGCCTCCGGCGTATTCAAGGTCGTAACACGGGCGTCTTCGGGGGCAAACGCAATCGGCGCATCCCGCCGGATAGTGGCCAGCATATGTGACGTCCGCGCACTCTCCTCCCCCTGTTTCAATTTTTCAACGAGTGCAGGCGTAAGCATACTTGATTGAATATTCACATTGTTAATCGCCTGATACAATTTTTCTACAGTACCAAACTTTGTAATCAGCTCCACCGCTGTCTTGGGACCAATCCCGGCTACCCCAGGATAATTATCTGAAGCGTCACCCATTAACGCCTTCAACTCCACCACTTGAGAAGGCTTCACCTCGAGCCGTTCCATCACTTCTTTCTCCCCGTACAATTTCGCCTCGGATAATCCCTTGGTCGGCATGTAGAGAAATACTTTTTCATCTTCAACGAGCTGCAGCATATCCCGATCCCCCGTGACGATAATAATTTGATTTAACGAGCTGAGAGCTTTTTTTGCTATCGTCCCGATCACGTCATCCGCTTCATAGCCGTCCAGTTCATAAATCGGTATCCCCATCGCCCGCACCATCCCGTGGACTTTTTCAATTTGCGAAACCAGTGCATCCTCCATTTTCGGCCGCTGGGCCTGATATTCAGTAAATATTTTTTTGCGGAATGTCGGAGCCGCCCGGTCAAACGCCACGGCCATGTGTGAAGGAGCCAGATCCGTAAAAATTTTGAGAACCATGGAGGTAAATCCGTACACCGCATTCACAATAGAGCCATCAGGAGCAGTCAGCGGCGGCAGCGCGTGATACGCGCGGTGGAGTATTGCATTACCATCTATAAGAACGAGCCGGTTCATAACAATTAATCAAAAAACTCTGGGATCAATGCCTCTAACTCAGCATGACCCTCAAATAAAGCTCTATTGGAAGGTCGTAAATTACATGAAGTTCCGCGTCTTTCTGCTACTGACTGATTCGCTAAATCCTTATAAAACTCGTCTTGCCATTTTCTGAAAGCCTCCGGAAACCGTATGGCAAGTTCACGAATTACCTCCGCTTCTTCTTCGGTTGATAAATCATGCAACACACCTTCAAATGCTCGGCCGCCAGTGAGATTCGTTATCCCGCCACCTGCAACTTCATTCGGGCTTTTGCCGGCAGCCAGATCATCAATCATTTGCTTCGGATAAGCCTCAAGAAGTCGATCTACTGAAGATTCTGCATTAAACATGAAGGTCTCCATTCACCCTTGCCCCTGATAGGCCTGATACCGGGGACAATCTCCATAGCATCCAGGAGGACTGACTGCCGCTTCCAGCAATGCTTGTGATTCTGAAGTTAATTGCATGTAATCTGGTGCATTTGGCTGTCCAAAACATACGATAAGCTCTGCGTTAGTGTACAAGTCATCAGCGCCTACTGCAACTTCAGCCGGAAAAAGCGCTGATCGTCCTTGATTTGCTTTGCTTGAATAATCATTAGCGTTAAGTTGAATTCCTTGAAGGGATTCTTTTAATGCTGATATTGCACCAGCAGTCCGTCCGACAGCACTAAACCGGCTATCGTCTCCGAAGCTTTCTGCTTTATAGCATTCCTTTTCAATTGGACATCCTGCTCTCATAAAAACGTCCTCCGTTTTATACTCGTTTTTTCGCCTCTCCCATCACTGCCTGAAACTCTTCCCCTTCCAGCGTTTCTTTTTTGATGAGTGCTTCGGCCACTTCATCAAGCTTCTTTTTATACTTTTTTAGAAGTTCCGCCGCTTTCCGGTATCCTTCATCAAGGAGCTTTTTCACCTCTACGTCTATTTTCCCCTGCATATCCTGAGATATGGTATTTTGCTCCATAAATTGTTTTCCCCACTCAGTTATGTCCATCTGCGGGCCAAAATTTATGGGCCCCAAATCGCTCATACCAAATTCCATTACCATGTAGCGTGCAATCCGCGTCGCCTGGTCAATGTCATTGGCGGCCCCACTGGTCATTTCCTTGAAAATGAGCTGCTCCGCAGCACGCCCTCCCATCGTCATCGCGATTTCTTCGATCAAGCGGGACTTCGTCTCGTGCAGCCGGTCCTTCTCCGGCGGGGCCATCGTATATCCGAGGGCCATACCCCGAGAGACGATCGAGACGCGGTGAACAGGATCCAGATTGGGTGAAAAATAATTGACGACCGCGTGTCCGGCTTCATGATAGGCAGTCATTTTTCTATCAAGATCAGACTGCAACCGCTTCTTCTCCGGCCCCAACTTCACTTTGGTTGCCGCCTCTTCAATGTCTTTCATGTCGATCTCTTTTTTATTTTCCCGGGCTGCAAGGATTGCGGATTCATTCAACATGTTCTCCAGATCCGCGCCGCTAAATCCGACTGTTCGCTTGGCCGCTTTATCCCAGTCAAGTCCCGCGACAAACGGTTTGCCTTTGGCGTGAATTTTCAGAATCGCTTTCCGTCCTTCCATGTCAGGTAGATCGAGAACGACTCTCCGGTCAAAGCGACCCGGCCGAAGAAGCGCAGGGTCCAACAGGTCACCCCTATTTGTCGCCGCAACGATAAGCACGGTCGTATTTGCCTCAAACCCATCCATCTCAACGAGGATCTGATTGAGTGTCTGTTCCCGCTCGTCATGTCCGCCCATGATGCCCACACTGCGCATCCGGCCGATAGCGTCTATTTCATCGATAAAGATGATGGAGGGTGCATTTTTCTTAGCTTGGGCAAACAGATCCCGCACACGCGCCGCGCCCACACCCACGAGCATTTCCATAAATTCCGATCCTGCGATACTGTAAAATGCCGTCTTCGCCTCTCCTGCCATGGCTTTGGCAAGAAGCGTCTTCCCCGTTCCCGAAGGGCCAACCAGAATGACACCCTTCGGAGTCCTTGCTCCAAGCAGTTTATATTTTGCCGGATTTTTCAAAAAGTCCACCACTTCTTCCAATTCCTTTTTCGCCTCATCAACACCAGCGACATCGGCAAACGTAATTTTTGGTAAATCTTTCTGAAACACCCGCGCGCGCGATTGGCCAAACGAAAAGACGCTGTCCTGCGCTCCACTGGCCTGACGATACAGAAAAAGGAAAAATAGCACGGTAAGCACAACCGGAAGCACATTAGTCAGGAGACCCAACCACATTTGGCTGCTGCTGATATCTTTTATGAGTATCTCTGTTTTCTTGGGGTCAACTCCCGCAGATTCCAAAAGTTTAAAGAGTGATTCCTGGGATTCTTTTCGACTCGACACCCGTTCCCCGTTTGTGTAGAGGACGGTCAATCTGCTTTCGTCCACTTCGATTTTCGCCACCGTCCCCCCTTGTACGTCCGCTATCACGGTTGAAAGCGGCAATTCCTTCAGCGACCGGTCAGTGCTGCCCAAACTTCCGAGCATGGATACGAACAGAAACGCAATGAATAGTCCGATAAATACGTTTTTCAGGTTAAAGTTAAACCGCAATTCAAACATCTTCCGCACGCCGCGGTGATTCCCATTGCTCCCGTTCGGGCGGGACATGCCGTTTTTTTTGATGGGTGCTTTTTCTGCCATAAAAACAAAAAGGGTTGGGACTATCCTTCCCACTAGGGCTTGAGTATATCATGACAGAACCCGTCTTGCACCATTCACCCCACAACATCCTCGATCCTGAAAATGCAGTAAAATAAAATTATCTCAAAGCTCCCTCACCGTCCTATACACGTCCCGACGATTGCGGATGAGAACGATGACGATCGCTTTAGTTGTTTTTTTATAGACAATCCAGTAATTCCTCACCCATACACGATAAATATGTGGGTATCCGGATAATTTTTCTTCACCGTATCCTCGCCCATACCGGTCTCGCGAAGCGAGATCTGGCTCCGCCAGACATCCTTACCGAATCTTGGCTCCTATGGAAAAACCTTCAGCAGATACAAACACGGGCTTTTTGGGGCCATGCTGCCCGAACGGTAACTCATCTCCATCAACTGCAAGAATCATCCCCTGGCTCTCCTCGTCCATCATTTTGCGTGGAGCGAGGTTGGTGATAAAAAAGAACTGTTTATTGAGGAAGTCTGCAGGCGTATACCCAAACCCCCGTACGCCGGTAAAAATAATGCGCTTTGCCTCGCCGTAGCTTTTAGCGAAGGCGGGTCCAAACTCCACCACCAACCTAATCAGCTTCTCGCTCCTCTCTTTATTCGTCGCTTCAATAACCTTCCCCACCCGTAACTCTACCTTTGTAAATTCATCAATTGTGATAATGCTTATATTTTCTCCACCGTTCATTTGGTTTAATTTATTTTGAATTGGTAGTATTGGTAGTATTTGATGATTGGTAGTATTTGAATATTGATTAACGAGTCCCACCGCCTCCCTCACCTCGGCCATCGTACCCGCAGCAACCGCCCGGGCTTTCCCCGCCCCGTCCTCGAGTATTTTTTTAACGGCCGCCGGATTTGCCGCCAATTCTTTGTAGGTTTTTCGGGCGTTTGTGAAGTATTTCATGAGTGATTCAAATAAATAATTTTTTACCTCAATATCAGCCACTTGACCTTTCTTATAGGCTTCCTTCAACCCGTCTGTTTTGGTTTTATCTGCGAAAAACTCGAGATACGTGAACACCATGTTCCCTTCCAGGTGTCCGGGGTCCGTGGCATGAATTCTGGTCGGGTCCGTGTATGTTCCCATCACCTGTTTTCTTATTTTTTCTTCGTCCTCAAAAATACTGATGATGTTGCCTAAGGACTTACTCATCTTCCGTTTTCCGTCAGTCCCCAATACCGCCGCCACCGCCTCCGGGATATATGGCTCAGGGAGTGTAAAAACATTTTTGGCAAATATTTTATTAAAACGCCCTGCTATATCTCTCGTTATTTCGACATGCTGTTTCTGGTCCTTCCCCACCGGCACGAGGTCCGGTTTATACAACAAAATGTCTGCTGCCATCAGCATGGGATAACTAAAAAGACCGACGTTTATATCATCCTCCATCACGTCTTTTTGCAATTTATCTTTGTACGCATGCGCGCGTTTGATAAGCCCGAGCGGCGTCACATTGTTTAGGATAGATTGTAATTCGGTATGTTCAACGACGTCTGACTGGCGAAAAAAGACGATCTTTGCAAATTCCTTTTCCGTCAAGAATCCCCGAAGAAGCGAAAGTTCGTTGAGAACCAACGTCTCGATGTTCGCGGACAACTGCTTCTTGTCTTGAATAGTCGTCAGAGCATGAAGGTCTGCAACCATTAAGTAGGTCTCGTTGGACTTTGCCAACTCGATAAACTGCCGCACGGCACCCAAATAATTGCCAATATGCAGACTCCCATCCCCGCTTGGCGTGATCCCCGACACTAATCGTTTATTCATATGATCTCCTTTATTGTAACAAAATTTGTTTCCTCGTGTGGCGTGAGCGCTCACACCACACGATACACCGGTGCACAATCATTCGGCCTCATGCAGTTGCTCTTCTAACTTTCGTTTGTCTTCGGCAATCATTGCATCAAGGTCCTCATCCGTATATGCATCTCTGGCCCCTATACCAAAGTTTTCAAGCAAAAATGTAAAATCGGGCTTTATCCCTTTTGTCTTACAGGTTGCATCGTATTCGAGCAAAAAATCACGCGATGCATTATCCAGTTCTAAAATTTTTGCCTCACGCGCCTCTTCTTTGGTCAAGGGCCGCGTTGGGTCTGGTAATTCATGTGTCATATATATTCACCTCCTTTCTGCCGTAAACCGGCGTTATCTATTCCGGTCGTCAGACGGAAAAACATCTCTTATCCTCTTTCTTTTGACGTTGACCTCAATCCGCCAACTCCGGTCATTCCTAGCCCTCCGACAAAGCCCAATAAGTCCCTCTCTGCTCGCGCCTGGGCCCCGGAGTCATGCGGAATTTGTCTATTGCCTGCAGCCAATTCTTCATCATACTGTGCAAGAATTGCACTGGTTTCCTCTTCTGTATGGACACCGGAAACACGATTGGAACAATAGTAAACCTCTACAAACCCTGCTCCTGAACTTGCACACTGTTTCTCTACCCCAAGTCGTTTTCCGATATCTTGGGTAAGTTTTGCTCTTGCCGCTCCTTCTTCGCCTAAAACAGTATTTCCCATCATGTCCGCGGCAGAAGCAGCAGACACCAATAGTCCGCCAATCATGAGAGCTCTCGAAATAGTATTGTTTGCCATATTTTTCACCTCCTTTCCACAAAAAAAGCCCTTGTAAATCACACACGATAAACCGTGGGTAACTTACAAGGGCCCCCGCCGACCGGCGGGAGGGTACCACCCTTTACTCGTTGCCTCATGGGTTACAAAAAACCCTAGCGTATGCTAGGGAATTCGTCAAACCAATGAGGAAACCTCATCATGACGAGCTCCGTTTGTACGACACTCGTTCCTGTCTTTTGACGGTTTCGGCTCCGGATGAGACATTCGTTTTCAGATAGCCTCATCAGCTTCCGCCAGATGGCGGATGACAGAGTCCCAATCAACTCCATCAACGCTTTTATTTAACTTCCATAGACTATATCACACCAACACTTGATATGTCAAAAAATCGCCCAATGAGGGAGCCAGCTTTATGATTCACGCCGCCGGTTGGAAAAACCGATATAATTTGGGAATAATTTTTTATCTTGCGAAGTTGCGCAGGGTTCCACCCAAGCACCATTGCAATCAGAAGCCCGGGGATTACAACCGTAGGAATTCCCAGAGAGAGAAGTTTTCTTCTCGTCCACCTCGTTTTCCGGCTCGCCATACCCCTAGTATACGCTACTCTTTTATCCGATCCACGCTCCCCAACACCCGATTGTGTTTATCGGTTATCGTTAACGAGATTATTGAACCCGACGGCAGCGCATCCAGATATGCGTTAAAATCCACAAGTTCTTCTTTTGTCCGCAGAAGATCTTCACGAGACAAAGAAGCATCAGGCGATCCAAGTGAATCCGTATGCCTACGCGATGCCACGCCGCTATCTTTCGGAGGAGTACAAACATAATGAATCGCCCCAATATCTGCCACGTCTGTATCTCCGAATGATTCAGAAAGTGCGCCCGCTAATTCTTCATATTTCTGATCCGCTTGCCACCTGAGAAAGGCAGACTGCGCCCTCAAAGAGGCAGATTCTATACGAAGTGCAGCGGTTTTTGCCTGCATAGCAAGGAGTTCAAAATATTCTTGCATAAGAAAAGGAGTATACCAAAAATCATCACAGAAATCAAACTATAGGATAGTTACACAGGTGTACACATTCTTGATGTACAGCAAAAAACCTCCTTACAAAACCCATCTGACTGTCGTCGACACAAAACATGTGCCAGTCAAATACGTTCCGTTCGGAGGTTTCTGCGCTGTCTTTCGGTTGCGAAAGTTATTTGTTTCTGATGCTAGCCCTGTACCATGTCTTCAAGCTCATACTTTTCGTCGCTCGCGCGCATAATCAATGCCGTTGTGGCAATAGCAGCGCCCAACGAAACGACGACCGGCAGGAGCAAAAGGAACAGGGACGCAAGAGCCTTCCCGTCTTTAGCCTTGAACCTGATGTTCAGACCGCTGGAAAGACTCTTGGCGGCGCGCGGAACATGCCGTACTGCATTCACCATATTGTGAAGCTGCGCGCCTGCGTTATAGATGCCGACACCCACCGAAGTCCAATCCCGTCGCACGTATGCCACGATCCACGAATTCACGGTGATCGCAAGCCCAGTGCCCAATACAGGAAAGATGATAATGAGATAGGCAAGATCGAAAATATTCTGCACCAGCATATCAATTTCAGCCGCGCTGAATTCGACCTTAAACAACGCTAGAGCAAGCGGCGCAAACAAATTCAAATCCTTCATGATCATGGTGAGGACTGTCACATACACGGAGAAAAACCCCGCGACAGACATAATCGCCCCGCACCACATGAGGAATTGCGCCAAGCCCGGAAGCCGGCTCTTCTCGGTCCAGTACCGCCCCACGACGGATGCGTTCCAGAACGAAATGACGAGATTCAGCAGTAGTAAAGTAAACAAGATAAACATTGACTCATCTCCTTGGTAATATTCCGAATAGACAGCCACTTGAGTACACGAAATCCGGTGCTCAAATCGCTGTCTACCCGCTCAAGGAAACGGGTAACTTTCGCAATGTCAAAGTGCGCAAATATACTCTGTAAGCCATCAAAAAAGCGCAGCAAAGAGCGCCCCTTAATGATTTTACATAGGGCTAAATTATACGATAAAAGAGACGGAAAGTCAAACTATAGGCTTATTTCCATTCACGATCCACCTCGGTTGGGTCAAAAAAATCCGCTTATAGCGGATTTTTTATTTTTTCCCTTGTTGCGGGGCCAGGAGGCGCGCCTGGTCTAGAAGATTATGCATTCTGTTATCTCCCATTACTGGGAGTATCGGACTATATCTTCCCCGCACCATTCGATGGTGCGGGGTTCGGCGTATAGTCTCTACGGATTCTCAAAATAATTTTCTTGCGAAAATTTTCTGAGTCTTTCCTCGGTATTGTCCGGATGATGACGAAGTCATAATATCCGGATTTCACCGATACAGCCGAATTCTCAATAGATGATTTCTCATTTTTGAGCCCATATTGAGCCTTCTGTGCAACTCTACACTACCCCGCGCTACTGTTAAAGAACATACGAAGTATATCAGAACACGCTGCTTGCCTCAAGCCCACACACCTTCAGCCCCATAATTCCCGCTATAGGCTTGACAAAGCCTCTCTCTCTGGGGTAGAATTCCCCTTATTCTCCCAATAAAAGAGCGTCACAACGCGATGCTTCTCTTTATTGGCAGAAACCGACCATCGCACGTTAACATGGAATAGCGTCTTTTGGAATTTCCGAAAGACAAAAGGCCCCTCATGGAGAAAGCAAAGCTGTCTCCGGTGCGGGGCTTTTTGACTTCGGAAATCAAAAAAACAAGGAGATCACCATGGACGACGACCCTCATTCAGAAATTGAATACCTGCTGGGCGAAAGCTCCATCCAGCAAGCCATCGAAACGTTGAAGCGAGTACTCGCGCCATATCATGACGCGACCGATCACGAGTTTGAAGCAGACCCCGAACATCCGGCGTTTTGCATACACTGCAAATGGATTTCCTATGACGTGCCGGACACGATCGGCTGCACCCATACCGTCCGTGAACATGCAGAGATAATTCTCGCCGACATGCAAAACACCGTGAAGCGAGTAGAGCACTTGTTGGGTAAATTAGTCAGTTTCGCTGCTTTAATCGCAATGATGGAAGCTGAAGGATTCAGCGAAGATGACGAAACTATGACCCAAGCACGCCGCCGCGCACAAGCACCGTGGAACTAGCCACCTAAACCGAAGTCAACATGCCCAAAAGATGGTTAACGCCAAAAAAGAATATTTGATGCCTCGGGCGTCACGCTTTTTTTCTTTTTGCTATTCCATGTTAACTGTCTTTCCTTCCATTTGTTGCCAACCAATCCACTTTTTCGTACAATGGAAAACGTCTTAATCGTCAGGGTAGCTCAGTGGTAGAGCAACAGTATCATAAACTGTGGGTCGTGGGTTCGATCCCCACCCTTGACACTGAAAAATCGGAATTTTCCAGTGTAAACACCTTTAGAAGAATAACCCCCACCACTTTTTCCAATTTGGCACGGTTGTTTCCTGCTGACTACTGGCTACTGACTGCTGACTGCTTTTTTCCACGAGCACCACCGTCTCCCCGGGCTTCACGAGGCCCAGTTTTTCCCGCGCTACCCGCTCGACAAATGCAGGCGTCTGTGCCTCAGCTAGTTTTTTTATCAGATCCCGATTTTCCGCTTCAAGCCTTGCCAGTGTCTCTTGGCGCTCCCGTACGATATCGCCCTTCTTCCACACGGTCCAAAGCGATCCGGACAGACTCACAACCAGGGCGATGCCACCTGCCGCCGCTACCAGGCGCACGAGCTTATTTTGTAGAATTTTCATAGTCAGCCTTGCTTCACAGCCCCTTTTATGATATTATAGGGCATTATCCTGCCACAATACATAACCATGGCAACAGATTTTAAGACTTCCCAAACCCAATTTATTGAATATCTTGAGTCCCGCCGGCGCGCCAAAGCTACAGTCGTGGCATATAGCAAAGACATCGAACAGCTCACCGCATTTCTTGCCAATATGGGCAAAAAAGCAATTGGCGAAATCAACCGCGACGAACTGGAGACATACCTCAAAAAGCTTGCTTCAGACAATTATACCCCCAAATCCATCTCCCGAAAAATCAACTCAATCAAAACCTTTTTCCGGTTCCTCAAAGCATCCGGCACTATTCTTATGGATCCGGCCATAGACATCGCACATCCTAAATATGACGTTAAGCCGCCTCGGGTGCTCTCCAAGCTTGAATACCGAGCGCTTCGAGACGCATGCCGGGCCGACCAGCGGGCGTATGCCATTGTGGAACTACTGCTTCAGACCGGTATCCGGATTGGCGAATTAGCACATCTCATCGTTTCGGACATCCGCGACACAGAACTTTTCATTGCGCCCCAAGAAGGCCATGCTCAACGCGCCGTACCGCTCAACAAGCCCGCCCGTGAAGCCATCAGTCAATATCTCACGTCACGGGGTAAAGACGGCCAGAATAAAGCACTTTTTATCACCAAATCCGGCCGGCCTCTGCTTATTCGCAACATTCGGACCAGTATTGACCGCTATTTCCGATTAGCAGGAATTGAGGGGGCCAAAGTCAACGACCTCCGCCATACATTCATTGTCCAGCATCTGGAATCCGGCACACCGATCACCGCGATTAGCAAACTTGTCGGCCACAAGCGCCTATCCACCACCGAGCGGTATCTCACACTCGTCAAAGAAAGCCAGAACAAAAATGTCAAGCTGGACGAGCTGTAGTAGTGCTAATTAGAAATTGCACTTCTATTTAAATGACATCACCCATGGTTTCATGATAGCACGCCGGTTATCTTTCTTATCCACACTATTTCCGCTCGCTCTGGAAAAAGGTCAAGCAAAACAGGTACAATAGTGCCATGGATAAAGCATACGACCCCAAGTCGACGGAGGAACGGGTCTACCGGCTGTGGGAAGAGGGCGGCTATTTTACTCCGAAAATAGACAAGACAAAGAAGCCATTCACTATTCTCCTGCCCCTCCCCAACGCCAATGATCCTATGCACATGGGCCACGCCCTCTTTACCGTGCAGGATATTCTCGTCCGCTATCACCGAATGAAGGGTGACCCCACGCTCTGGCTCCCCGGCGGCGACCATGCAGGCATTGAAACCCAATATGTATTTGAGAAACAGCTAGCCAAACAAGACAAGAGCCGCTTTGATTTTGACCGGGCGACCCTGTACCAAATGATTGCCGAATTTGTCGAAAAAAATAAAACCGTGAATCGCGACCAGATGAAACGGCTTGGTTTTTCGCTGGACTGGACCCGGTACCGCTACTCGCTGGATCCGGATATTGTAGCAATCATTCTGGATACATTTCGAAAACTCCACGCCGATGGACTTGCATACAGGGACGAACGACTGGTCAATTTCTGTACCAAATGCGGCACCGGTTTTTCGGATCTTGAAGTCAAACACGTCGAACAAACAGATCCTCTCTATTACATGAAATACGGCCCGTTTGTCCTGGCGACTGTACGACCGGAAACGAAATTTGGCGATACTGCAGTCGCTGTCCACCCTAAAGACAAACGGTACAAAGACTGGGTGGGCAAAGAGATTGAGGTCGAGGGACTTCTTGGAACATTTACTGTCAAAGTGATTGCCGATGAACTCATTGATCCGAAATTTGGCACGGGAGTTGCCAAAGTCACCCCGGCCCATGACCACAAAGATTTTGATATGGGTAAACGCCATAACTTGGACATGAAACGCGTCATCGGATTTGACGGACGGCTCACGGCAATTGCCGGCCCTTACGCAGGCATGAAAGTGAAAGCAGCCCGCACCAAAGTAGCAGAGGACTTAGCTGCCAAAGGACTTATGGATCACATTGACACCAAGTATCTCCACACGGTCGGCGTGTGCTACAAGTGCGGCACGGTACTGGAACCACTCCCAATCCCCCAGTGGTACGTCAAAGCCAAGCCGCTCGCAGATGCAGCCGCAGACGCCGTAAAAAAGAAAAAAACCGTCATCAAGCCACTCAAACGGTTTGAAAAAATGTATTTTGACTGGCTAAAAAACATCCTGGACTGGAACATCAGCCGGCAGGTTGTCTGGGGTCCGCGTATCCCCATCTGGTATTGCCTGGACTGCAATCCGTCCGTGCATCTTTCGTTTATTGCCAAAAATGGCGCGAAAACATCCGGAACATACCAGGAAGTAAAAAGGGCGCACACGGTCGAAGAAATTTCATCTGGTATCCAGACCGTTATGGCTCCTATCGGCACCACGTACGCGCTCGATTCTTCCGCCTGCAAAGCCTGCGGCGGGACGGATGTCATCCAGGAAACCGATACATTTGATACGTGGTTTCTCTCCAGCCAGTGGCCGATGACGACATTGGGATTTCCGGATCATGAAGATTTCACCTATTTCTACCCTACGTCTGTACTGGACACCATGTGGGACATTCTGTTTTTCTGGGTCGCCCGCATGATGATGATAGGCTTATACCGGACCGGCAACGTACCGTTTGAGGTTATTCATCTCCACAGTCGTGTGGTCGATGCCAAAGGCCAGAAGATGAGTAAATCCAAAGGCAATGTCATGAATCCCATTGAAATGGTAGACAAATACGGCGCGGATGCACTCCGGTTTGCCCTTATCTTCGGCGCTGCCCCCGGCAGCGACATTTCCATTTCAGACGATAAAGTGCGCGGCATGCGGAATTTTGCAAACAAACTGTGGAACATCGGAAGATTCATCTCCATGAATCTGGATTCAGCCAGTAAAGATTCCGGGAATCCTTTGGATTCCCGGAATCAAACGGGAAACGAAGAAGTCCCTTATTATGATGAAACAATGCATAAAAAATTAACCGATCCCAACGACAAACGCATCATATCAGAAGTGAATATGCTTGCCGCAGGAGTCACGAAAGATATTGAGCGGTACCGTTTTTCCGATGCCGCACAGAAACTGTATGATTTCACCTGGCACCGGCTTGCCGACGTGCATGTAGAAAAAAATAAAGAGCGGTTCAAGGCCGGAGACGCACAAGCGCTTGCCGTAGTCCGTCATGTCTTTTTTATGACTCTCAAACTGCTCCATCCGTTCATGCCTTTTGTGACGGAAGCGGTGTATCAAAAAATCCCAGGCTGGAATGGCATTCCCCTCATCGTAGCTCCGTGGCCGTCGTTGCTGTAGGAGTGTTCAGATTGATGGTTTTGAGAATTTTCTCAAACACCACGTCATCCGCATCAAAATCCGCGGTTATTCCGCTCGGGGTAAAGTGGTTAAACTCAAGAGAAAGCACCTCGGAAACCGGTATCATCTCCCCCCGCATTCTGCTAAACGCATAGCCGCCTACCGTCGTACCATTAAATGCACCGCTAAAAGTCACACCCATTTTACCTGCAGTCGTGGCATCTTTTGTGACAAACGGCTGGCCCAGAGCATCCGTAACTACCGCCCCCCGGTAATCGCGGAGCGTTTGGCCCGCGCCACGCGCAGCCACGGTCAAACGCGTACCACCCGGCAAATACGTCCCCTGAGATGGACATCCTGTGCCGTCGCAAATCGGCGCCAAAACATCAGGAGGCAGTTTAAAAGAAATATTGACAACCGGTTCACGAGTTATGCCGCTTATGATGAAATGCGTTTCCCATCCTGCGTACGGATCATCAGGAGTTAACGGGCGGGCGTTTTCTAGACTGGCACCACTGGACGGCGTGGGAACGACCGCAGGCTGTCCGCTAGGCAGATATTGCCGAACAACCGTGGACAACCAAATTCCCAGCACAAACAACAAAATAAACAAAATCAGATACCCCAGCGTGTTTAAAAAAGACCCACGGGCGCGATGCGGCATAGGCGGCGTGGGCTGCACAGGGACAAACGGCTCTGGTGCGGATTGTGGCTGAGACGATACTGACGGCTTTCCGGACGAAGGCATAGGTGGGATGGGTTCAATGACTGGTGTTTCTTCGTACGTTAATGGCTCGTCCATACCAATTTATTGTTTCACCCGCGCCACGTGATTGTCAATCACTTTCTCACAAATAAAATCGCATTGGGGATATTGCGTCCGGGGCCAACTCGGTATCCGCCGCTCCAGAGTGCAGTCGATCCGCCATTATCCAAATTCAGCGCATTATCCATTCCCAACGCTTTCATAACTTTAGCGGACTCAGCGACACTTGCACCATGCACGACGCCTATATAAACCACATTTCCCTTGTTTGCGACAAAGCTTCTGTTCCCGCGATTTCCCTCTTTTGGCTCCCCTTCACCACTAAATACAATGTTCCCGCCCATCACTAATGCAGGCCGATTCGCTATCACTCCATCCACGCCCGTATCCCTCCCCCACTCAAGCGACTGCCCAACGAACCGCACGGACCCGCCCAAAAATATAACTGCCGGTACTGTACTATACACGTTGTTGTCGGAATTAAAGTACACTTTGTTTTTGTTCATAAGGAGTGTATCAAAGGAATTTTTCTTGTCCGTACAACTGGGGTATTCAGCAGGACAAAAATATGAACCGTTCACACCGGCATATGCTCCACTGCGGGAAACGTAATCCCCCAGGGAAGTGACGGGGCAATCTTTTGTACACGTCCCGTCCGACGCAGTGTCGACAATCACACGAGTAGAGGATAAATCTCCTGCAATTATATCAACCAAAAACGATCCTGCGTCCGTATCCACCCGCTGCCGGCTGTATCCGCTGGCGGGCGCTGCGTTATTTACCGCTACATTTGCCGGCACAGAGCTTACTGCAGCATTTTTTGCGCGCTCCTCCCTGATTCCTGTTCGGAGAGCCGCAATAACAGCAGATGCAGATGCATAATTTCGTTTCGCCAACATCGCCAAAGCATCAGCAAATAATTCATCGAGTTTCGATGTATCTTTCGCGTATGGTTTCCATAGCAATAATTCCTCATATGATCCTACGGCATCGCCGTATGTTTTTTGTATACTACCGATTTCTTCTTCCAGTTTTTGGTTGATGACATACTGATCCTGATGCTTCAAATCCGAGAGCTCCTGACTCAGCTGTTCTGTCTGCTTCCGCAGCACTAATTGCTCCTGCTGCAAATTCTGATTCATTTGCCACCCTTGCCATCCGACAAACACAATGACTAAACCAGCCAATAGCGCACCCACGATACGAAAATGAAAAAATGTTCGGAATGTGTTCATCGTGCAATCGTACGGCAACGCAAGAGTATTTCGCTACAGGCAAACTCCGGATCCGTCACCATGTACGTATGGCCTTTATCGGGAAATATTGTTAAGGTAGAATCCCGCAGCATTCTGTGCATTTCGTATCCTATGGCGACCGGCACAATTGCATCATCTTCTCCCCAGAGAAGATCAACATGACACGTGAGAGAGGTTAAAATATCGCGCATATCTAAATTCGGACCGTACGAATGAAGCCATGAAGCATTCTCCGGGTGCTTCATGCTGCTATACAATATGGTGCTAGAGGAGGAAAGCATGTCGGTAAACTGTTTACGTTTTTTGATACCCGCAAGCATGGCCTTTCCTTCGTGCGTGAGAGCCTGCACATATTTTTTCATAGAAAGGCTAATAGGCAATCCAAGCGAATCCATGACAATCAGAGACGACGCATCCCTACGAGACGCAAGCAAAAATCCAATCGTGCCGCCAAACGAATGGCCCACTACGGGAACAGGTCCCAAATTCAATGTTTCAAAAAAATCATGATAGGACGACCCAAAATCATCAAGTTCCCATTTTTTAGGCAACGCAAATGAATCGCCATGCCCAGGATGCGTCGGCGCAATTACCCGAAAAGATTTCCCCAATAATTCTATGAAAGGAATATATCCGCGCGCGCTAGACAATCCACCATGAAGAAATACCAACGGCGGACCGTTCCCGCAAACCAAATATGTCATTTTACCCCGGGAAATATCAATGCTTTTTTCTTCCATGAAGGAAGTATATCATGCGCGCTCCAGGTATGAGCCGGTCTCAGGATCTATTGCAATCGTATCACCCTGTTTAATAAAAAGCGGCACGGTCACCATGGCGCCGGTTTCCACCATCACGGTTTTGGTCGCACCCGACACTGTGTTGCCTTTTGCCCCCTCATCCGCCTCAGTCACCAGGAGCCGAACTTTCTTGGGAAACCGCACGCCCACGGCTTCATCACCATTAATTAATATTTGATATGTATCATTGGGCTTCAGGTAGTTGACGTAATCGCCCAAAAGCAACGCTGGGAGATTAAACTGTTCATAACTAAAATTATCCATAAAAAGATAGCTATTTCCTTCTTTATACAGGTACTGCATTTCGCGGGTTGCCACCGGCACCTCAACGACGGATTCACCGGATTTGTAGGTAAATTCCTGCACTTTGCCGGTTTTTAGACTCTTTAATCGGGTACGGACAAACGCGCTTCCCTTCCCCGGATTCACATGCTGAAACTCCACAATCAGGTGCGGCTCGCCTTTAAATTCTATAAACATCCCCTTGGTAAAATCAGCAGTCGAAATGGTGGACATAAAAGAAAATCCCCTCTGGGATTACGCGCATTATCTCAAAATACGAGTGAAATCACAAATTACTCTTCTTTTCCCGTTCCCCGAAGAGCATGGTACCCAACCGAACCATAGTAGCCCCCTCATCAATTGCCACCTGATAATCCTGACTCGTTCCCATAGACAACACGGACCCGATCGCAGGTTGTTTTTTCCGTACTGTTTCCGAAAAATGTTTCAACGACCGAAATATGTTTCTGCTCCCCTCCGGATCCGTTACTGCCGGCGGCATCGTCATGAGACCCTCAACTGACATGTTGCGGTATGGGATATGTTCACATGGTAACATGTTAACATGATGAAAACCTGATTTTTTGGCCTCCCCTGATATATTGATTTGAAAAAGGACATGAAGTTTTTTGTGTAGCTTCCCTGCTGCCTCATCCAATTTTTGCGCCAACTTAACACTATCCACCGAATCCACCCAGTCAAAAAGTTCCGCAACTTTTTTTATCTTCCGCGACTGTACATGGCCGATCATATGAAAGGTGGCGCCTTGTTGTATTTCCTTCGGAAGCTGCGCATATTTTTTTTCGAACTCACCGACGTAATTTTCCCCGAAGTGCCGGATGCCCTGCCGGTACGCTTCAACAATCGAGGACGCAGGCAATGTCTTGGTCACCGCGACCAAGGTAACACGGGGAGGAACCGTCGCAATCACAGATGTATTCATCATGCGTCAAATAAATCCCGCATGGGGAAAAATAACGTATCGGCAATATCCGTAGTATCGGCAAAAAGCATAATCAGGCGATCCACACCCACAGCTATTCCTCCAGCCGGCGGCATACCCACCTTCAGTGCGTCAATGAAATCCATATCAACCGGGTGTTCCGTTTTTCCTAACCGCTTACGCTCCGCCTCTTCCTCACGAAACCGCTGAAGCTGTTCTTGGGCGTCTGTCAGTTCACTATAGGCATCACCCAATTCCAAGCCTTCGATATAAAATTCAAACCGCTCGGCAAACCTGGGGTCGCCGGATTTTGTGCGTGCTAATGCCGCAAGCTGCACAGGGTAATCATAGATAATTGTGGGTTTCCCTCGTCCAAGATTAGGCTCTACTTCGTTGAGAAAAATTAGATGAAACAGTTCTTCCCAACTATCATTCTCATCCACCTGATACCCTTTTTTCTTAGCTATCTCCGCTATGGACGAACGCGTCAGTGTTGCCCCCAAATCTATTTTCGCATACTTCATACATGCTTCACTCACTGTCAGTCGCTCCCAAGGGGTCGATATATCCACGCGCTTTCCCTGGTATGTCAACTCTGTTGGCTTTAGCGATACCGCGCTGGGGGGTTTTTGGCTCCGCTGCAGGTACGCGTTTATAAAAAGCACCAATTCCTCGCAGTCCGCCATGATGTCCGAATAATCTGCATTCACGCGGTACCACTCAAGAATGGTAAATTCCGGATTATGGGTGCAGCTTTTGTCTTCTGTGTTACGGAAGCTCTTGGGAATGGCAAAACAATTGCCGATACCGGCAACGAGAAGCTTTTTGATAAACGGTTCAGGCGAAGTCGGAAGGTACGCCCGCATAGATTTCCGGTTTCGGTCCAGAAGAGTCGTCTCAAATATATCCAGATACGATTCCGGCGGAAGCGAACCGGTCAGATACGGCGTTTCGACTTCATGAAATTTCCGGTCCAAAAAAAACCGCCGGATCGCGGTAAGAACTTTTTCGCGGATAAAATACCGTTCCCATAATTCAGGATGAGTCTTCAGCATCTGCCATGTTTTCATGGTGCGTATTATACCGCGTTTAGAGGAATTTGGTGATTTTTGCCTTGTCCTTGAGCTCCATAAACCATGGTTGAAGCTTCTCGCTCACTTTTTGGGACGTGATCGCGTTTTTGGCTTCCTGTCGGAGTGCCGCGGCATCGGTGGAAACAAGCGTTGCACGGTTGGCGGCGATAAACGCATCAACATCCGCGTCGGCAATCTCAAGATCCCGGCCCAAAACTTTTTCTACGGTCAGCTGCAGACGGATCTGGTTTTCAAAATCCGACTTCGTCATACCCTGGTATTTCAACAGATCATCCAGACTCACATTGCTACCCAAGCTTTTCAACACATCCGCGACTTTTGTATCCACGTCTTCTTTTGACACCACGACGCCGGACGACTTCGCCGCGTCAGCGATCAATTGCTCACTTATCATCCCCTCAAGCGTCTGCTCACCATATCTAGCGGTCATCACGCGGTTGAGATCCCATCGAAACACCGGCTTGCCGTTTACTACAGCCGCGACAACCATGCCTTTATTCATCCACGCGACACCAATTAGACCCAGAGCAATCACGACCACCCATACCCATTTTGTCGGCATCTTCTTTTTTTCCGGCGGCATCATGGGAACAAGATCTTCAATCTGCTTTTTCTGTGCTTTCAGTGACGTGAGAGCGGTTTTCTTTTTTGGCATAGACAGAAGCATACCACATTGGTTTATGGTGCTGCAATGGGCGGCCGAAAACAAACCAGAAAAATAGCAACCGCCTTGAGGATGTCGAGTGCTGCCAGGCGCTTGCCGGTTTTCATGCCCACAGTATAGCAAATATTTTCTCCTGTTACGGTCGCGGTTCGGATACCCGCAGGAGTCCTATCCGCTCCGCTGCCGCAAACTGTGCCTCATATATGTCACCGGATATACTCGCAGCCACCATTTGAATATGCTGTGAAATCAGCGGAAGCTGAAACTCCACTGCCTCTGCGGTTCGCAGTACTATGCGATTCAACGGTTCATAAATGGGTGGACGCATCAGGTCGCTGGCATCGGCATCCCGCACATCATTGAGCATCGCCAGCAGATTCAACGGCATTTCATCTAGCGCGGGATCATCACGGCGCATGTGGTGCCGCATAAGCTCCCGTATCTGTAACCACTGAGCCGAATAAAATTTCGTCTGCTGACCTTTTTCTTCTATTCGCGTCACCGCCCGACTCGCATGAGCTTCATACCCTTCATCTCCGTCCACCGCAATATCGTGCCATGCTAACGCGTGAAGCACAAATTGTTCCACAATATACGCACGCGGATTGCGTCGCAACTGGACTCGCGCGATACACGCCCCCGCTATCTGGGTCCGCGCCACATGAGCGATGTTGTGCGGATCATACGGATTAAATGCAATCTCAGGATGAAGAAATAACCCAGCATCCGGCCGGAATTGCCGTATGTATGCAGCTGTGGGCACATTCTCGCCCAACTCCCGCCGGAGCATCTCTATAGACCGTACCCCAGTCTGGTATTCCTTTTCATCTACGACTATTCTGCTGCGCTCACGGATTTCTGCTAAAGCTGATCCCATAGGTCCGTACAATGTACACGAAATAGGCCTATTTGGCAACCCAAATTACACTACAGGCGGGAAGCAGGACACACTGCCCGTAGCAGGCAGTGGCCGCAGTCCGGATATTGTGCGCGGCACACCGCCCGGCCGTGATCAATCAGTTGATACGTGGTCTTAAACCAATTCTTTCTGGGAATTATCTTCATGAGCTCTGCCTCAATTTTCACCGGATCCGCATCTTTTTTATAATCAATCACCCTCTTCCCAGCCTTTTCAAATTCCACAAAATTCTTTCCCCCGATTTTTTCCAGGTCCACCAATCGCAACCGCTGTGAAAGCCGTAGTACGTGGGTATCTACCGCTATCCCCTCCACCACTCCATAAGCATTACCCAATACCACATTGGCGGTTTTCCGGGCAACCCCGGGAAGAATCAATATTTCCTCCATCGTTTTTGGCACTATACCGCCAAATTTTTCCTTTACCAATTTTGCTGCCGCTAAGATATTTTTCGCTTTATTGTGATAAAAGCCGGTAGATTTGATATCCTGCTCAAAATCCTGTAGGCTTGCGCTTATATAATCGTCAAGCTCCGTATATTTCTGAAACAGTTTATCTGTCACCTTGTTCACCGTCACGTCCGTGCATTGGGCGGACAATATGACTGCAACCAAAAGTTCCCAGGGGTTCCTGTATCGGAGCACGATTCGTGCGTGAGGATACTGTTTTTCCAATAATTCTAATGCCTGTAATTGTCCCATTGCTTTTCTTCTTCTCCCTTTTTACAATGATAGCATACTTCGTACTATGAGCCTACAATTACCGCATATTTCCCGATTTATCTCCGCAACAGCAATTTCTGTTTTCCGCGAACTTTCACTTTGGGGCATATTGACAGCCCTAATTGCGTACAACAGCGCCATCGCTCTATCTTCGCCCCCAGTAGGATTTCAGCAGCTTCTTGTAGCGGTCATGCAGCCGACCGCATCCAGTGCTGCTCATATCAAACTGGCCCAATGGTACAGGCAAAATGGCATATTTGACAAAGCAAAACAGGAACTGTTGCTGGCAAGCGAAGGCTCAGCCGTGTTAGGAGCACAAGCCAACCCCAGAGACATACTCGCCGCATGGGAAAATGAACCGGCCAGACTGGAACAGGCGTACCACTTCTGGCAAGAAGTCATTAGAGAAAAACCGGATTACCGGGACGCCTACGTCGCCCTCGCAGCTCTGGGCTATCAACTGGGATATACCGAAGAAACAAAAAAATATATTGGGAATATACAGACAATCGATCCGGGGTTTCCGATATATCAGGAGTTTGCCACGCTTATACAGTAAATTATTTCGCTTCCGTGGCCTTGGTTGCTTCAGGCGCTGGACTCTCTCCGGTCGTTGCTGCTTCGGTCCCGCCAGGCGGGACGCCCTCCGCGGGTACTGCGGCAGCCGCTATTGCAGCATCTGCCGCTGCTTGAGCTTCCGCTTCTTTAGAAACGAGTGACCCGATCTTTACGAGCGTCAACGCAGGGTCAGACAAAATTACCACACCCGAAGGCGCTTTCACGTCAGACACCTTTAGCTCTTTATTGACATCAGCCAAACCTGACACATCCACGTCTATACGCTCCGGAAGATCCGTCGGCAGCGCTTCCACCTCTACCTCATCAAGAACGGTCAGAAGGACACCCAGACGCTGAGCTACTGCAGGGGCGATTCCTGTAAAGGCCAACGGCACTTTTGTTTTCACTTTTTCTTTTAGATCCACCTGTAAAAATTCCACATGGAGCGGCGCATGTGTCATGGCGTCACGCTGCACCGTGTGAATAAGCACAGGATGTACGGCGCCTGCAGCGGTTAACTCCACCAGTCCGGTCTCTCCGGCACTTTTATAGAGTTTCGCAAAATCATCAGCCCGGATCGTCAATGTGACACTGGTGACTTTTCTCCCATAAATAGTAGCAGGCAGCAAACCCTGCTTGCGTAGATTTTTTACCTTACGGCCGACGAGTGTTCTTTTTTCAGCGCTGAGGGTATATTTTTTCATGAATTATTTTACGAACCGGATACGAATATCCTGGTCAGCGGATAGAGTGCTATTGTACGTCAGTTGTGCTTCTTTTGCAAGAAAGCTTTCTTGTGGCACTGTACCATTCCCGCCCGAAGCATCCGCCTGCCAAAAAATAGGATACCGGATCACCAGCTGCCACGGCTCATCTGCGGCCCCGGCTTGCTTTTGCTCCGTAAGTTCATACCAGGCTACCTGACTATCCCATGCCAACAGTGTCCCCCTTCGGTATGATACGGAAAGCTGGGCCTGCCCTCCGGCTGGTATATCCACCGCCACTGCAATACTGTTTCGATCATCACGGCTCAAGGACTCCCAATACGGTACCGGTGCGGACCGGTTTTTTGACGTTCGAATGCCAGCGGGCTTGCCGTCCACCAGTACGTCAAATCCCACTGCATCCTGCGGCACTACCAACTGCATATATGCACGGTAACTTCCTCCGGCATCCCTTGGCGGTCCACCAGAAGGATTTCGCCAGGTGATGAGTAATGTCTCGACGAACGATCCGTCTTCTTTGAATTCCACGGTTCTCGTGCGGGCACGCGTGACAAACGCATTCGCTTTGTTTACGGAAACGTTCGCCTCAGAAACCAGCAGCGGGTCAAAGACACAGGTCGGAACGGACAAACATCCTTCTTGTGCAAACACACTCCCCGCCCACCCGAACCGCTCAACGAGTCGCTCTGTCTCTGATCCCCCGAAATAAAACTGTAAATTTCGGCGCTCAAGCGCAGAAGCAGCAGCACGGAAAAGAAGCGGCGTAGATACTTTCCGATCCCGCATCAGTACCTCAAAAAGAGCACTGGTGACGCTTCCTAAAAAATCCTTTTTCTGGGTTGAACCGGGAAAAAACTCAGACTGGGTGTAAAACACGGCCTTACCAAAAAAATTATCTGCCGTTATCCGGTCATCGTAATCCGAAAGCGTCAGCGGTCCGGTCACGCTCAATAAATCAGTCAAAAACGGTAGGCTCACCGCGATCACGCCGTCCACCGCCACGCCGGTTTCCTTCTCATAAAACCAACGCGCCCGCTCACCGCTCACGCGAAAGTCCGGATCCCAATTACTGTCACGCAGATACCAGTGTTCCTGAGCAAGCAGTTCTTTCACGCCGACCGGCGGATCCACATGACCCTTCAGTTGTCCGTCTATGGCGTACACATCCTGCAGATTCATCTCAATCATCTTTCCGTCTTCTACCGTCACCTGCATGATGCTTCCGATAAATCCGCCGCCGGGGCGTAGCTCCATGCTGTTTTGCAGAAGAATCAAATACACTTGTTTGGTTCGGAACCCACCCACCAATGGATACAACGCCAGGAGCTGCTCTGCAAAAGATAAGTTTTTGCGTCCACCGCGTATCGCCTTTTCTCCTTTTTCACCCAGCGAATACAGAGAATTCACAGAAAACGGAAAGGTACGATCCCGAAGCAATATCCCCAACTGAGCCGAGGCCAGACTGAAATGATTCTGCACCGCGCCCACCGATGTGCGCAGCCGTCCAATCGCTACGGCGGCGGATTCTCCTGCCCCTGCCGCATCTGCGCGCAACAGCGTTGAAGCCGCCAACTTTGCATCATCGGCCACATCCTTTAGACGACCCAAGCCAAGTCCGACATCCGAAAGAAACGAGACCAACCGCTCGGGTCCACGCACCGCATCCCCCAGTCCTGCTGTCCTGGCTGGCAATGATACTATCCCAAGCGCCCATTCCGCCTGCTTCACCCAATAAAATCCTGCAGTCGCCAACCACACGGCACGGTCTGTCTTTCCCGCTTTCCACTGCGACGCACTATAACCCAAAAGTCCGGCAGAAATACCGATTCCGGCAGCAAACCATACGAGCGGAAACAGTACCATACAAAAGATGCCCGCGATCAGTCCCACCACCAGCGGCACACGGTGCGCCGTGCGTCTCTTCGGTTTTTCCTCAACCGGAGCCACGTCAAAAATTTCCCGGATCAGTCCCCCCACCCGCTCTTCGTCTCCGCTGGATAACACCCGCGGCAGGGGTTCCACCACCGGTTCATCCCGATGTACACGCACGTCCAAAAGCATTTCCCGTGAGGTAAAAAAGAAAGTAAAAAACGATTCCACGTCTGCGGTCGTAAACGGCCGGGCATCCACACGCACAATTTTTGTTCGGGTACGGGTAGCGACAGGCCCTATATCGGGAATTGAATCCCAGACTATTGCAATGCGCTTCTCTGTGGATTCCCGCAGGGAAAACAAAATTTCTTTCACGAAATCCGAGGAACCTACCATGATGTGATATTGAGGTGTCACCCCCGCCTGTTCACGCGATGTCACCACACAGCCCTGAGAGGAAAGAAATTCCCTGATTGGGGCAGCAAGGGATTCGTCCTGCGCGTCTACGCGCGCCAGAGCGCCATCAGCATGTGCTTCATTCACGGCATGAGCAGTGTGAGGAGACATAGGGTGTGGCTTTATTATGGCAAACTGGCCCACCGAAAACAATCAATCGCGTGAATTATACGCGTGAATTAGATTGAGAAGAAGACATGAGCGTATCCAGAGCGTGGTTCACAAAGTAATCCGCCCTGCGGTTTTGCTCCCGCGGGACATATTGATACGTTATTGTACCGCCGATTTCGCTTTCCAATATTTTCACCTGCACCAACAGTTCCCGAAGCTTAGCATCTTTCACTTTAAATATTCCATTGAGTTGATTCACCACGAGCATCGAATCCAAACAGAAATGAATTTCTATTTTTGTTTTTTGATCTTCACTTTTTCCTTTTATCTTTTGACTTTTGACTTCTTTGAGTGCCTCTCGTACCGCAGTGTATTCCGCCACATTGTTCGTCGTCTCACCTATCCTCTTACCAAACTCAATAATTACCGGTTTTTTATTGGTTGGATTGGGTAGTTGGTTCAATTGGCAAATTTCTATAACCACCCCCACTGCAGCCGGTCCCGGATTTCCTCTCGCTCCCCCATCGGTGTGGATCATGAATTTCATACTTTAAATTCTCTCATCAAAGCAATTCCAGATAACAACAATACCAATCCCTCGCTCCCCACCGTAATCCATGCCGCGGCCATATATCCATGCTCCGGTACAAACCACATGTTGAGTATTATGTTCACTACCATAGATGCACCGTACACCGCCATAAGGATAATTTGTTTTTTGAGAGTGATCAACGTCCACATAACAAGCGATGAGACAAAGAAAAACGGAAGCCCAAGCGACAATACGCGCAATGCCGGCACACTGGCACTAAAGTCTTGCTTGATAAAGGATACCAGCGGGGCCGCGAACCAAAATACGGGAATCATGAACACTGAGGTGAGAATCATGAATAACAAAGATTTTTGAAATATTTTTTTGAATTCGTAATTCATAATTCGCAATTCATAATTCTGATGCTTTAGCATAAGTGGATACACAGCATTCATAAAAAACGTCGGTATCACGAGCGCGACCTCAAACACTTTATACGCCAACCCATAAATTCCTACATCGGCAGTCGACCGGCTCAGCGTGAGGACAAAGCTGTCCGCCCGGAAATAAATAAGATTAAAAAGCAATGTAATGCCTAGAGGCAAGGAGGGGACAAGTAGCTGTGTCAGACTCTCCCGGGAAAATGCCGGACGCAGGGGTTGTGTAAATTTTTTTACCCCATACAGCGCCGCTGCCGCAGTCGCCGCAATGCCGGCAAGTTGTGCTAGAATGCTTGCCGTCACTGTCATACGGAAAACAAAAAGAAATACAACCGTCACCAGAGAACCGGCAGCCAGTGCAGCCGTTGCCACATCATACCGCAGCCGTTTCTGAAAGAACGCATTGGCAGTGGTTATGATCGACTGGAAAAATATTGACGGCGCAAACAGGATGATGCCAAGGCGCACGGCATTGGTATATCCCTGATTATTGCCCTGAGGCAAAAAGGCGAGGATAGAAACCGCCAAGAACATGAGAATGGCACTGCCCACCATGCGAAGCCCCAACAAACGATTCCACCAGATCGAGGCATCCTGTTTCTGCAGCATGATCGCATTAAGTCCGAAGTCGGCGATGAGATAAAATGGGACGACGAACGTGGTAATCTTGGTGAAATCCCCGTATCCGTCCGCCCCCAGAGACTTCGCCAAAAAAAATGCGACGGCAAATGACGTTGCAGCACCGATAATTTTCCCAACCAACTGGCTCGCGGTGTTATACACAATAATCCGTTTGGTAAACATGAAAACATTGTATCGCGTCACAAAGAAAGCGCAAGAAGAATCGTGAGCAGCAATTGCCCCTGCTGCAATGTGAGGGGGTAGTGGTCGACGAGGCCGAGCGCTAGCATACTGAATACTGAAATATTCATGATTCTTGATTCATGCTTCAACTGCTTTACGACGAATAATAAAATGAATCCAATTCCCACAACGCCAACTTGCGACAGTAGCAAAAGATAAATATTATGGACCGGTTGCAAGAAATATACCGAGCGGGTGGGGAGCACCTTGGGTAATTCGATGAGAAAATTTCCTAATCCCACACCGACAATAGGTGACGACCGCCAGATTTTCATCGCAGCAACATTCAGCTCCTGTCGGATAACCACGGATTCATCGACAGTATGTATTCGGGCCACAACAATGAAAAAAAATAGAATCAGAACACTGAATAATGAACACTGAATACAGAACAATAATTTTCTTTTGAATTTATTCGTGATTCGTGATTCAGAATTCAGCATTCTCATAATCGCCGCCATCATTGCAATTCCTCCTACCACTATTGCACTCCGGCTAAATGTAAGCGCGAGTGCTATCAGTCCCAAAAAAGTTGTACTCCCATAAAATATTTTTTTCCCATTGGTTACATTGGTAAATTTGAGCAATCGGTAAATTAGCAACGGCAATAGCGCTGCCAGATACCCTCCCAAAACATTCGGGTGGGGGAATGTGGCATACGGCCGGAGCACCTCCTGTCCGCCGATGGCAATCCGTGCTATTCCGGGAGTATCCACATTGAAGGTTCGCTCGCCCAGCCACCACAACGGCCCGCCGATAGAATGTTGAAACATAAATTGTGCAATGACAAGAAGAGAAGAATAAAAAACACCGATGAACAATGAATTCTGAATCATGAATTCTGACGGTCTGGTTTTAATGACATAAAAACCAAGACTCATAAACTCAATGAATTTTATCCATGCATAGATCGCAACGGGCCTGTTCGCGGCAAAAAAAATATTCAGTCCCGCCATGAAACAAAAAAGAATACTGAATACTGAAAACTGAATACTGAAAAAGTCAAAAGGAATTTTTTCTTTCTTCATGATTCGAGACAATAACTCGATACACCAGAAAAACAATGTGAAAAAAATGAGGACGTCCGTAAAATAAATAGTGGGGGACAGGTAATCTATCCGTCGCCCCAACACGGTGGCCCAGTCCGGCCAAACATGATATCCCAATTGCGTTGGAAGAAAAATAAGAAGCAGGGAGAAAAAAAACTTATGTATGCGATTCATGCATACCCATCATAGCTTACGCCTTGGGTTTTACAAGCAGTGTCCGGCTGGCGCCGTCACCCACAGATTCTGTTTCAATACGATCATCGCCGGAAAGCGTCAGGTGGATTACACGACGCTCAGATGCGGAAAGGTGAGCGAGCTCCACAGGCCTGCCGACAGCAAGTGCGCGTTCCGCGGCCCGCTGCGCCATAAGCATAAGTGCTTCTTCGCGTTTTTCGCGGTAGTCGCCGACGTTCACATAGGTTTTTGTCCATTCTCCCGTCTGCTTGGACACCAATATGCCAAGAATAATCTGAAAACTTTCCAATGTGCGACCATGGTAGCCAATGAGAAGTCCCGTTTCTTCCGTTTCTATATGCACGCGGTACGCGCCGGTTTCATCAATTACCACGGAAACGTCACCAGTCACTTCGAGCCTGGTTAATAAATCTTCCGCCGCTTTTTTTACCGTTTCTGTATGATCCATACTCAATTCTTCGCGTTCACGCGAAGTTGCTGTATTATACCCATAAGGCCGAAAATGTTCCAGTAGAGCGACAGGCCGAGCGGAAACTGCAGCGCAAAGAATCCAAACATCACCGGCGTTATCATGGCCATCTGCTTCTGCATCTCAGCCCCCATATCTTCCTTCTTTTCCTCCTTGCCCGCCGTAGCTTTGGTGAGGGAAGGCTTCACTTTATCATTGGAAGCATTGGTAGTATTTGATGCTGCGGGCATCATCAATTTCGTCTGCCACCACTGAAGTAGTCCGGTTATCACCGGGACAGAAAGAAGCCACCATCCCTGCGTCTGCCACTCGCTCGGCTTTACGCCCAGATTTGCACCAAAAAACGTCAGGTCAAAATTCGTCAGCCGGAGTAAGGGCACATAGACCACCTGATTAATTTCCTCAACCACTTTAGTAAGATTTCCGTTTCCAAGCACCTGATAAAACACATTATATAAGGCGATGAGTACGGGCATCTGGATGAGGAGCGGCAGACAACCGGCGGCAGGATTGACGCCATGTTCTTTATAGAGATCCATTTGCGCCTGCTGATATTTCTGTTTATCGTCTTTGTGTTTTACCTGAAGCGCATCCAGATGCGGCTTGAGGTCTGCCATTTTTTTCGCGCTTTTCAGTTGCGCATTCATGAGGGGGTAGAGTATCAGTCGGATAAATATGGTAAGAAGAATTATTGCAAATCCCAAAGGACCTGGGATGTGCAGCCGTTCAAAAAATTTATAAAAAGCCGCGAGCACGTTGACGATGGGCCAAATCAAAAATTGATTCCAGAGTGTAGGATTGGTCATACTAATGGATCGTATCCGCCTTTATTCCATGGGTGGCATCGGACGATGCGTCTGACCCCAAGAAACAATCCATAGATTATACCATAGCGTCCAATTGCCTGCTCGGTATATGCGCTGCAAGTGGGGGAGAATCGACAGGACGAACCGGGAAAAAATGTCGGCCGTATTTTTCTATAAAGCGCAAATATATTCATAAATCATTTCAATAATCCTGCTCCTTGGAACACATCGCGCATGCCCTGTTCGACCACGATCTCTGTTTTCTCGGTAATATTTTTCTGCACTACCACGACGCAGTCACAGGCGGACAATACCGGCAAAAGGTGCTGCGCAGACTCGCGCAACAATCTACGGATGCGGTTGCGGACTACCGCACGTTTGTTTATTTTTGTAGAGACGATAAATCCAAACCTTGGCATACCTGTGGTTTTTTTATACGTCAACTGATACCAGTCACAGGATATCCGTTTTCCGGACCGGAGCAATTCCCTAATAGTTTCAGAGGGGAGCCTGTTGGCGAATGGGAGCATGTTACAGCGCCAATCGTTTCCGCCCAACCTGGCGTCTATGCTTGAGCACCTTCCGTCCACCTGCGGTTTTCATGCGCTGGCGAAACCCGTGCGTTCGCACGCGCTTTTTCTTTTTCGGCTGATACGTACGCTTTGGCATATTGATAGTATAGCGGATTACGCTTTACCGGGCAATGATTTCTTTTTGCACAATCAGGCGATTCAGTGAGTTTACTCCATGCCCGAAAGGCTACAGTGTTTACACCGTACATTCCGATGTTACGGTGTTTACACCGTACATTCCGATGTTACGGTGCCACCTCCTGCCAGAAGTAGGGGACGTCCATCATGTCTTTGGGCATGTGGAAGAGAAGGGCCGGGTTGTAGAGGAAAAGCTCTGCAGCTGTGGTGGTATTGGTATCTCCCAGATCCCGCTGAAGGAGGAAGCTGTTGGCAATCACTGATCCTTTGACGACCAATCGCTCGGTGCCAACCCCGGATGAGCCGGACTGAAACGTACCGCTGGCGATATAGATTCCTTCGAGCGCAGGATTGGATGATGCCGCAGCCACGCCCACAGACGGATCTACGGTTATATTGCCGCTGGCGATAAAAGAGACAAATCCGGTGCCGGTGATATTCACTTTTCCGCCAAGCGTGAGATTTCCGTCTACCAAAAAGACAATCGTTTCCCCATCAGCCACCGTCCAGTCTCCGCTCGTCGTCATGTCGCCGTTTACATAATACGGCGCTAGCCGGGAGGCAGGCTTGGCAATAGGAGAAGCAGGCAGGTCATAGTCCGCAACCAATGGTCCTCCGAACTTCCGCCAAAAGATGAGGTAAAAATTCTGTGACGCATAGCTTTCGTTCACC
>JACREN010000035.1 GCA_016218255.1 Candidatus Gottesmanbacteria bacterium | reverse complement strand
TATTGATGACGGCAAAATAGATACTGATCGTAACGTAACTGCGAAAGTGACGAATTTCATCCCAGGGCACATGATTTACAGCCATATGCCTGTGGGCGCGTACGTCAGTCGCGACTGGTTAATGCAGCAATTGCAAGCCAGTTCACAGATTACGGATGCTACGAAATCGTATACGAACTGCGGCGCGCTGGGTTGCTCGGAAACCATCATCAAGTTGTTTGATGTGGATACCCATTTGTATCAAATGTTCAGCGTAAAGGCTGATGATCTCATGAAGTGGGTATTGGTTGAACACAACTAGGGAGGCCACCATGGCTCCCCGCCGAGCACGCGACCCTACGAGAGAGTGGCAGACCACCGCCACTCTCAACGACTTTGTTAGGTCGGGAAAGCCCAAGGCTGAATTCTTCGGTATATCCCGAGGAAACGACAGTACAGGAAGGTACCCGACCCAACAAGTCACAATCAGCATCAAATTTTTTGTAGCCTAGCTACGAAAAACCTTGGTGATGCCTGATTGTCCTTAATTAGTTACAATAACTAGTTAGAGACAATCAATGAAAAAATTCTTTATCTACCCACTCCTTCTCGCCTTTATCGCCGGCATTGTCGCCGGAGCCAATTACACACCCGGAACCTTTCTTTCCGGCTGGGATACGCTGCACCCTGAATTCAACGTCCCGTTAGCATTTTCCCGGATATTTACCGGCGTTTGGCGGGCAGACCAGGGCCTCGGGGCTGTAGCGATCCAATCGCATATCGCGGATCTGCCGCGGGTATTCCTTCTCTTTCTCGGATCATTTCTCATGCCTGTTAATCTCCTCCGCTATGCATCATTTTTAGTCACATTGGCCGTGGGTCCGGTAGGCATATATTGGCTTACGGAACACCTCCTGATAAAACAGCACGGATCGCATAGGCATTTTATCGCATTTTTTTGCGCGCTCACCTATCTTTTTAATCTGGGCACAGTCCAGCATTTCATCGTCCCGCTCGAAATGTTTGCATTTCACTACGCCCTCTTGCCTTGGCTGCTTTTCACCGGACTTCTGACCTTGGAAAGTGGGTCGCGAAAATCATTTCTTGCCTTTACGCTCATAACGCTTTTGGCCGCACCGCAAGCTCATACGGCCACGCTTTTTTACGCGTATTTTGGCGTGTTTACCCTATTTGTCGGCGCATGGATACTCTCTTCTGACCAAAAATTCCGCGCTCTCAAACGCGGCACGATGCTTATCACCGCGATACTGCTCCTCAATGCGTACTGGCTGCTACCAAACATCTATGCAGTAGCAACGAAAAGTAACGCCGTACGCACATCAAAGGTAAATGCTCTGTTTTCTGATGAAGCCTTTGCCAAAAACCAGAAATTCGGCACCATTGCCGATGCGGCACTCATCAAAAACTTTCTGTTTGACTGGCAACTTGTAGACCCCAAAACAAATGCCCAAATTGACGTCATGGCCGCCTGGAGTGACCATCTGATGCGTCACCCGATTGCGCTGGCGTACGGATACACGGTGTTCTTTCTGGTATGGACAGGGTTTGTTTACGCCCTTTGGAAAAAACAACGAATACTTCTCAATTTTGCCCCTGTTTTTATCATCCCGTTTCTTATGCTACTGAACGGCACATGGCCCATGACACTTGTCCTTGCGCGCATAAAAGAGTCCGCGCCGGTACTGGGAGAAGCGATGCGTTTTTCGTTTACGAAATTTTCCATCCTCTACATGGCCGCATCCAGTCTCTTTGCCGGCATAGGCCTACTGCAGATTCTTCGACTGATTAAGCAGGTATCGGTAATCCGCGTCACAAAGGCAACCATTATCGTGCTATCGTTTTATTATTTCCTCCCTGCGTTTGGCGGAAATCTGGTTCACCCATCCATGCGGGTGAACATACCACCAGCATATTTTGATACGTTTTCGTGGTTCCAAAAACAAAATCCGGACCGCCGGGTTGCGATCCTTCCCGTTTTTTCCTTTTGGAACTGGATAAATTACAGCTGGGGCTACCAGGGGGCGGGATTTTTACAATTCGGTATCCCCCAGCCAATCCTTGACCGTGATTATGACCGCTGGAGCCCAATGAACGAAAACTATTACTGGGAACTATCGCAGGCGCTCTATAGTGAAGACGCGACAGCGTTTGATGCAGTACTCCGTAAATATGACGTGCACTATCTCTTGTTAGACGAAAATGTGATCTCCCGAGACCATGGCCGGTCACTGTATATCGATCAAACCAAAACGCTGCTTAGCCAGATTCCAACGATAACCATAGCCAAATCATTTGGAAAAGTAACCATATACGAACGAAACAATGAAGTGTCACCATCATTCGTTTCCCTCAAAACCAACCTCCCCACCGT
>JACREN010000033.1 GCA_016218255.1 Candidatus Gottesmanbacteria bacterium | reverse complement strand
TTCCGAGAGTCCATATCGACGAGGCGGTTTGGCACCTCGATGTCGGCTCATCCTATCCTGGGGCTGGAGAAGGTCCCAAGGGTCCGGCTGTTCGCCGGTTAAAAGGGTACGCGAGCTGGGTTCAGAACGTCGTGAGACAGTGAGACTTTAGCGCATTAGAACGCGCTAATAAAAAGCTGTCCGATTTCCGATGTTCTTTGGAAATCCCATCGAGATATTATTGCTGTTATATAGTATTGAAATCATCCTGAGCATAAAATATGTGAGGGAAAAATCTGACTAAATGCTGGAAACTCCGAGTATGTTGTGTTACCGCACGCAATGTGGTAAAAATACACAACTGCGGACAATCAGCAGGAAAGACTTGTAGAAAGGTGGTGAAAAATATGGCAGGACCTGCAGAAGGTGAAGAGAGAGGAAAACCTATTGAGTTAACCCCCGATAAAGTCGAGGATCTCAATCGGAGAGTTTCTGAAGCACTAACATTTGCAAAACAGCTAGAAGAAGAGAAGCCCGAAGATGCAAATGATGGGCTAGTTCCAATTGAATAATTTCTACAAGTAATCCTCAGAGACTATACGTCAGATCCGGATGGTCCCGCCAAGCGGGATAATATCTGGAAAGATATAGTCCGAACTGCATAGCGATATGCAGAGTGTCTATAGAAATATAGCACCTCGTGAAAAACGAGTAACATTTTTGTCGGTCTCTATCCTGTGCAAGCGTTTGATTTTTGAGGGGAGTTCTCCCTAGTACGAGAGGACCGGGAGGAACAGATCCCTGGTGTGCCTATTGTCGGACAACCGGCATCGTAGGGTAGCTAGATCTGGAAGGGATAAGCGCTGAAAGCATCTCAAGTGCCAAGCCCACCCCAAGATGAAAAATCGTTATAGACCCCCCGTAGATGACGGGGTTGATAGGCGAGACATGTACGCACCGTAAGGTGTTTAGTGTACTCGTACTAATCGGTCGAAGTTGTAGAGAACAGAGGAAATGCAATTTTTGCGTACCTTTGTTCTGATCAATGAATATGATTGCAAGGGAATCCCCGCTAGCTGGCGGATGGGTTATCCCTTACGAAACAACTACTTTAAAAGATAAGAAAACAGAATTGTCTCGGTGATTTGAGCGAGCCGGTCCGACCCGATCCCATTCCGAACTCGGAAGTCAAACGGCTTAGCGCCAACAATACCTGTCTCTAAAGGGACCGGGAAAATAGGTCATCGCCGGGGCTATTCTGTTTTTTTTGGTGGTACACTAGGGGTATGGCAGTGATTCATCTTCGGATTCCTTTTAGCGAAAATTTTCCCGTAAGTTTTGCATTTGGCGCGATTCCAGATAGCGAAGAAATCAAGAGAAAATATCGTCAGTGGAGGATGGTTCGCCATAACGGCATAGACTACGACTTGCCGGAAGGAACGAGTGTACTTGTCACCGCAGCAGGCACGGTTATTCAATCAGGCGACAATGGAGGTTTTGGTATTTCGGTCACAATTCAACATCTGTGGGGCAAAGTCTATATGCTCACCTTCGAGAAGTCCGCACGTCTGTGGGGGATAGGGTAAGAGCCGGAACCGTTATTGGGTTATCCGGTAGTAGCGGCATGGTAACCGGCCCACATCTTCACTTTGCTATCATACCCAATAAAGCTGATTTAAATAACGGTTATCTCGGCTTTATCGATCCCTCGCCGTATTTCAGCGATTGAAACGGCAAAACTCTTTGTAGTTTAGAAAAGTCAGGCCCCGGAGAATTTCACAGTAAGCGGTGGTACAATGTAGTATATGATCCATAATCAGGTGAAATCTCCGATCCACGTTCCTCTCCAGGGAAATACGCTTCTGGCCACCGTTTTGAGTCGCATCAATGAAAGCGAGGAGATTTTGACACTCTGGAATATCCTCAACATCAATGCGATCGACCGGTTGGGGATGAGCGACCACGGGCCGGTGCATTTTCAGATTGTCGCTAACATTGCGCTCCGGCTTATGCGGATACTGCAGAAGCACAAGGTTGAAATGAGTATCGTCAAAGATTTTAAGCTGACGGCAGAGCACGCTGAAGTGGTGGTTGTTCTGACGAGTATTTTTCATGACCTTGGGATGTCGATACACCGGGCCAATCATGAAGAATACAGTCTGTTCCTCACGAATACGTTGCTTCGGGAAATTTTGAGCTTCCTTCCAGTGTCTGAACGTACGATTGTGATATCGGAGACGCTTCACGCTATTATCAGTCACCGGAGCGACGGTAGGCCGTTTACCCGTGAGGCAGGTATTGTGCGGATTGCCGATGCGCTCGATATGAGCTCCGGCCGTTCCCGTATCCCGTACGAGGCAGGGAAGGTGAATATCCATTCACTTTCTGCCTATGCCGTTGAGCACATTGAGATAACGGAAGGCAAAGACCGGCCGATCCAGATTAATATCCAGATGACGAATTCCGCAGGCATTTTTCAGGTGGACGAGCTATTGAAGGAAAAAATGGAACACTCGGGTATTGAACAGTATTTTGAAATAAAAGCATTTATCAAAGAAAAGACGGAAAAAAAGCTCCTCAAAGAGTTTGTGATCAAGTATTGATCCCAATATATAGATACAGTATAATACCTCTACTCTAAACGAAAGGCGGTATTCATGAATGGCAACTACGAAAAAAGCTCATAGTTCATCTTCAAAATCTCCCCAAACCATGGAAGAACTCCTGTCTATGACAGGATACACCTTGAAAGGTATCAAAAAAGGCGATGTAGTCGAGGGGAAAATCACGCGCGTGACGCCCAAAGATATCACGATAGATGTGGGTGGCAAAACAGAAGGCGTGGTTATAGACCGGGAGTTGGAGAACTATAAAGATGCGCTTATGGCGCTCAAGCCAGGCGATACGGTGATTGCACAGGTGATTGTTGCGGAAAATGACCGCGGTCAGGCAGTGCTTTCGCTCAGACGGAGTATTTTTGAGAAGCGATGGACGGATCTCGCGGCTAAACAAAAAAGCGGTGAGCCGGTGGAAATTATTCTCAAAGAACCGGTGCGAGGAGGTATTTTAGTCGATTACGGTGGGCTGCGTGGATATATTCCGCAATCCCAGCTGGATGGTGGACTTTCCAAACAAATCGATAAAATTTCAGGCCGAAGGGTACTGGCGAAAGTTGTGGAAGTAGATCATGAGAGTAACCGGTTGGTGTTTTCCCAGCGGGCAGTGGCCGAAGGCGAAGCGCTTGCCAAGCAAAAAGAAGTGCTCGACGCACTCACAGTCGGCGAATCCATACAGGCGGTGATTACGGGTGTTGTACCGTTTGGTGCTTTTGCCAAGCTCAAAGTCACGAAAGGGGAAGTCGAACACGAGATCGAAGGACTGATCCACATTTCTGAGATCGCGTGGGAAAAAGTGGAAGACCCCAATCAGTATCTCAAGGTTGGGGATTCGGTAAAAGTGAAAATTATTGGTCTGGATGCCATGACCGGCAAGCTTACATTGTCGCTCAAGCAATTGCTTCCGGACCCATGGGAGCATGTGCTGGATATGTTTGAAAAAGACAGTGTCGTGACGGGTACAGTATCCCGCGTGTCGCCATACGGGATCTTTGTGACGCTCTCTCCTGGCATTGAAGGCTTGATCCATGTCAGCAAAGTAACGCCTGGTGAGGAGCAGAAAGTCGGCAATGAGATCCAGTGTACAGTCGAAGATATCCAGCCGGATAAGCGGAAAATCAGTCTTTCCATGACACTTACGGAAAAACCAATCGGATACAGATAGAAATACTACCAATAATCCAATAAACAAATACTACCAATACTACCAATAAAAACAGGATATAATCAGGAGGATGAATCAACAGATTGATATTCATGATCGTATATTTCGTTTTGCTGCAAGGGGATTAAAGGTTATTCCATATCTTCCAAAAACCATTGAGGCAAAAATAATCATTGATCAATATGCGCGATCATTGACTTCTGTCGGCGCAAATGACAATGAGGCAGATGGGACATCGACGAAAAATGATTTTGTCCATGTTTGCACTATTGTTCGGAAAGAATTGAAAGAAACTCGATATTGGTTTCGAATTATTGCAGAAGTGTATCCTCAGTTGGCTCCACGTCTTGCAGGTCTTATCCAAGAAAGCGAAGAACTTATCAAAATTATCAGTAAAATAATAATCAATACAAAGGCAAAATAGTTGATTTTTATTGGTAGTATTGGCTTATTGGTAGTATTTGTAGTATTGGTAGTATTGATATGAAATTGAGAAGTTCTTTCGTATGTCAGCAGTGTGGGTATGATACGCCGCAGTGGTACGGGAAGTGCCCGAATTGTGGAGAATGGAACAGCTTGGTGGAGACAGTGAAAGAAGATGCGCGACTAGGCACCCATGTCTCAGCGCATGACCGTACCAACTCAGTGAAACCACAGAGACTTGTCGATATCCGGCATATAGAGAAAAATAGATGCAAGAGTGGGTACGGGGAATTTGACCGCGTTATGGGTGGGGGCGTTGTACCGGGTTCTGTCACGTTGCTGGCTGGGGATCCAGGGATAGGAAAGTCTACCCTCGTTCTCCATATACTTGCCAGTATTGGCGGTTTGTATGTATCGGGTGAAGAATCAGCTGAACAGGTGAAGCTGCGGGCAAAACGGTTAGGGATCAATGGTGAGAATATTGAAATGCTTGCTGAAACGAACGCTGAAGCAATTGTAGGCGTGATACGCGAGAAGCAGGAAAAGATAAATCTTGTCATTGTTGATTCCATTCAAACGGTTTCGTCCAGTGACCTAGACGGTATGCCAGGGGCAGTGGGGCAGATCCGGCACTCGACGGAGCTTCTTATCGCCGCCGCTAAATCCCAGGGTACCCCCATTTTCATCATTGGTCATGTGACGAAAGAAGGGATGATTGCGGGTCCTAAAGTACTCGAACATATGGTGGATACGGTGCTGTACTTAGAGGGAGAACGGTTTGCCAATGCCAGAATCCTCAGGACTTTGAAGAACCGGTTTGGCGCAGTGGAAGAAGTGGGAATTTTCGAAATGGCAGAAAATGGACTAAAAGAAGTGACCAATCCATCTGCATTGTTTCTTCAGGATCGAGTAAAAAATGTCCCCGGGTCAGTTGTCACGGTTATTGTCGAAGGGAGCAGACCGCTTTTGGTCGAAATCCAAGCGCTTGTGGTTCCGTCACAACTCGCTATGCCTCGCCGGGTCGGAAATGGTATTGACTATGGCAGACTGCAACTATTGGTGGCGATTTTGCAGAAGCGGTTGAGTATTCCATTGGGAACTTTTGATGTATTTGTGAATGTAAGCGGCGGACTTACGATTGAAGAGCCGGCAGCAGACCTGGCAGTCGCGATGGCGATACTTTCTTCGTTTAAAAATAAACCGCTGGACCCTGCGACCGCAGTTTTTGGTGAAGTGGGACTTCTGGGCGAAGTGCGACGAGTAGCCGGGGAAGAAAGGCGGATAAAAGAAGCCAAACGTTTGGGTTTTACCACGGTAGTATCTCCCCAAGCCACCCGGAATCTTCAACAGGCAGGCAAACTCCTGTGATACAATACGAACGTGAAAAAAGTAGATCCTAAGGTGATTCCTTCTGACGTGAGTCCGGGGTTTACCCAGGCGCTCGCGCGGGAGATTGTAAAAAATCTTACGACCATTGGCCAATTTACCGTGCGGCCATTTCATCGGGCGGAAACAGCGGGGAAAAAGCCGCTCGACCTGGGTGAACACCCGATTTTGGTCGATACAAGCGTCCTTATCGATGGTCGGATACTTCCCATTGTAAATAGTGAATTTTTGACTGGTACCTTATTGATCCCGCAGTTTGTTTTAGCGGAAGTCCAGCATCTTGCGGACACGAGTGATAGCTTGCGGCGGGCAAAAGGCAGACGGGGGCTGGATGTAGCCGGTAAACTGCGGAGCCAGAAACAAAATCCGTTTCTTCGGACCAAAATTGTCTCTGAAGAAGTAGCGAATGTGCCGGAGGTGGATCATAAGCTCATCGAGCTGGCAAAGCGGTGGAAACACCAGCAGGTGCGCCTTCTTACCATAGATTTTAACTTAGCCCAGCTCGCGCGAGCCCAGGGGGTGAAGGTGTTGAGCGTGGTAGATCTGGCGAGTGCACTTAAAATCGCGATTGTCCCCGGTGAAGAGCTCACGGTGGCAATTACTCACGAAGGAAAGGAGCGTCAGCAGGGTGTTGGATATCTGGCGGATGGCACAATGATCGTGGTCGATGAAGCCAAAGAAAAAGTGGGGAATTCTGTGGCTGTCGTGATTACGAAGGTCCACCAGACCGCAGCCGGCCAACTGTTTTTTGCAAGGCTGAAATAAGAAGGGAATAGTATCCTCAAGTTATCCACAATTTTTTCTTCAGAATTTTTCGGATCATTGTAGCAATCTAAATGTCGTGTAAATAACTATAAGTCTAGTGATTTTGCACAAGTAAAATTCCTATAGGACTTGACATGGGGTTTTTCACGTGTTTGAATGAATGAGTGAACATAAAGCTACTGCTAGCAGGGTTGGGGTTTTCCGGTTTAGGCTGGAAAATGGGTGGAAAGATGAAGCGGATATCACCGCTTGTCGAGGAGCGCAGACGGTTTGAAGCAGACGTCCGGGATCAGTTCCGGAAGCTGAAAGAGAAGGGGTTAAGTATACCGGTGTTTACGTTGTAAAGAAGAGATCCGCCTTCGCTCAAGCTTTGGCGGATTGGTAGCACTAAGCTCGAAGACTCGCTAAGTGCATACCAAAAAAAAGCATCACTACCGCTAGCGTTGGGTTTGGGTTGCTACGTGTAGTAATGCCTTTTCGTATTGGCAGCGTTCTTTTTGGACAGAAGAGCGATGCCTATGGGTACACGGTAACAAGCTTTATTTTTTTTGTCAAATAAATTTTTGAAGCTGATTCTTTCGGCTTGGGTTGCTATAGCAACGAAATTTTATTTTGTTTTCCCCAGGATTCTTTTTGTAATAATTTCCCTGAGACTGAGTGGTAATGATCGCGTGTTGACAAACCCCTGTGCCAGTCATACAATCACGATCACAATCGTCTGTTCGCCATAAAGTGAACAGAAAGAGTATACA
>JACREN010000034.1 GCA_016218255.1 Candidatus Gottesmanbacteria bacterium | reverse complement strand
ATGGTAGAGATCAGTATGCCCATTTGGGAATGGATACCGATCCTCACTAATCTTCAGTATCCATGGAGGTTATTGTCCGTAGTGATTGTTGCAACCCCGTTTTTAACTGCAACAATATTCTCCCGGCTTCGTTGGCGTATGGTTTTTATCGGCGCTATGATACTTACCGTCATACTTTCTTTTTCTTATACCAAACCCGTTCTTTATGCGCCGCGACCGGATGAGTATTATTTATCAAAACGTGAATTTACGGACGGCACTTCATCGTTGGGAAATAGTTTTTCTACCGTCTGGTCGCCCTGGAAATCAAGCCGTGCGGTACGGCTCGTTGACGTAGTACAGGGAAAAGGAACGGTTACCGTGCAATCGAAAAAGCCGCTCTCGGTGCTACTTGCCGCAGACATGAAAGAGGACGCAATGGTGAGGGTAAACATTTTATATTTTCCGGGATGGGTTGTCATGATCGACGGAAAAAAACAGGCCATTGATTACAAAAAAGACGGGACCATATCTTTTTTGGTTGGAAAGGGGAGTCACATAATTCGTGTTTTGTTTACCGAAACTCCGGTCCGGGTCGGAGCTGACCTTCTGTCGCTTGCCAGTTTGTTGTATCTTAGTGGATTGAGTATACTCAAGAGGTACTATGCACATAGCGCTTGATATTACTCCTTTAAAAAGCGGCCACAAAGATCGGGGAATCGGTTCGTACACCGGATTACTCATTGAAGCGCTAGAGAAGTATGAATGTCAACATTCGTATTCTTTTTTTACTCGAAGACAGAAATTACCCAAAGATGCTGATTTAGTGCATTATCCCTATTTCGATCCATTTTTTCTCACGCTTCCCTTACTCAAGCCGAAACCCGTCGTGGTCACGGTGCATGATTTGATTCCTTTAGCGTATCCGTCGCATTTTCCCCGGGGTATTCGCGGAGATATTAAATGGCGCGTACAAAAATTTTCGCTTAAAGGTGCGCGAAGGATTATCACAGATTCTATTGCTTCCAAGCGCGATATAGAAACAATTGCTGGGTTTACGGAGAACCTGGTTGATGTTGTTCATTTGGCGCCGGCAGAAATTTTTCATCCGATTACAGACAGGGACATGCGGTCATCGGTTCAAAAAAAATATTCTTTACCGGACCGCTTTATTCTCTACGTTGGCGATGTCAATTGGAATAAAAATATCTTGGGTTTGCTGCGGGCCAAACCGAAGGGGGTTGCGCTTGTGCTGGTGGGCAAGGCATTTAGACAGGAAGAACTCGTTGAAGTGCGCGAAATAAATGCGCTCATTCATGCTTTGCATGTTGAAGGAGAAGTTATACAGCCAGGGTTTGTACCGGATGAAGATTTAGCAGCGCTTTACAGTTTGGCTTCGGCGTATATTCAGCCTTCATTTGCCGAAGGATTTGGGTTGCCGGTGCTCGAGTCTATGGCATGCGGATGTCCGGTTATATGCGCTCGGGGGTCAAGTCTCGATGAAATTGCCGGTTCGTCTTTACGGGTCAATGCCTCTGATATATCAAGTATTATGGACGGAATATTTCATGTAGAGAAGTTATCAACGAGTCAGCGGACAGAATTTATTCAAAAAGGATATGCATGGGTGAAGCGATTTTCGTGGAAAAAAGTTGCTGCCGAAACAGCAGCAGTCTATGAAAAAGCGTTGGCAGGTGATCGCGTTTATTAGTGCCGTGTTTGTTTTTTGGAGAGGCGCACTTTGGACAATAGAAAACGCCGCTCCTGCGTTTTGGCCTCTCTATACGCGGTTTCTTGGGCCTTCTTTCTGGTCTAATTTTGACGGCGTGTATTATCTTACGATTGCACGCGGGGGATACGGACCGTATCAGCAGGCTTTTTTCCCTTTATACCCGCTCCTTATTCGTTGGCTCTCCAGATTATCCGGCGTTGACGATATCTCTGTTTCTCTATTTATTTCTCATGTGTCGTTTTTTTTCGGCACCCTGCTTTTTTATGTGCTTGCGCGTGATAACGACAAAAAAAATGCACGGTGGTCATTGATGCTGTTTTTATTGTTTCCGACGAGTTTTTTCTTTGCCGCGACCTATACGGAAAGCTTATTTTTATTGTTATCTGCGTTTTGTCTCTATGCAGCAAAGCGTCAATGGTGGCTGCTTTCGGGGATAAGCGGTTGTCTGGCAAGTGCCACAAGGTTTTTCGGAATTTTTTTATTTCCCGCAGTTTTTTGGGAATACGTGCGAAACCGTCCGAAGACTCACAGTTGGATGCATTTCGTTGGTATATGTTTGATCCCTGTTGGACTTCTATCCTATATGGCCTATTTGAATGCCGCTCTTGGTGATCCGTTGGCTTTCTTTCACGCCCAGCCTGCGTTTGGGGCCGGGAGAAGCGGTAATACGATTATTTTTTTACCTCAAGTGCTTTGGCGGTATCTGAAAATTTTTGTATCAGTCGCGCCGCTTACATTGACGTATGCAGTATCGTTGTTTGAATTCCTTGTACTTGTGATGGGAGCTTGCCTTCTGTGGTTAGGGTATAAACGCAAATTCCGCATGTCGTACCTCATTTATTCATTGGCAATTTTTGTGACGCCTACGCTGACCGGAACGCTTTCTTCCGTCCCCAGATACATCCTTTCTGCTTTTCCTCTTTTTTTTATTTTCGGCAGCGTGCATAATACGTGGATAAAGATTTTGGCAACCATGATATTTGCCGTGATATTTGTACTGGCGGCCACGGCGTTTTTACAGGGATATTTTATTGCATAGATTTATGAAAACAGTTTCTATTATCATGCCGGTGTATAACGAGGTTGGTTCGGTAGACGCCATACTCTCGTCGGTTTTCTCCCGAAAATTAAAAAACTGGAAAAAACAAATAATTGTCGTTGATGATGGGTCTACGGATGGGACGCGCGAAAGATTAGCACAATGGGAAAAACGATGCACGGTTATCCATCTTCCGGTTAATCAGGGGAAGGGAGCGGCTGTGGCAAAAGGGTTTGCAGCAGCAACCGGAGATATTATCCTCATCCAGGATGCGGATCTTGAGTATAATCCGGAAGATTATAATACGTTATTGGCGCCGTTTAACGACGAGAGAGTCAGCGTCGTCTATGGATCCAGATTTTTAGGGCCGCATCTTTCTACGATGTATGTATACATGATGGGAAATAAATTTGTGACTCTTATGACCAATGTGCTGTATAACACAAACATTACAGACATGGAGACGGGATATAAAGTTTTTCGCCGCACGATATTGGATGCTATAACGATACGAGCGAGGCGTTTTGATTTCGAGCCGGAATTCACGGCAAAAATTCTTATGGCAGGGTATCAGATTTATGAAGTCCCGATATCCTACTTCGGCCGCAAATTTTCCGAAGGGAAAAAATTGACGTGGAGAGACGGCATCGCTGCTCTCGGAACGCTTTTCTATCAACGATTTTTTTTATGAATGCCATAAAAAAAATTATCAATCATCCACTCCTGAAGCACAGCACAATTGTACTTATGGGATCTATGGCTGCTAATATCGCAGGGTGGCTGTATCACCTGTTTGTCGGGAGAATACTCGGTACGGAAGGCTATGGAGAGCTTGCTGCACTCCTTTCTCTTTTTTATATCCTGAACGTTCCGTCCACTGTTATTCAAACCGTGTTAGTGAAGTTTTTTTCTGCATTAAAGGCTAAAAGCGAACACGGGCAGGCAAGATTTCTCATCCGCGTTGCGACGATAAAAATACTTCTGTTGGAGGGTGTGGGGATGGTTTTTATATTCTTTTTTTCACAGGCAGTGGCTACATTTCTTCATATCGCGTCTCCATGGTATATCGTATGGCTGTATCTTATCTTTGCGACATTTATGGTGGGTATCATCAATGGGAGCGCGATTCAGGGATTTCAGTTGTTTACCGCCGCAAGCGTTTTGACCACCATAGGCATGACCCTCCGTCTCGTATTGGGTGCAGTATTTGCGTATTTTGGCGTGGGGTGGACACTCGTGAGTAATATTTTTTCCAATAGTATCGCTTACGGTCTTTCGTTTATCCCTCTTGGGTTTATTACCCGCGTAAAAGAAAAACCGTTGATGATTAATCGTAAGGAAGCATTAAATTTTAGTATTCCGGCGTTTGTTACGACACTGGGAGTCACGCTTCTTTTTAGCCAGGATGTGCTGTTGGTCAAGCACTATTTTACGAGTTTTGAAGCCGGTATCTACGCGTCGCTTTCAGTTTTGGGAAAGGTACTATTTTATGCGACCGGAGCCGTAAGTTTCGTGCTTTTTCCGGTAGTATCGGAACGGAAAGCAAGAGGTCAGGGACATTCGCGATTGGTGGCTATCGGGCTATTCATCATCGGGATGGTCTGCGTTGGGTTGACGGCCTTCTACTTTATCGCACCTCAAATCGTACTGCTCGCATTTGGGAAAGCATTTTACGGAGCGGCTCAATATATGGGGACGTTTGCTATTTTTATGTCTTTTTTCTCTCTCTCAAGCATTTTAATTCAGACACTTCTGGCTATGGATAAGGTAAACGTGTGGATCATTACGTCGGTATATGCTGTGCTTCAAGCGATTCTTCTTGTCCTGTTTCATGGCACGATATCCCAGGTCATCGGAGTAAATATAGCGGTTTCGATGGTTCTTTTTCTTTCTCTTTTGCTATACTACGCCTATGGAAAAACGCGTACCTAAACTTCTTTCTCTTATTATCCCTGTGTATCGTCAGGGAAAATCAATTCAGAAAAATGTACGTTTCATTCTGGGAGAATTAGAGCTTCTTTCCTGCCCGTATGAAGTGATCGTCGTCATAGACGGTGAAGTGGATAGTAGCAGGCAAGAATCTGAAAAAATAAAATCACCACATTTGGTGGTAACAGGATATAAAACGAATCATGGAAAGGGATATGCCGTGCGTTACGGGATAGCCAAAAGTAAGGGAGATATTATTGGATTTTTGGATGCCGGCGGGGATATACACGCGGATGGACTATCGATGATGCTGGCCCATTACTACTGGTATAATGCCGATATTATTATCGGGAGCAAGCGACATCCGGCTTCTAAAATCAACTACCCCAACGACCGCAAATTCCTCTCGTGGGGATATCAGATGATTATTAAGTTTTTATTCGGGCTCTCCATACGCGATTCCCAGGTCGGTATGAAATTATTCAAAAGAGAAGTGTTGGAAGATGTATTGCCGCGGCTTTTGGTGAAGCAATTTGCATTTGACATAGAGATTCTTGCTGTAGCAAATCATTTAGGATATAGCCGGATTTTTGAAGCTCCGGTAGAGTTAAATTTCGCAGGAGCTTCCAGCATTACGAATACAAATTTCGTTTCGGTTGCATTGAGGACACTTTGGGATACGTTAGCAGTTTATTAT
>JACREN010000032.1 GCA_016218255.1 Candidatus Gottesmanbacteria bacterium | reverse complement strand
TTTCCCGTACATTAATCCAGGAACACATATCTCAAAAGAAAATCGCGGGCATTCTATTAGGGTTGACAGGAATACTCATCATATTGCTGTTACCGCTTTTGGATCAGCGTGGCGTTCTCGTGGGTGATACTTTGGGAAACCTGCTCATTATCGGAGCCATGATCGGTTTTGCCTTGTTTACCGTGCATTCCCGATATTTAATTGATAAAAAATCCTACCACCCCATGACCGTCACGGGATTTTCTCTGATTGCCTCTGCGGGTTTTTTTTTCGTATTAATCCTTACAATCCCGCATGAACCAATTCTCCCAAACCTGGGTATCCCATCCGTAGCAGTTCTTGCCCTCTATATGGCCATTTTTGTCACCGTACTCCCCTATGTCCTCTATCAATGGACCATCAAGCACTCCTCTGCAACCACTGCCTCGCTAACCACGTATATTCAACCAGTGTTTGCTTTCTTGTTTAACGGCATACTGTTGGGAGAAATCATAACACCCGGATTTCTCGTTGGAAGCGCACTGGTATTTTCCGGCGTATTTCTGGCAACCGGCAGCGGACTTGTCCGCATGGCACATTCACTCGACAAAAGGAAACATCACAAATGAAACGAGCCACCATACTGCTTTTTGGTATTCTCATCGCTGCTTCCGCATTCCGTTTTTATAACGCACCCCTCCGGTACGGCATCGGCGATGATTCAAGCCGTGATGCATTTGTAGCAATCACAGGTGCTCGCGATCTCCAGCTGCCTCTCACCGGACCGTTTTCTTCCTTGGGACCTTTTACCTTTGGCCCGTGGTATTATTGGCAACTCATTGCTGCAACGCTTCTTCTTCGCACGCCGTATGCATCGTGGATATATATGGGAGTTGCGTCGCTTCTATTTGTTCTTATTATGTATGCGCTGGGCAAACGGCTTTTTGATACCCGGTTTGGACTTATTTTGGCAACTCTCGCAGCTCTTTCCCCTCCGGAAATTTCCACTGCCAAAGGCCTGACAAATCCCAACCTCATCCCGTTGTTCGCTGGTCTTTCTATATATTTATTTTTCATTCTTATTCAACAGAAAAAACTCAATGACCGCATACCATTTCTCTGGGGACTTGTAGTGGGAATAGGCATCAATACGCATTACCAAATGGTCGGGTATCTCATGTTTTTTCCATTGCTCCTGAGCTACCGAAAAGAAAAATTCCGTACACTTTTTTGGTCGGGGCTTGGGCTCTTTGTATCTTTTATTCCCATGCTCTTTTTTGAACTCACGAATCACTGGTATACCACCCGCAATATGTTTGTTTACGCCACTTTAACTAAAAATCTCTATTATGTCCCTTATCGCTGGCTATGGTATATCCGTGACTTTTGGCCCGAATTTTGGTCCCATTCGCTGGGACTACCAAAATTTGCAAGTACTCCGGTTATCCTGGGATTTATTATGACCGTCTTTTGGGATGTTCGAAAAAAACAATTTCCCAAATTCTTCATCCCGTTTTTTGTTGTATTCAGTGCTAACTTTCTCTGGCTCCGCTATTACTGGGGTCAACGGTTTTTTGGCTATCTTTTATACCTTCACCCGTTTATTTTTATATTTACCGCCTATGTAATCTGGAAACTTATCATAGCGCCAAAAACAAAAATAGTTGGACTTCTCTCGTTTCTTATTCTCGTTGTAGCCATACTTCCGGCAGGCCTGCGAGAACTTCCCGCCGATTATCCAAACGCGCAAGCGAGGAAATCTACACGGGCGATCAAAGAATTTTTTCCGGACAAGCAATTCCGCATCTACAGCTGCAAGAGACATGATTTTAGCAGAACCATCGCCGTTGCCTTCTTATTATCTACGGAAAACCGTCTGTCAGAAGACGGCATCGCGCTCGGATTTTGGGACGCTGACTGTAGCTACCCACCAACACAAAGCGTCAACCAATTTGGTCAAATACCCGTGATTAAACAACTGGAGTCAGTTTATCCGAACATACCCTCTACTTCACTCGTCAACCTGTCTCATGCAACGCCTTCGGCACTTGTGCAATCGGGCTGGGGAGATCCGATTACACCGCGAAGAATATTTGAATCAACCGTGCGCTGGTGGTTCCGCGAACAACCCTAAGGTGGTGCTCCCAGGCGGAATTGAACTGCCATCACAGCCTTCGGAGGGCCGTGCTCTATCCAGTTAAGCTATGGGAGCAAACTGCCCCATATTATACAATGACTATACCCAAAACATGAAACGATTGCTTCCATGGGTACTGGCAAGTCTTATCATCGGATACTTTGGCATTATCTTTTATGCCAATCATGGCATCTATTTTTCCCACTTTGATCCTTCATACTGGAAAGGCAGATTTGATCATTCCCAATGGCAGCTTCCGCAATCTGAGCGCGGCATCGGCGATGATGGGCTCTACGCATATGGAGGCTATATACTTTCCCAAGGCGCTGATCCCGCTGGCTTCAACGCAGAAATGCCGCCGCTTGGTAAATATATGATCGGGTTCACCATCGTACTGTTTCGAAATGGACAACTGTATGGATTAATCACAATGACGATTGCAATCGGTATATTTTTTCTCTGTGCAAAATTACTGCTCCGGGATACCGTCCGCGCCCTTTCAGCAACGCTGATATTGGCGCTCGATCCGCTCATCACGAGCCAATTTGCTATCACCATGCTGGAAAGTGGCCAGTTGCTATTTCTTCTTCTTCTTTGTCTCGGGCTATCTCAAAAGAAGTATCATGCGGTGTTCCTGGGGCTTGTGTTTGGCGCATTTTCCGCTATCAAATTTCCCCTCGTGTCGCCCCTTATCTGTATGGGTATCATCGCACTCATCTGGCAAAAAACAAAACGTGTTGCGCCAATTTTTCTTTTTCTTGCAGCTTCTATAGTTGCATACTTGTCCGCTTATCTTCGATATTTTTCCCTAGGCCATACTCTTATAAATTGGCTTGGTGTACAAAAATGGATCGTCAATTTCTATCTCCATGCCAATCTGCTCCCTAATTTTGGGAGCTTCGTCACTGCGCTCACGACGGGGTGGATCCAAAATTTTTTCACCCGGGGCTGGGAAAGGGCAACGGAATGGAGCCCTGTATGGCCATTTATATTTCTTGCCACACTTTCCTGGGGTCTCGTCTACTGGAAAAAATATCTGGCGATAACCAGCATGATGATGCTGGCAATCGTACTCTATAGCGTGATTCCGTTTTGGACCCGTTATCTTGTACTGTTTTTGCCGATATTCTATCTGGTCACGGTCGCCGTAATCTCCTCTCGCGCAAAACAGTGGTTTCCCATACTCATTGGCATTATCATTCTTACCAATGGTGCTGCATCTTTACGCATCCTTTTTCGTACACCGCAGACAGCGGTCAATCAATTTCTATTCGACTGGAAACACGGATTCTTTCAAGATATGTATGAACAGGTATCATCTGATACTCAGCAGGCGATATCCCGCGAAGCGTTCCATAGTATTGGGTTTCAAACATTTCTGGACGGGCAGATAGAAAAAGTCGAAATTACTTCTGATCCGGTTGCCTGGTCCCGTTTCCGCTCTCCTCAAACAGTACCGCTGAATATTACCTAT
>JACREN010000031.1 GCA_016218255.1 Candidatus Gottesmanbacteria bacterium | reverse complement strand
TTAAATAATGGGAACTCTTGGGAGAAGGATGTTCAGCAAAAAAGAAATCACCGGCGAAATCAGGCGGCTGATGGGTGCCTGACTGCCAAAGATCGGAAACATGAGAAAAAGAAGAAATATCATGCCATAGCCTTCTAATTCTTTCCATTGTCTGCTGTATTCTTCAGGTAATATTCCCTCGACGATTTTAAATCCGTCCAGCGGGTGGATGGGAACGAGATTAAAGACCGCCAAAACGACGTTCATGATGATAAGTGGTTGTAGGAAAGCAAGAAAAAGAGAAAAAAAGAGGTTCATGGCGAGCGGTTCATAGTTCATCGTCAGACGAAGCAGCAGAGAGCAGGTTGTGGCAAGCAAGATATTGGATACCGGGCCGGCGAGTGAGATGATCGCGCTGTCGCGGCGCGGATGGCGGAGGTTGAAGGGGTCAAACTGGACGGGTTTGCCCCAGCCAAACCGGATGAGAAGAAGCATCAGTGTGCCAAGCGGGTCGAGGTGGGCAAGTGGATTAAGCGTTAATCTTCCCATGAGCCGCGGGGTCGGGTCACCCAGGTGTTCGGCAGCGTACGCATGGCTATATTCGTGGATAGTAATGGCGATAATAAGGGCTATCAGCCAAAAGATAAACCCCAGCGGGTTACTGGATAATTGGTCAAACATATGATATAGTATAACCCTTATGGCCTACATTTGCGACATCTGTGAGAAAAAATCATCCCGCGGCCGACAGCATACCCATCACACAGGTGTGGCCGGAGGTCAGTGGAAAAAGCGTGCACCTGTGACTGCACGAAATTTCCGTCCGAATCTGCACTATGTCACGATGGCGTTTGATGGAGTGGTCCGCCGTGTCCGGGCGTGTGCCAAATGTATAAAGCGCGCCAAATTTGAATTGGCGAAATCCACACTCTCCGCATCGTAAACTACTTCTTTAGAGGCATTTCGCAGGTAAATTTGATACAACCGGAGCCGTTGGCATCCCGTTTAGCTACCAGTTTCCCGCCGGGACAGGATTCTAGGCGCATCGGCTGGCCTTTTTCATCTATCGGCTGGCCTTTATCATCGACGATTGCAGGACACGCGTTCGTGGCGCGGGTGCGGAGGTCAATGCCGACTTTGTTCATGGCGGTGACGACAACGACGAGTAAAATGAAAGCGAGCGTCAGAAAAATAATAAAATTCCACGATGCGACGTCCTGTTTTTTGAATAAAGCGGGTGATACTTTTCGTTTTGCCATAGTGAATCTCCTTCTATATACCACGGTAGTTGATTTCAGAATAGTCTGTCAAGGGGAAAAATAATGATGACTCAGCAAAAAATTTTTCCACGATACTGGTTTTTTTCCTTCGAGCTGGACGGAATCAAGTGATAAGTGATGAGAGATGGGCGATACATGAAGAAGAAGAATTTTTAAACGCTTCTTACTTATTTTAGTTTCCTTATCTTTTATTTCTATTTCCGTCCAGATTCCCGGCCATGGGTGAAAGGCGCGGAATTTCCGGTCGATGCGTTTGGCTTCTTCAGGATTATTCATCGCGAGGTGGAACGCTTCCCATGATTCAAATCCATGATCGCGCGTGAGACGGTTGGCATAGGGTTGTCTGTGTTCGGTTGATCCCTTAAAGGCCACCCCTTTTGAAGCTTTTGAATCTGACAATGAGGGAAGCGTGGAAATGAGAAGGTCGGCGCCAAGCGTAAACAGTCTTGCGCGGAGTGGGTCGGTCGTGTCATGGTCGGTGATCGGAATTTTTTTCTGGGCGATGATGGCGCCGGTATCAAAGTCATCGCTCAGTGTTACAATAGTCACTCCGGTTTGATGATCGCCGGACAGTATGGCCCATGGGACGGGATCCGCACCTCGCCACCTGGGGAGAAGTGACGGGTGGACGTTGAGTCCGCCGAGCGGAGCTGCGTGAATGACTTGACTTGGAATCTTTTGTCCGAAGCTTGCAGAAATCAGAAGATCTGCTTTGAAGGGTTGAAGCGCATCATACACCTGTGAATCATCGGCAAATAGCCAGGGCTTCTCCGGATTATGGTCAAACCACAAGGTTGGAATCTGTTTTTCTTTCGCCCAAAGCGCCACTGGCGTTGGGGTGCTGATTTGTTTGCGGCCGATTGGTCGGGGGGGCTGGGTAATAATTGAAGAGATCTGACATCTGAGAGCTGATAACTGACAGTTGGCGATCGCATTCAGGACAATGATTGAGTCAGCGGTGGAGCCGAAGAAGATGATATTCATGTAATGGTAATTTCTTCCAATATTTCCTTACCCTGTTCATCGCGGGCGGGCTGATAGAGCTTGCCCTGCTGCTCCAGAACTCGCTGTGTGTAGAGGATGCCGTTGGTGTGGTCTGTTTCGTGTTGGATAATGGTTGCCAAAAAGCCGGTAAATTGTTCCGTATGGACAGCGCCGTGTTCGTCCTGATACCGGAGCGTTACTGTTTCGGCGCGGTGAACGATGCCCCAGATTTTTGGGATTGATAGGCAGCCTTCCAGTTTGTTATCGCGCTCTGGAATTCCATCTGTATGCTTTTCGGATTTTTTGATAATTTCCGGATTGATGAAGATCCGGATCGGGTCGGACTCCCGTGGCCGCGTTAAAAATATCCGCCATGGTTCAGCCACCTGCGGAGCAGCAAGTCCTACGCCTTTCGGATTTTTTGTAGCCCGGAGTGTGGCTTTCATATCATCCAAGAGTTTAATGAGTCGTTTATCAAAAAGAGTGACGGTTTTGGCCGGTGAGGTAAGCATGGTATGTGGTACATGGATGATATTTTTCATTGCTTTAGTCTTTCTATAAAGTCTTTGTCATTCGGGTCGACTTTTGCAAGATATTCGGTAAGTATGTCGCGGGCTTTTTGTGTCTGCCGGGTTTCCTGGTAAAAAATATTGAGTGCAAAATATGCGTCGCGGTAATTGGGCTTTATGGCAATTGCTTTTTGCAGCAGCTCAATGGCTTTCGTATTATCGTTTTGTCGGCCGTACAGAATGGCCAGGTTATAGAGAATCTTAGGGTCATTGGGAGAAAGTTCGAGCGCGCGGGTAAGCGCCTGGATGGCCGCCGGATTAAACTTGGGATCGAAGACGGAAAATGAATAGAAAATTTTTGTTCTGCTTTTCCAAAAATTGACGTTTTTTGGCGATATAGTGATCGCTGTGTCGCTTTCTGTCAGTGCCTGTTTGGCGCGGGAGGCAGCTGTAGTAGCCTGTTCCAGTTCGACTGCGTCTGCGGTAAGTGAAGAAAGAGCAGTGCTTTGTTCATCATGATAGAGCGGCTCAGATGGGTTAAGGGCAATGGCGCGCGTGAACAGTGGAGAAGCCAGCGCATATTGGTTTGCACGCGCATAGCGGTAACCGGATGCAAACAGCATATCCGCATACCATATACGGGAGAGCATAATAAGCAGCACAGCTACGCCCAGTAACACAAGGAAGAGTGCGAGAGATATCCATTTGGAAACGTGATAGGGAAAGTGTATGTGAAGTGTTTTCCATTGCTGATTGCCTGCTATCATC
>JACREN010000030.1 GCA_016218255.1 Candidatus Gottesmanbacteria bacterium | reverse complement strand
GGGAGAATTGACGGGCTACTTTGGCCGTAATCGCCTCGTCAAGCCACAGAGACTGGTTGAGTGCTATGAGACGGATGAGAAATGCCACTCCAAAAAGAATCATGAATTTCTTTCTCATAACCTCATTATATTACTTTTTCATAACTCCGGTCGGAGTTATTTTAGCTATCTCATCAATTCCGTTTTGCACTGCGCTATGGATAAGCCCCCATTTATCCACTCCTTCACGGGAAATAAGGATGTACTGGCCATCGTCCGAGTATGAATTTTTCAAATAATCTTTATCACTCATATGCACGCTGATAATTTTGTATGCGCCGGCGTCCTTGACCTCTCCCATCATCTTTTTCATATCGTCAACTGAGATGTCTGTTTGTATGTGCTTTTTTAACTCGTCCAAAAGCGGAATAATCTTCGTGATAATGCCGAGTGATATCGCCTTATCTTTGACCGCCTTTACAAACTGCTGTTGACGTTCACTTCGGCCAAAATCAGTTCCGTCTTGAGAAGAGTGACGGGATCGGACATACTTCAGCGCGGTTTCGCCGTTCATAAACACTTTTCCGGCATCAAAATGCAGGCGTTCATAACGGCAGGGGAACGCGATTTTCGGATCCTCGGTTATACTTTTGAAAAAAGATTCAAGTTCCGGTTTATCTTTAAAAAGCTGTTGTTTTTCACCCGGATCAAATCCCGGCTTAAGAAATTTTTCAATTTGGGTAAACTCGGCATCGCGCCCGCACAGTTCCTTTTCCTTTCCTTCGATGGGGTATTCGTAATCGTCAAATGTTTTTTGAACATCTACGACTACTCCTCCTAGGATATCGATTCCTTTGGTAAATCCGGTAAAATCAACGGTTACATAATTGTCGACCGATAAGCCGGTTATGTCCGATACTGCTTTCTTGACCAAAGTCACATCGGGATATGTTTTAGTATCAACGTCTGGGAATTCAGTGGGGAATAATCCCAACTGATATATGGAGTTTATCTTTGCATGGAAATCTTCCTTCGACTTGGTCGGGAGTTTGTACCAAAGATCCCGTGGAAGTGAGATGAGAGCTACCTTATTTTTCTTAATATCAATATGGACCACCATCATGCTGTCGGTGAGGAAAGGTCCTTCGTGTCCGGGCCCTCCAAACCCCAGAAGGAGTATATTATATTCTGTCTTTTCTTTAGGGATAACAAATCCGCCTTTGGAGGGGAATTTTTTATATATACCGTTATAAAAATCCAGGCCGGATTTGACAAAATAGGCGAAAAGAACGGCAAAAAACACGAGCCCGACTACGAACGCTTTTTTCATAAAATAATAGTCTATTATACAACAAACTGAAGATTAGGCGAACCCTAGGCTCTATCTTTTTTTGAGCGATTATATCAAATCGTTCGAACCTACTTTGTCAAAAACATCTAATATGACAATTATACCCATGTTTTTGACCGATTGCGACAAATCGCACCTTTTTTTGCGACATGGCGAAATTCAGATACCGGGAGCTGACGACTGTCACAGCACCGACGACCAGAGCCGATCATTTGAGCCGGGCAACATCCAAGGGAAGACTTTGACCAACCGACTGGGAACCGCCAACCAACCCCTCGCTCCATCCCGCGCCCGCCTTCGTCAAGACTTCGGCGGGCAAGTCGGCGGGACTTCGCTCGGCTTTCCTTTTCCAATATCTTCTCTTCTATGCTCGCCCCTCGCTAATCGCTCGGGGCTCGCACTGAGTCAAGTCGAAGTGCTCGCTTCCTTTTCCTGTTTGGGGGGCGGGGGCGGCAGGGAGACAGGGGAAAGAAAAGGAAGGTGGAAACAAAGAACCAAAGTTTGGCGACTGGCAAGCTAGCAGCCCTTGACCGGAAAGTCCTCAGGGCTTCGCCCGTCCAGCGAAGCAGGACGAGTGGCGACCTAACCGGTCAAGAGATTTCTGCCCGACTTGGTGAAGCTCCCTCCGTGGCGTAAGTCTGAGAGATTGATAGTAGCCTTCGTTGTTCGGTTCACTCCAGTCACTCCAGTCGTGCCGTTAAAAACTCCGTCACTCCTTCCGTCACCTTCCGTTCACCTCACTCAGGTCTGGTCGTCGACCCCATCCTTGATAAGGTCATGAAGTCATGTCCGCCTCTTTCGGTCAACCGTCTCAGAGTCGGACAACTATGGGTGGAATAAAACTAAGGTAGCTATTGGTTGGGTAGTTTACACGAACAGCGGATGGGGTGAAAATGCTCACACCCACAATTTTAATTTAAGGAAACAGTAAACTTGCTATACAGTTTGGGTGGTGATTTGGATAACCTTGGGGTAACCCAACCAACCATTTTAGGTTGTTGTGGGTGCTCGCCCCCCCGCGGTTAGGTTGTATAGGCCAAAGGAGGTACATTAGTAACCTTTGGGTAATGGGGTATGGGCGCGCCGATTACCAACTTTATCTTAAGCAATAACCATAATGGATTGTGGTCTTTAAAGAGTAATCATTTTCGGCGCTTAGTTGTTCGGGAGTCCTTTTATTCCTTACCGACGGACTCCCTCATTTTTGGCATAAGAACACGGGGGGCGGGGGGGCGGCATTTCAGACGACCTATTCTATTCTAACCTCCTCACCCCCTTGCCCCCTCTCCTCCTTTCCAAGAGGCGGCGAG
>JACREN010000029.1 GCA_016218255.1 Candidatus Gottesmanbacteria bacterium | reverse complement strand
CCTGCCAACGTGCCTACAGACCTTTCTTATTTCATGCCATCTCTGTTTCTTTTCAATCGCACGAACATGCAGCACCGTGGAAAAAAACCGTGCGGATGCCGTGCGAAATCCACGCTGAGTACTCAAAAAAATCTTATGAAATACCACGAGCAAACACAAAAGAAAAAAACCCAATAGCCAGAGCGCTATAGTTCCCGAAACAAACAAAAAAATCTCGGGGTAGTCTATCCCAATATCAAATAGGTATATCATTGCGACACATTTGATCTTAACGAATTCTTTTGGAAAGCATTGTCATGCGCTTCTCATCCTCATGATAAATGGAAGCATAATACTGCCGCTTACTCTCAAGCCACAACAGCTCAAATCTATTTGCCTTCACGATGCCCAGCTCAAGGCTTTTTAACGCTTTAGAGACCGAAAACACAATTTTTCTTGTTTCCACATAATCCAGTAATTTTTTCCGGGCAAGCTTACGTATAAACGGTACCGCTTCCTTGGCTATACCTCCACCCATCGTCGTGCTAAGCTTCTTTTTTCTGGCCTGTGTAAACATGCCAAAAGCAATTTCAAATATTTGATCGCAATTCACTTCGTCGCGACTTAATCCCAGTGAACCGGTCATATCTACCCGGCCGAGCGTGATACTGGAAAGTGTATGAATCATTTTTTCATTCAAAATATCCGGTAGATTTGTATAAGCAAGACCGGTTTCCAGGTTTACGCCAAAATGAATTGACTTTTGTAAATCTGAAGGGAAATAGGTTCTTACCGCCATCAAATATTTTCTCATGGCATACGCGCTTTCAATCATCGGCGCGACTAAGCCCGTCACACCCAAGTGCTGAGCATGAAACATATCTGTAATCGCCTCGGCACCACCCACCTTTAAAATAATGCCAAGTCCTGCTTCATTTGCGACATCCTTCAATCGCATCACTTCATTGAGCCTGCATGCCTCTGCTTCAAATTCAGCCTTCACCGCGGTCACCCCGTGATGTTTTTTTAAATCCTTCAATAACTCAATCATTTTCAATTCCAATGCATTCATATCGTTAAAACCCGACTGTTTTTGTCAATACCATTAATCCTGCCCGCACTTCCGAAGAAGTTATATCATGCACCTTACAAAGCGAAAGGTTCTCCTTTGGAAGCACGAGTACCAATCCATCGGACGTACGCTTTTTATCCTGCTTCATGCAGTCAATGATCCGGTCAGCATCAAAATAGTTTTTTTTAAAAAATCCGCCCTGGACAGGAATATTCGGCAGGAGTAGCTTCTCATTTATATACATACATGTACGTTTGTCAAGCCACTGCCGCGTTACCGATACTGCATTTGCGAAAAGTATACCGAGGAGGACGCCGATACCGTGAGGGATATGAAACTTTGACACAGACTCCAGAGCATGTCCCAATTCGTGACCGTAATTCAGAAGATTTCTTCTTTCCAGGTCAAACTCATCTCCTTTCATATAGCTCAACTTAATCTGAATGCTTTCTACAATAATACTGGCAATAGTTTCACCATCCTTTTTTTTTCGAAGAGTGTCAATAGCCTCAACAGACTCCCGGAAATGTTCGCGCGCGTCTTTTTTCATAAGAAAAAACTTTGTGATTTCCCCGAGTCCGCTGAGATATTCGATCTCTGGAAGAGTGCCTAAAAAACGAACACAGATATATACCTTATGCGGCGGATAAAATGTACCTATCACGTTTTTGTAATTCAAAAAATTGAGTGACGTCTTAAGTCCTACCGCGCTGTCTGCCATCGCAAGAAGCGTCGTAGGCACATATACCCATTGAATACCTCTGTAAAGCGTCGATGCCACAAACCCTACGACGTCCTGATTTGTCCCGCCGCCGAATGAAATAACAGTAAGATTTTTCTTGGCAGAAAATTGAAGAAGCCGCTTGTATAATATCATAACAGTATCCAGTGTTTTATTCTTTTCTTCCAGCGGAATGACTATGAGACGCTCCGGCGCAACGATTTTGAAGAATTTTCGATACAACCGATACACATGCACTCCAACGATAACAACTGAATTTGATATCTGCAAGAGATCTTCGATAAAATCGAAATCTTTCTCAAAATATACAGAAAAATTTCGTATTGAAGACGGTATTGTCAACTTTTTTATTTGCATGTATATCCCCCATCGATAACAACTATTGATCCTGTCATATAGGAATTCTCATCGGATACAAGAAACCGCACCAATTTAGCGATTTCCCGAGGGTCAGCTAATCTACCGATTGGTATGTCTCTTTCAAGAGACTTTATTTTATCGGGCGCATTCCTAAGAACCAAATCGGTCGCCGTAAAGCCAGGACACACAGAATTTACTAAAATATTATTCGGCGCAAGTTCAAGAGCAAGTGATTTTGTAATACCGTTGATTCCGTGCTTGGTAGCGACATAAAGAGCCTGTTTCCCCCGGGCAATCACACCAAACATGGAGCTTATGTTGATAATTCTTCCCCATCTTCGTTTTTTCATGCCGGGTACGGCTGCCCGGATGAGTTTTACCGGTGCGATCAAATTTACCTGAATCGTCTGGACGATATTCTCATCCGTCATTTCCTCAATCCACTGGGGTGCATTGATACCCGCGTTATTAATAAGAACGTCAATGCGGGTATTTCGAATTTTTCTACCGTACGCAGCGATGGATTCGTCATTCAGAAGATCAAGCTCACTCCGGTCAGGCGCCAGTACCGTAAATTCTTCTTTCTTGAGAATTGATACGATTGCTTTGCCGATGCCCCGGGACCCGCCGGTAATAAGTGCGGTTCTTTTCATAGCTTGATCGCGGATTTCCTTTGTGCGTACCAATCAAACAGCTCGCGAAGCGCTGTATCAAAATCAGTAAACCGGAATGTTCCCAATTCACGCACAATTTTTGCGTTATCGCAGGTGTATTCTCTGTAGAATCCCTTTTTTGCAATCGTTATGCGCGTCCGCGCGCCCGGCAGCGCATATATTTTTCTCGCGATTGAAGAAAGACGCATTCGTCTGCCTGATCCAACATTATACGATTTAAATTTTGGATCATGACGGATAAAATAATCAACGATCCGGGCAAAATCCTTTATATATACATAATCGAAATAAGCATCCTGATGAATCTCGAGCGGAACACCTAAAACTTTTCTACAGATCATGTTCGATACAAATCGCAGACGGTAATCCTCTCCAGGCCCGAACAAACCGAAAATCCGAAGATTGACAATCGGAAAATTAGACGCTTCTATATACTTCGCGCTCACGTATTTGAAAAATCCGTAGTCGTCTGAAGGAATTCTTCGGTCAAACTCCCGCTCAGATACCGACCGCAAGGAAACACTCTTATCATACTCCGCCCCGCTTCCGAAATGGATCATTTTTTTAAATCTTTTCCGGTTTCGTACGATATTAAAAAATATGCGGAGATTCCGCACAACGCTGTCCGACACATACTCTTCGCTTCTGCTTCCGCCGACCACTGCAGCATGGATGACAACGTCAATACGATGCGAATGGAAATACCAATCTACTGATTTTCCATCCAATAAATCAAGCTCCTGATGGGAAGGGGCATACAACGTATAGGAATTCGAAAGAAACCTTGAGAGATTCGACCCTACGTATCCTGACCCGCCGGTTAGGAGTATGGTTTTCTTCATGATGCTCTCTGCCATAATGGAATAATCATGTTTTCTCTCATTTCCTCTTCAGTCAAAAAAGGCGCCATGTCTTCAAGTGCGGACGAAATAAAATGGCCGTCTGCTGTCTTTATTGCAGTAACTTTCGGTGTAAGCACCAGATCGCGCTTTGCGACTATATCAACGAGTATGGGTCCCGCATATTTCAATGCATACTGTATCTTCTTTTCCATATCCAAATGACTGTGTATTCGTATTGCCCGAATACCATACGCTTTGGCAACTTTCACTATATCAGGACAACTGACACCACTTTTGGCATCCGAAGCCACAATTCTGCCGCCGAACAATCCTTTCTGTGTATTCCTTATCGATAGATAGCCGTCATTACTGTAAACGAAAATCTTCAGCGGTAAATTATGATGCTTGATTACTTGTAACTCATGAATATTTAACTGAATGCTTCCATCTCCTTCAAAACAAATAATCCGCCTTTTTTTATTAACCGCAAACGCTACGCCTATGGCAGCCGGCAGTCCATACCCCATCTGAGCACACCCTAAATTCAAAATGATTCGCTGTCCGCTCTTCACATAAAATGCCTGATACATGCAGTTTAACGGGCCCACCCCATCCGATTCGACAATAATCTCCTTCGGTTTTAGATATTTTCTCCCAATCACATCAATAAAATGATACGAATTGACGTACTCTTTTTCTTTTTCCACGCCGGCAGGCACACCAGAATACTTCCTATTTAATCTCCTTCCATACGTAAGCCAAGAAGAAATATGTATTTGCGGAGAGGCTTTGCGTGCCTTCCTCAACATGGCACCGATAAATAATTTTGCATCGCACTGCACAGGAAGATCAATGGATAAAGTTTTCTTTTCTAATTCCTTTTGGTCTATATCCACCATTATTTTGTATGCACCGCGAGCAAATGCCTTATATGTAAATCCTGTGGCTAAAATATCGAGTCGGGCACCGATAGCCAAAAAGAAATCACTGTTTTGAAGGATAAAATTTGCTGCCCGCTGGCCGAAGCTGTGTGCACGGCCAAAAAAATACGGGTGTGAGGATGGCACCATATCGTACCCGACGTAACTTGTCAACACCGGTATTTTCAAAATATCAATCAGTTGCATTAGTTCGCTATGTGCATCCGCTAAGCGTATACCGTTTCCCACATACAGCACCGGCCGCCGGGAACGCTGCAGTTTATCCAAGATTTTCCCGGCCAACGCATCCAACTGTTCTGCACCTGCTTGATGTTGAAGCGAGAATTCATCGGGGAAAAAATGCCGGAGTCTCTCCGACTTAACTGATGCTCCCTGGATATCCAAAGGGATGTCCAACCATACAGGCCCCGGTCTACCGCTTGTCGCCAAATACCATGCTTTTTCAAGATGATACACAATATCGGTTGAATCTGTAACTGTTACCGCATATTTTGTAATAGGTCTGACCATGTCAATAATATTTATCTCCTGAGGGCCCAATTGACGCATGCCATATGGTGTTCCCATGATATCTGTTCTTACCTGCCCGCTTATTGTCATCGTGGGTATACTGTCAAGCCACGCTCCTGCCACTCCGGTAATTGCATTGGTTCCGCCGGGTCCGGTTGTCACCAGCGATACCCCCATGCCACGTAACCTTGCGTAGCCTTCTGCAGCCGTCGCCGCCGCCTGTTCGTGATGATTGCAGACATATTGAATTCTGCTTCTACCAAGCGCATCCACCAGATGAATATTACCTCCTCCAGACAACGTAAATATATGGCGTACGCCCTTTTTATAAAGGTAGTCAAATATGATGTCGCTTGTATTCGTCATACTTTCTGCTAAAAAATATCCACTGCATCTTTTCCGTCAAGAGGAAAGAGAAATAATATCCTATATCTTCCTGATTGATTGCCGACTACCAAAGAAAGATCATCGCCGGCGAGTACTTTACCGGACACCAAGAATGTACTCCTGCTGGAAATACTCCGCAATGGCAGAGTTTCGCTTAACCGCATATCCCCTTCGACCTGATATTTATTGTGCGTTCTTGGT
>JACREN010000028.1 GCA_016218255.1 Candidatus Gottesmanbacteria bacterium | reverse complement strand
TTGCGGAGCCGTTTGCTTCGCGCATAGTATGCCTTTTGCCTTTCTTCCAGTTCTTTGACAAGAGACGCTTGCTCTTTTTGTTTTGCCTCTTTTATTTGATCGTTAAACGGCCAAGCGGCATTGTCATATATTTTTGCTACTTGCTCCACGCCGGGAAGGCGGGCGCACATAATGTCTTCGTCCCAGTGCTGCCCGTTAAAGTTCAACCATTGATTCGATATTTTGCTGAAGATAAAACGGCCTTTAAAAAGCCGCGCAAAAAGCATTGCGTCGCCAAGTTCGTTTTTGTAAAGACACTCGGCGATGAATTCAGGGGTGATGGTCTCCTTATCATCCGGCGCTTTTTGTTTGTCTTCTGAAGCCGCCGATGCCTCGGATGCAACGCGGTCGGCGATTTGTTGTTTGAGGGAATCAGTCATTAGCTAATAACTCCCATGCTGTTGCAACCACTCTCGGAACCTGGCCATTGCCAAGGGCTTTATGGATAGCCATTGATCCGGAACCCCCATCAGCCATTCTCCGAATAAGGGGGACAGGTATTGCGGGTCGGCTGAGCAAGTCCGTAAGGCTTCTGATGTTTTCGCCCCACGGTAATGCGGACTTCCAAAAAATCTTTTTTTGGAAGTCCCTTTGCCTCCATTCGCGGTTGGCGTCGGCAATAAAAATAAAGACCCTATCTCTCTTATGCGGCGCTCCCACTTCTGCTGCCGATAGCACACACCAGCGCACATCATACCCGCTCTCGGCCAAGTCCCCGAAAATTCGTCTTGCGTAAGGGTGAGCAAGCAAGCCTGGGACGTTCTCCATGAACGCGTAGTGCGGTCGTATGATGCGAATGCACTCAATTGTTTCGGGCCAGAGGTTGCGTGGGTCGTTTTCTCCGAGTTGCTTGCCGGCAACGGAGAACGGCTGGCAGGGGAAGCCTGCTGTAATGACATCAACCATTCCCGAATAGCTTGCGGCGAACCCGTCATTGATGAATGCCCTGATATCGCCGAAGATTGGGGCTTCCGGGATGAGGCCATCTTTGATTCTTTGTGCGATAATTTTTTGGCAGTATTTGTCAATCTCAACATATCCTATTTGCCGCCACCCCATAAGGCAGTGTGTTGCCAGCACACCGCCGAGTCCGCCTGTAAAGAGGGAGAGTTCATTCACTTACCATCCTCCACCGCCCTGAATTTCGCTTGCCACATCTTCACGGTATCAGCATGGCATTTCAAAACATCGGCAATAATTTTTGCTTCAATTTTCATTTCAGAAAAAACCGCAATTAAAAAAATATCAGAGACATCAAGCCCCGCATGATGCAGAGCCGTGCCTTTGAGAGCGGAGAACCACGCATTACAAGATTTACACCTGCACCGGCGGAGACTATAAAAGTTATTGAGTGTGGTTGCATCCGTGATTTTGTTTTTGCAGGCTGAACAATATGCGCCAGCAGGATGCAGACGCTCAAGCACCCATGCCGTAATTTTATCCCGTGATAAAAAATCAGCGCAGAAAGCCTTCAAAGCCTCGGCCTGCGAGAAAAGCAACACCTTCTGCGGCGCGGCGCAACCCTCTGTTATATCAAGCATTTCTACTACATCCATTTTTCCACCTTAAAAAAAAATTAAATCGTAAATTTAACTCGGGGGTTCAATTACCCGCAAGGCGAACCCCTGCGGAAGGACCCATGAATTATTTTTTCTGCCAGTATGCCAGCGTCTCATCCGCCACCTGTTTGAATATTTTTGGAAATTCTTTATCAACAACTTTTTGTGCATTGGCAAACACATCCCATCGCCGTCTGTAGCCGGGCTGTCGTGGGGTAAAAATAAGTATGGGTTTGATTGCGCTGCCCCACGCTCCAAAAGAAGTGCGGCGATATATTCCGAGCGGAACTCCCCCGCTATTTCTTTTTACGAAATAAACAAACCCTCGCTGCCCCTTGCGTTTACTCCCCTTTGCTAATCGCTCAATCTTTTTTGCTGTCATGTTGGCTCTATAACCCATTTCAGGAAAGGTTTGAAAATAACTCAATATCTGAATTATCTGTCCGCGGCTCATGTTGCCATAGGCGTCTATCTCTGCGCCTACGCCCGGCATTGCATACATATCCGGAGGCAGGATGCCCATTTGTCTCAATCTGAATTCAAATCCTTTTAATTCTCTGCCGCCGCCTTCCACATGCGGCGATAATGTTCTTGTTGCCGCATCCCATTGCCGCACACCTTTACCCGCACGGGACTTCCATTCTACTGATGCGGTAAGATTATTTGCCGTTGCCATTTGCACATATTGACTTCTCAAGATAAACGGAGTTGGTCTATCAAACACCTGCGTCATTTCTTGCCGCGATTGAAGTTTTACAACCTCCGCTGTTTTGGTTAAGGCAATAGCTGTAATCTTTGGGATACGATGTTTAATTAAGTCATCCAATCCCGCTTGTAATTCCTTCAAGCCTTTGACTTCTATTTTGGGCATTATCATATGATTATCTTCCCTTGTCCTGCTCCTCACCTGAAAGGGGTGCGGGGCAAGGCGGCGCTGTGAGAGCTTTCTCTATTGCCACGCACAGCGTATTGATAAACTCAACGCACTTGTTTGATATTATGGTTTCAACCTTTTGGATCAGGGCTTCTCTCGTGGATGGCCTATCCAACTCAACCCAATCCTTAAATTTGATGATAACCATGTTGTTATTTGGCGGACATTCCTGAGACGCCGTGAATATCTTCTTGAGCCATCCCGTTCCGCCGCAGGCGCAATATTTGGAATGCAGCTCTATATATAAATTCATCTTCAACTATATGCTCCGATAACACGACCAGTGGTTGCCATAGCCGTTTTTCAATGCCCATCGCAACAACCATATTTGATGTTCTGAATTCATCCAGTGGAGTTCAGGCTGGCCGGCCTGCGCTTTCATCCAATTGAAAGTCTTCTGTTGAAATTGTGCAGGTCCGTAACTTTTGCTGCCGTCTCCAACCACATTGTATTTGCCCTGGCTTTCACAGATGATAATTCTCTGCACAACCTGCTCTATTCTAATATCATCCTGCAGAGAAAAGATGCGGTCTCGCATCTCGTTTATGCTTTGCTGGTTCTCGCTGATTATCTGCTTCATATCTCCCACCAACAGCTTATTATGATAATTCTGCCATGTGTAACCAACCATTATTCCGAAAACAAAAACAATAAAACCTACAAATAATTTATTCATCTTGAGCCTCCTTTGGGTCTATGGCACATTTGCCATGATTGTAAGGGCATTTACCTTCCAGACATTGCGCCCCTATTCTATATGCTTCTTGGTAATGCGCTTTTTTGCATTCCGGCGAGCAAAAAACCATATCAACTCTTTTGGGCACAAATGCCTCTCCGCATGGCTTGTAATTGCATCGCTTAGAAGCGTAAACTCTTGACGACTTGTGCTTTTCGTTCATCTTGATATGTCCACCCCCTCTGCCTGCTCAATCAACTTTTCCAGATACCATTTCGCTTTTTTTAAATCGTCAACAGCGCTTCCCTTGTGCCGGTATCTTGCGACATACTTGATTATATTGCCGTCCAGATAGCCCATCTGTTGGTCGGCAATAAAGTCTATAACCTCAATCTTGCCTTTTGTATAATGCGGCGGATGATTGATTAGATCCGCAACTATCTCCTTTGCAATTTCCGATTGATTTGCTGTTTGGTCTGTTACATTGTCGGCAAGCGCCCTGATAGCACGCCGAATGGTTTTTTGCTTTTTAATTTGTTTCTTGTTCTTGACATCTTTTTTGTTGTATGCGCAGTCCTTGCAGAGTCCTCTTTTTTTGATAAATAGCCTAACCTCGGTTGCCTTCTTTCCGCATTTTGAGCATACTTGTCCCCGAATGTTTTTATCGGGGAACGGCCCATCCGGGGCAACTCTCTCCAGCGCCTTTTCTCTCAACGTATGGTGTTTAACGCACAGGCCATCTATCTTGCCTTCATGTCCGCAACCGGAATAGTTACACTCGCTCATATCGTCCTCCTTTCAAAACAAAATATCTCTTAAAAAGTCACTGCAATATTCAGCACCGCACCGGCAGTCCAATAAACTGCATGACACACATCTCCCT
>JACREN010000004.1 GCA_016218255.1 Candidatus Gottesmanbacteria bacterium | reverse complement strand
AGGCCTATATTTATCTTTGTGCAACTGTACTGCTGTTGAACATCTTTATAGACTAAAATACAATATCGCGATATGGGAATACAGTTGCCTTCTGTTGGGAAAGAAACTGCATCGGCGAGCATACCGATACCTTCGGAGGAAGGTGCGCATCGTCTCAGGGTAATATTTTATTGTGTTGATGAGGGTCGTGAGCCTGCATTATCTCCTGAGAGAAATTGGCAGAGTAGCGAGCAATTTTTCCCTATGGACACTCTCGTTTTTCTCTTTTCTGATGAGGTGAGAGCACAATACGAGAGAGGATGTACCGGACAAACCCATCATATTGACTATGAAGTGACGGTGGTTAAAGCAGAGGCGTCGTAAGTCCTGCTCCCCAGCCCGCCAGTGCGCCTTTTTCATTGAGAAATACGATGATATCTTTAAACACTGGATATTCTTGAGGACAGGCGAGCTGGCAAATATGAGCGCCTTTGCCCATGGAGAATTCCCAGGGCAGTGCTTCTATAGCACCTCCACACCGGCGAAACCACTCTTCTAATTCTTCCTGCGTACTTTCCGGTGTAAGTACTGTATATTTAGGTTTTGATTGCACATCGAGTAAGACTGTGACATGTCCAGATGGGGTAATTTCCCAGGTAAGCTCGTTGCCCCACTCTCTCTGAAAATAATCATGGACAAAAGAGCCCAGGCCAATTTGCGGGCTTTCAACGAGGGATGGAATGCCATTATCTGCATGAGTAATGATCATGACGCACGGATGCGAAGAAGGAGTGTCTTCTTTAAATCCATTCATAAGCTGGGGCAGGTTGGGGTGACGTACGGGAGTCGGACCCGCTAAAACTGCCTCCACAGGGCAGCGCCTAAGCCGTTCGGCACACGTCACCAATATTTAGTGATCAAATAAGGTCGAATTCAATTGTTTATAGAGCACTTCGTGTCCTCGTCCCGATTTCAAAAATATTTCCCTAACTCTAGCATCTTTTTCATTTATACATCCCTCGTAATAGATTAGTCTTAAGGGTAAACGACTTTTTGTTGACTGAGTTAACCCTTTATTATGATTAACTAACCGTTTTCGCAGATCTTTAGTAAATCCAATATAGAGATTTTTTTCTCTGATTGACTGCAATATATAAACGTAATACATGGATGCGCCTAAGACGTCCGATTCGGACGTCACACGTCACCAATGCGAGTATTATATCAAGAATCCTATACTTTCGTCATGTGGGGTCCCTCTGTTAGGGACCGAAAAAGCGCGAAAGGATAGTATGAGGCTGGGTTGTGATGAGGACGGCGGCATCATTCCAGCTAAATGCACCGTCGTTATCCATATCGAACGGAAGAAATCTGGGAAGACGGACTGTGGTGTTGCCTTCTTTGAGAGGCTGCACTTTTTGCCTTGGTAAATAATTTGGGACAATCGCTACGACTCTGTACGGCTGCCCGGGTATGATATCCGTGATCTTTTCCACGGTCAGTTGGTTGTGGATGAGGGTCTGTCCGCTGAATTCATGAATGAGCTTACTATCCTGATAAATGAGCACTTTTACATCCTTCGCATCGGATACGCTTCGCCAGCCAAGCGTAAGCTGGAGCGTCATGCTTGGAGGAGGTACAATCGTAATTTCCTGGCTGTCGAGGAGTATAATGCGATTGAGGTGACGAATTTGTATGTGAGCTGCAACCTTACCCGTTCTTGAAGGGGCAGTGAGTGTAAACTGCAATTCACCTTTTTGTCCTGGCTCAATAGTGGGCAATGTGACGTCTGAGAGGGAGAAACCATGTTCATCGAGAACACTCAGGACATAGTCATCCTTGTCATCGAGAATTGTCTGGCCAGTATTGCGAATTTGGGTACGAACGACATATCTGGACCCTGCAATGAGTTTGGGAGAAATAAGAGGGCGCATAACTTCGTACGATTCTTGCTGCACAGGTTGGCCTTTTATTTTTGGAATGGACTGGTAAGCCTGATAGTGCGGATAGTAGTCAGTGCCACCTATTTTCTTAAACGAAAAGTGATCAAAAGGATAATCCTGGTAATTAAAAACAAAGGGGGTAATGGCTGCGATGCGTGGATCCTGCCAGATCGTCGCGGCTGCAATTTGAAAATTGGATCCGACGATCTGTGGGTTTGCGAAACGCGGTTGCCAGAATTTTCCCTCACTGTGATTCCATCCTGTTTCTGTAATAAAAACCGGTAATTCTTTTTTTAATCCCAGCCCCTTAAGATATTCCAGTTCCCATGCAAATGAGCCGAGCGTTCCTCTGCCGCGAGCATTGGGCGAACCGGAAAAGCCTGGGTTGGGATAACTGTGACTGGTCCAGCCGTCGATTTTTTCCAAAAGTTCAGGTTTAGCCGCAATCATTCTACGCAAATATTCCGCCGCGTCCAAACTTCTTCCGTCGCTTGCGGCCGAGACATCCAACCCTGCCGGAAGTACAAAGAAATCGGGAGATGCCTGTTTGAGTGCATCGGCGAACGTAACGAGAATATCAGCATACTCTTCTGGATCAATATTATTCCCCCATTCATTTGCGTGGTTGGGTTCGTTAAAGAGGATGACATAGCGGTTTTCCGTTGGCCAATTAAGGCTTGTAAGGAAAGAGACCCAGTCGCGGATGTCATCCTTTTTCGGCTTCGTCCAACTGGCTCCATCTATGGTCGTAGCGAGCCGGACAATGGGGATAAGGTGCTGGCGACGCATTTGATCAAATTTTTTTTGCCAGGCATCAGAGTTTTGATCTGTTTTTGGAATAACGAGCGTGACGTATCCCCAATCGCCGCCGTTGGAATTGACGAGGCTGGGAAGATCGGGTATATCATTGGGGTCCGCGATGTGTATGCCATAGCGGTTATTGGGCACTGCCAGCGGGTCCGTGACGGCTGCAACAGGATGGACAAAGAGTAGGAAAGCGATAATGGCCAGGAGGAATACCATGGTGCATAGTATACCTCATGCGGTATAATGTGGTCAGCATTTGCGGGTGTAGCTCAATGGTAGAGCGCCAGTTTTCCAAACTGGTGACGAGGGTTCGATTCCCTTCACCCGCTCATTTTTATCGCTTCTTGATATACTTACGCAATGAGTCCCCTTGAGCAATTTTTTACAATCAGTTTACTTGTTCAGATCGCACATGCCACTGAAGAACTTTCAACTGGCTTCCACAAAAAATGGTATGTAATCAAGGTGCCGCTTGAGGTATTTCTTGCGTTTGAAGTAGTTTTTGAGTGTTTTTGGATTGCCGTGTGGCTTTTTCAGGATTTTCCGAGCAGAGCTTACCTTCAGACTTTCTTCCTAGCTTTAATGTTTGCCAACGGAGTTCAACATATTGTGTGGGCGGGAAATGTAAAAAAATATGTGCCTGGTTTAGTTACTGCACCAGTTCATTGTGTTGTTTTTCTCATGTTCTATTTCAAATTTATCTATTAGTCCTTCTTTTTATGTGTTTATTGATAGACGGGTTGGTATAGTCCCCTGGCTTATGCGTTATACGTAGTTTTCGAGAAAGTAGTCCATGACCTGATTGCCGAGCGCAATGTCCTCTGCAGTCGTTCTCTCCTTCTGGGCAAATTCTTCAGAGCCGACCATTTTCATAAACTGGGTAACAAATGGAGGAACATCAGAGATATGTTCCGATTCCATAACGTTGTATAAACGGGTCCTCACTCCGTAGAACCAACCTTTTCTGCATTTATGCTCCCGTTGCTCCTGAAAAAAGTTGTCATCCAGAATTTCGTCCGGTATCTCATCGCTCCACTCGTGGCGGAAATGGAGAAGAAATAGAGTATCTGCTTCTTTCATACCGGCATATTGTAGTGTAATTATCGGTATAATGATATGTTCCTCTTCAGTTTCGGGCGCCGCGTTGTATAATACAGTTAGGCCCTCATAGCTCAACGGATAGAGCATCTCCCTTCTAAGGAGGCGATGGCAGTTCGATTCCGCCTGGGGGCGCAGAACATGACGATTCAGTTCGTCGTAAACGTCACGTCGTCGCCCGGTTGTATGCCATACTTGGCAACGGTGCCTGCGGGAAGTTCCAATATTTTGTCGACCGGAATTTTTGGCGCCAGCTGCACCGGAGCCTCATTACGTTTTGGAGGCGGGACGTCCACGGTTATATCAACAATTTTTTTATCGCTGATCCAGAGAAAATCCAGCGGAAACTGCATCCCGCGCATCCAAAAATCGAATTTACCTCTATTGCCATAGAGAAACAGCATTCCATGGTCAGGTGCCAGAGTTTTGCGCCCGCTTAATCCCCTTTCTTTTTCCTGAGGCGTTATGGCAAGTTCAACGGGGAATAGATGGCCGCGGATTTTTACTTTTGGTCCCATGGGATAGGTCCAGTAAAACCAGATGGTGAAAACAATAAGCGCTATCACCGCGCCCGTTATGATTTTTTTCATGCCATGTTGTGTTTCAAAGATTTCTTTGCATTCTGAGAAACCTTTACCCCGTAAATTCAGTCGGGACGGCCAGATTTGAACTGGCGACCTCTCGGTCCCAAACCGAGCGTTCTACCAACTGAACTACGTCCCGAATTTTACGGGGCAAATCGTGCGTTCTGTGCCGAGGGTGGGACTCGGACCCACACGAGAGAATTACTCCCACAAGATTTTAAGTCTTGCGCGTATACCATTTCGCCACCCCGGCTTCAACATATTATTGTACTCGTTTAAAAGAATTTTGCCAAGAAATCGTGCGTAATATTTGACAAGGAGGAGCAATTCATATTAAGTAAGAAAGGTCATGAAAAAACGAAAAGCGGCGCACCGGCGCAAAAAGAATACCATCGCACTTTTATACCACTACGTCCCGGAAGAAATAACGGACAAGTATTTTAGCGCTGAACATGCGTTGGTAGACAATCAAACAGATGAAATTGTGGATTATATGCATCGCCTGTTCCGGCGGCGTGGGTATCGGGTACAGATCATCAAAGTTGAGCCGGATGATTTAAGCAATCTGAAAAAATTAAAGGCAGATTTTGTTTTTAATCTGGTTGACAGTAAAGCGATGGAACTTCAGATTGCCCGAGTACTCGGTCGGCTCAAAATTCCCTACTCCGGCTCATCCTTTGAAGCAATACAGACTAGCAACAATAAACTTAGAACCAAGCGATTATTCCAGAAGAGCCAGCTGCCGACGCCAAACTATTCTTTCATCCGCATGACGGACCGGATCAGCAGACGTTTGGTTCCGGGTAAATTTCCAGTCATCATAAAACCCGCGTTTGAGCACTGCAGCATCGGTATAACTGACCGTTCTATCGCTCAGAATTATCAACAGTTTAAAGAGATAATCCGCAGCCTCCGAAAATCGCACCGTCAGGGACTATTGGCAGAGGAATTTATCCCAGGAAAGGAACTGCAGGTTACGGTACTGGAAACGCCCAATCAGACGGTTGCTCTGCCCATAGCGGAGATTGCCTTTAAGGGAAAGTCAAAAAATAAATGGAACATCTATGGCTTTGATGAAAAGTGGAGCAAGCACCTGCCGGTATATAAAAGCTGTCATTTCGTGGCTCCTCCCAAACAGCTTAAAAGTGATATCGATACGCAGATAAAGAAAGATTCCATCCGCGCATTTTATGCGTTGGGGCTCCGCGACTATGGCAGATTTGACTTACGGTATAACCCAAAGGCGCATCAGTGGTACTTTTTGGAAGCCAACGCAAATGCTGGTTTTGATCCGCATCCCCGGGATGCGATGACTGCATCTATAAAGGCACACGGTATGACACTTGATGATTTTGTGCTTCAGATTGTCCGCAATTCCATCCATTAATCTCCATCTAATGGTATAATAAAAACCAGTTTTAGAATGCCCAGATGGTGAAATTGGTAGACACGCTAGCTTCAGGAGCTAGTGGCAGTAAAATGCCTTGGAGGTTCGAATCCTCTTCTGGGCACCACGTCTCGAGGAACATGGTCTATGGTATGCGTATAAGATGGTTATCTCTCAAAAGATTGATGACATATAGGTCTTACCTCTAAAGATTTAGATCAAGTAACAAATTATTTATATCAATAGGATAGTATCCAGTTCCACTTGAAGGTGATGGATAAACTCATTCTTACTGGGACAAACGTGGGAAATCAAGTTTTATGCCAAGAGAGAAAAAGGTTTAAAATTGAACACGCATTGAGTATAATACAAAAACAAGCCGGGATGCTGAAACTGGTATACAGGCACGCTTGAGGTGCGTGTGTCGAAAGACATGGAGGTTCAAGTCCTCTTCCCGGCACAGAAGGAGATCAGATGGGTATGCGCGAGCCGCGAATGGCCGCGCGGCGAGCGCATTATGCGGTGGAATCGGGCAAAACCCAATCCGCTTATTCTGCAGTAAGAAGTTCGAGCCGACTTTTTTTGCGATGACTGAAAGTTCATCGCAATTATTTTTTCTGCGCGCGATTTTGGCCGCTGATGCGGCCACATTTAGAAATTCTCTCATAGGTTCGAGCCAACTACTTCCTTTTGTCTTAATTTCCGAAATTTTCTCTTTTAGAATTACTTTTTGTTGAAGCAGTTGATCTTTTTTGGATTGATAACCTTCGGTGTCAACTATTTCTTCAATATAAGATTCGAGTAGATTGTCTAGTTTCTTTTCAACTGCTTCAAGGGAAATTGTTGAGCGAGCTAGCTCAACTTTAACCTTGTCTCGTTCGATAAGTGTATCTTTGGCTAAAAGCTCTCTCATTTTATTAGCCCACTTTTCAGATAGGGCAACGCTCGCGACAATTTCCCTTAATTGCGATTCAACATCGTCCTTAGTGACATAAGGTTGGTCGCAAACTCCCTTTTTCTTGACACAGCGATAATAGACATAAGTTACCTCACGATTCATCGTTTTATAGAACTTTTTGTGACTTTCGGCCGTAATGAATGAATCGCAATTCTTGCATTTTATAAAGCCAGTAAAATCAAATTCGTGCTTTTGAGGCTTTTGGTTATATTTTTTGGCCATGACCTCCTGAGCTTGGTCGAATAATCTCTTTGAGATAATAGGCTCATGCTTTCCTTCGTAAGTCTCACCCGCATAAGTAAAAACTCCGTAATAAAGGTTACGGGTCAACATGTCACGAATTTGATTGTAGTGGAGTGGCCTGTCACCTTTTCTTTTTACGCCGTGCCTGAACAGATAGTTTCTAATTTCTCGCATTGAAGTAAATTCGCCATTAGAAAATTTGTCAAAAACAGTTTTTACTAGTTTTACCTGTTCAGGCACAGCTTTTAAGGATCGAGTGTTTCGGTCATTAACATAGCCAAATGGTGCAAATCCAGGCCACTCACCACTCATGGCTTTAAAATGCAATCCTCTTTTGACATTTTGGGAAAGATTATCTACATAATACTTGCTCTGTCCAAATGAAATTGACAACATAAATTTACCTTGTGGAGTGTTATCAAACCAATGAGTTGGAAATTTCAAATCAAGGAGTTTTCCCTCATCAATCAAGTAGATAATCTTTCCTCCATCTATGGAGTTACGAGCCAAACGATCGGGATTCCATGCAACTATTCCTTGTACTTCTCCCTTTTCTATTCTTTCAATTAAACTTCCAAATACTTTACGACCAGTTACTTTTGCAGATTGTTTCTCTATCAGAAAATCAATAATTTCTATCTTCTCCCTTAAAGCAAATTCTTTTAATTCATAAATTTGCTGGTCTATTGAAAGAACTTGCTTCTCCTTTTCATCTGTTGATTTTCTACAGTATCCAATGTATTTCATAATTTTTTGCATTTTTATTTTTTCTTACTCATATAAGCGGATTGGGTTTTGCCCGATTCCACCGCATAATGCGCTCGCCGCGCGGCCATTCGCGGCTCGCGCATACCCATCTGATCTCCTTCTGTGCACTACATATATTCAAATTCGAACATATTTCAAGGTAGCGGCGGTTGCCGCCAACCAACCGCCGCACAATCTCTAGCTCGGCCTGACGGCCTCGCAAAAAGTCGGCTCGAACATCGCCTGTTAAGGCGAAAAATAAAAATGCAAAAAATTTTAAAGTTCCAATTCAGTTTACCACTTTGACAGTCAAGAATATGTTATACTTTTTCTTGGAGGCATTTATGGAAAATCAAATCAATACTGGAGAGCAAAATACCCAGCCAGTCGGCCAAAACCCAACGTCTCAACCGATCCCAGTTTTAGATAAATCAAAAACTAACCTCACCCCAATTATTGTAGTTGCCACTCTTTGTTCATTAGTTTTTGGTTTTGGAGGATATTATTTAGGGAAACAGTCTCTACTGTCTCAAAAATATGTAAACGATAGGCAAAACCAAGTTTATTCTACTACAACTCCTCAAACTAACAATTTAATACCAACAGCTAATCCAAGTTCTACCCCCGATCCAACCGTAAATTGGAAAATTTACGTAGATGATATTTATAAATTCAGTTTTAAATATCCTAGTGATTGGAAATTAAATTGCACAAATACGAATCTTCCCGATGGATGGTTAGATAGAAATATTTGTGATTTAGTATCACCAAAAGCATTGTTAGACCATGGCCAAATTTCAAATGGGTCATATTTTGTGGTAGGTGTAAGTAAGCCTAATCCAAATTATGCTAATTTTTCAGAATATTTAGACTATTCTAGCAAACAATATGGATATACATTTATGGATAAAAAGATTAACAATATCAATGGAAAAATTGGATTAACAAAAAATAAAGAAACAAATTATTTATTTGAAAGAAACGGACATATTATTAATGCAAATTGGATATATAGTGAAACTCCAGCAGATATAAATCAGATTCTTTCCACTTTCAAATTTACGCAATGAAACAAAAAGGATTCGATAACTTCAGCTTTCAATAATCTCCATTTTCGGTTAAAATACTAGTGTTTGCTCTATGTGTTGTTCTTGCTCGCGAAGCGAGCACAAAATCGCGCGCAGAAAAAATAAGCGAGGCCGTCAGGCCGAGCTAGAGATTGTGCGGCGGTTGGTTGGCGGCAACCGCCGCTACCTTGAAATATGTTCGAATTTGAATATATGTAGTGCACTCATATTGCGAAGGGCACGTAGCTCAGCTGGCTAGAGCGTCTCTTTTACACAGAGAAGGTCAGGAGTTCAAGTCTCTTCGTGCCCACAGAGATAATCTGAGATATAATACAGTGATTGGCTTTCTTGCCGAGATGGCCGAGGCAGTCAAGGCGCGTGTCTGAAAAACACGTTATCTGGGTGCAATTCCTAGTCTCGGCACCGAACAATTTTAAGAAAAATTTTCGGTGTAAACACACAAAATTTGTGGCGTTTACGCAGAAAATTTTGTCTTCAAAATTATTCTGCGGCGGTAGTTCATCGGTAGAATGTCTCCTTGCCAAGGAGAAGGTAGCGGGTCCAATTCCCGTCCGCCGCTCAAAATTGAATATATCGCGTTACATTGTATGCCGGGTGGTGTAACGGTAACACGCCAGACTTTGGATCTGTGCGACTCTAGGTTCGAATCCTAGCCCGGCAGCCAGTAAGAATTGGAAAGAGGTCGGGAGGTAGCGCTTTCCGCGCCCGCCTCCGCGGAAAGCGCGTCAAATCCGCCTTTTTTGAAACTTACGGACAGCCGCCGATCCATTAAAAAGAAGTTCGAGCCGACAGTTTTTGCCATGATTAATAAATCATGGCAACTATTTTTTGCGCGCGCGATTTTGTGCGCTGAAAGCGCACTATTAACAAATTCTTGAAAAGGTTCGAGCCACTCAACGCCGTTTTGAGAAACTTCCTTGATTTTGGAGTTTAGGAGCGACTTTGTCTCGACCAATTCATTCTTTTTCTTTTGGTAATCTTCGGGGCTGATAATTTTGTCTAAGTAGCCCTCAAGCAAACAATCTAGTTTTTCTTCGGCTTCTTTCAGTTGGAATTGATAAGTTAAAACAATACCCGATGATTTTTGTTTTTCCTCGTTTGCGCCTTTATCCGCCCATTCAAGAAACTTTTTGGCGGCGTGCGGCGGCAAAGATGCTCGCAAAACAATTTCCTTTAGCTGTTTTTCAATTTCTTCTTTATCAATGTATTTTTGAGAGCATACACCCATTTTTTTGGAGCAACGGTAATATACATACTCAACCGTTCTATTCGTTCGTTTGTATTTCTTGGTGTGTTTTTCAGCGGTAATTGCTCCGCCGCATTCGCCGCACTTTACAAGTCCCAGAAAATCGAAAAGATGTTTGTTGTTTTTAACCTTGCGGCTTTTCAGCTTAACTACTTCTTGGCACTTATCAAAAAGTTTCTTGGAAATTAAAGGCGAATGATTTCCTTCGTAGAGTTCGCCACAAAATCTCATAACACCGTAGTAGTATGGATCAGTCAAAATTCTTTTGACTTTATCAAGGTGGAGTTCGTGACCAGACTTGTTGAAAATTTTGTTTTCGTTGAAAAATTTACGGATATCCGCGTATCCGTAACCTCCTGTAGCAAAAAGTTGAAAAGCTTTTTGCACATACTTGGCTCGCATTTTATCTACTTCAATCTTTTTATTGATATTTAGGTAGCCAAACTGCGCTTGATTCGGCCACTCGCCTCGGCGAAGTTTTTGTCTATTTCCTCTTTTTACATTTTCGGAAAGATTATCCACATAATACTTAGACTGATTAAAAGCCATGCCTAACATAAACTTGCCTTGTGGCGTATTTTCAAACCAAAAACTGGGAAATTTTAGATCAAGTAATTTTCCGGTATCCAATAAATAGATAATCTTTCCGCCGTCAACTGAATTACGAGCAAGTCTATCTGGGTGCCACGAAACGATATCGGCGGCTTCGTCGCGTTCTATCATCTCCAAAACTTCTGCAAACTTTTCTCGCCCGGGTTCTTTGGCGGTTTTACTCTCGGTGATAAAAGAAACGATCTTTAATCCCTCTTTCGCGGCGTGTTCTTCAAGTTCCGCAACTTGCGCCTCTATGGACAAAATTTGTCTATCTGGTTCGTCGGTAGATTTCCTACAATAAGCAATGTATTTAATCATTTGAAATTTTTATTAATCCATTCACCAACATCAGTCAACTGGTCGTATAAAATAACATTCTCGTCTTGGGCCGGTTCTTCAAAATCTTGTAAATATCTTTTAAATTCCTCCTCAGGCCAGTGAAACCTGGCTTTTGTTTTACTATTCTCTAACCATCGTTGCCTGATGATGTCTTGAGGAAGTTTGATATAAATTACTTTTGTTTCAAAACCGATTTCTCTAGCAACTTTCCTCGCTCTATCTCTCCATTCCTTTGTAATCCAGGCATATTCATTTGCAATGTTTTTTCCCTTCTTCAAGTATCCAGTAATTAGTTTATCGGCTTCCTTGAATATTTCCTCCCAAACTTTATCAGGCACGTCGTCGTCTCCTGCGTCTTTGTAACCTTTATCAAATTTCAACTGGTCAATATTTATATGAGAAAAACCCAACTTATTCTCCAGTGCTTTTGCTAAAGTCGTTTTCCCCGAATACGGAAACCCCACTAATAAATATTGAATTGGTTTTTTCATATATTTAGTATCCTCCTATTTGATTTGTTTTAAAAGTTCTTTAAGCGAACGATAGTGAGCAAGACTTCTTTCCTAAGAAGTCTAATTTTTTGCGTTTTTTCTCTTCTTTTTCCGGCGGCTGTCCGCAAGTTTCAAAAAAGGCGGATTTGACGCGCTTTCCGCGGAGGCGGGCGCGGAAAGCGCTACCTCCCGACCTCTTTCCAATTCTTACTGGCTGGCCGTTTACAAAAAATGTCGAACTTCAATGTGTTAGCTCGGCCTTCGGCCTCGCTTGCTCCAGCGCGACGCCCTCACCCGCCGCGCCTCCGAAACTGTCGGCTCGAATCCTAAAAAAAACGCAAAAATTTTAAAGAACTCTTTATAAATCTCAAATGGCGTATCCGGTGGACTCAACCCGATTGCTCGAATTGTCCGAATACGCCATTAAAAATAGCAATCGGTAAAAGTTGAGTCCATTTACAATATACAAATTTTTCGAAAAGAAAACAATAGCAATCGATCTACTCAAAATAAACTGAAAAGGGTATAATTACTAAGGGCATAACAATATGATTTCAATAATTAATTCATGGTGGTTCAATTTAATCGGATATCTTGTTTGTGTGGTTGTGTTTTCCCAATACTATAAATTGGCCGTAAGAAATGCCAAACGAGACGGGGCGGCAACAATTTTGTTGCAACTTATAGCCGGAGTAAGTATATTGTTGTTTTCTCCTTTCCTTTCATTTAAGCTACCAAGCGATCCGAAAATATATTTACTCCTGATTACGGCTTCAGTTTTTTATGCATTGAACGACAGAATGCAAACCACTGCGAGAAAAAATCTCCAAGTTTCGCTTTATGTAATTTTAGATAGACTTTCAGCAATTTTTTTGATTATCTTTGGATTTACCATTTTCAAAAATCCATTTGTTATCGAAAAAGTCATTGGAGCTGGTTTTATTCTTTTGGGGAATTTTGTTGTTTTATATAAACGGGGCAAATTTGAACTAAATAAATATGTAATTTTGTCAATTTTGGCAACACTAACATTTGCTATAGCTGTATCTATTGACATTGGTATATCAAAAAATTTCAACTTACCATTTTATATAATGCTCACTTTGGTAATACCCGCAACAATGATTTCTCTTGTTGAGAAAATTAGTCCGAGGGAAATATTATCCCAATATTCTGATAGAGACAGAAAACATTATGTAATAACAGGATATTCGTGGGGACTTTTAATTTTCTTTTTGCTGAGAGCTTATCAATTTGGTCAAGTTACTGTTGTTGCGTCTCTTGCCGCGACTTCTGTTTTAATCAATGTATTGGTTGCTTATGTCTTTTTGAAAGAGCAGGACCATAAACTTAAAAAAATAGTTGCGGCATTGGTTACAATTTTAGGTGTTTATTTGACTGTATTAAAATAATGCTCGGCTAACGCCGAGCAAAAATCGTGCGCGTAAAAAATAGCGGAGGCGCGGCGGGTGGGGGCGCCGCGCCGGAGCATAGCGAGGCCGAAGGCCGAGCTAACACATTGAAGTTCGACATTTTTTGTAAACGGCCAGCACACGAAATGACCACAGTAGCACATGCACTTTCTGCCTCTTACCTGGCTCTCGCCGCTGGCGGCGTCTCCTCTACACAAACGCCTTTCATTGTTGCGGCACTTATATCAGCGTCGATTCCTGATTTGGACCATTTGTATTTTATCCTGAAGGACCGCAGCATCGCCAAACGCGGAAGAATGCATAAAGCCAGAAGTATGCTCCATGAATTGATCGGTTTTTTTGTAGTTGGCATTCTGACGCTCATAATCGGCTTGTTTAATCAACAGGCGGCAATAGTAATTGGCTTAGCGCTCATGATTCACTTAGCCGAAGACATGCTTGTCGGTATATCCCTTCCGTTTGCGCCTGTGGATAAAACAGAAGTTGCATTATTGCCCCAGAATTTTATGTTTAAGGTGCTTTTGGATGCTATTACGGTTATTATATTCGGAGGATTATGGATCATATATCTCAACGCACCCAAGTAGCTATGCTTTACCGATGGGTGCTAAGCCGATGGGAAAAATATCTTATATTTCCCATAAAAAATCCTTCTTATTATCAGGTTGCGGGACTTGTGCTTTCTGTTGTCTATCTTTATGTTAGTTCGCTGGTATGGCAGAGTATACTCATCGGTGTAATTTTACTTTTTGACTGGATGGATGGCGCTGCGGCTAGAAAATACAAAGTCACCGGAAAAAAGGGATGGATGATTGATGTGTGTGTAGACCGGGTGAGCGAAGGATTTATTTATCTTTCAGCGCTCTTTTCGCGTTTAGGAACAATATTTTTTCTGCTCTATCTTTGTAACATTATGCTTTCTTTGTACAGCGTGAAATCAGGTAAGCATATATTGCTGCCGCTCCGTTTTGCCTGGCTTCTGATCCTTATCTACCGTGTATGGATTATATAACCTTTATTATTGCTTGCATTTATTTTTATTTGCCGGCCGCCATGGCAAATATAGGTGCTAATCTGGGGAAATTTATCCCTTGGTTTCGCAACAGAAAACAACCGATCGATTTCGGTATGACGATATACGGCGTTCGAGTAGTCGGCGATCATAAAAATATCGGCAGCTTTCTGTTTGGCGTGATATTCGGATCGTTGTTCGGCATGCTCAAGACGCTCGTTTTTGACCGCTCAATGGAACCCTATTTGCTGCTTCATGAGAGCGCTGTTTCTCTTATTCTCCTTTATGTGTTCATGTCCGTAGCAGCGTTGTGCGGAGATATAATAAAGAGCATTATTAAGCGGTTGTGTCATGTATCTCCCCATGCTCCCTTTATACCATTTGATGAAATCGATCATTCTCTCACAAGCATGCTGGTTGCTAAATTGTTTTTCCCCATCCCATGGTCTGCCGTTGTTCTTATTGTTTGCGTGTTTCTTTTTTTCCATCTTGTTGCAAACGTCATAGGATATCGCTTGAAAATAAAGGATGTGCCGTATTGACCGGGAATTAGGCGCTGTGCTTGTGTCCCTCATATAGTATCCAGTTGATCGCAAGTGTCGGAACGTAAGAGATGTAGGCAATGATAAGAGCCCGGGTAGGCCCGAATGAATCTGCAAGCAAACCCAATAGCACCGCATAAGCGCCGAAGGCCAGATTTCCCAAAAATGATGTGATAGATGCGAGCGTCGCGCGTTGATCATGGGTGAATTCATTTTGCATGAGTTGGCTGTTTGCTACTTCACTGATGCCAAAAAATAATGACGTGGACGCGATAATGATCGGTGAAAATACTGTTGCAACCGCTACAGAGGCAATATTGACTATTTTGCTATATAGGTTTGCCATAAGCAGCAGCCGGTATGAGCCGATATTTGTTATTAGCCTCCCGCTGTACCAGTAACTGGCGGCAGCCCCGATACTTGAAAGCGCAGTGGAAAAGCCGACGGCCCAAAGCGGCCACAACGTGTTCACAAATGCTGCTCGGAAATGATATGTAGACTCCCCCACCGCATAATTCACAATACGATTGATGCTCAATAATCGCAGTGAGCGATTGGACCAAATGTTGGTTGCCGCGGCGACCAGATGCATGGATATATTGGAATTATGGTGTTGTCTCTTATTCGGTTCAGTGATGAAAAAAGATAAAAGAAGACATATGAGCTGCGGAATGACTGATAACCACATGATGAGCGCAAAAGAACGAGTGGCTAGAATGCCTCCGATGATGATGCCTGCGGCCGCAGCCATCTGGAACATCGCGCTCACTTTACCTAGATAGTGGCTATACGCGTCTTTGTGTCCGCTCTGGGCAAGCGTCTCATAGAGGAGAGCGTCGTTGTTGCCACTGTACCACGCGCGCTGTAAGCCTTCAAAGAGAGCCCCGGTAAAAAGTATCCAGTAATTCATGCCGATTGCGTAACAAATAACCGCAAAGACACTTGAGAACGCACCGAGCATGACCGTCCTTTTCCTACCGATATAATCAGAAAAGATACCAGTCGGTATCTCAAATAGTGCGGACGAAACCATTACGACGGAGAACAAGCTCATGGCGAGTGTGTAGGAGCCGGTGACGCGGGCAAAGTAAATTATAAGGATTGCCGTATAAAGATGGAAGTCGGTAAAGAAATTGAAGAGCGCAAGCAGACGTATGTTTCTGTGCATCATCCTATTCATACCGCAGTGCCTCAATCGGGTCAAGACGCGAAGCGCGGATAGCAGGAGCGACACCAAAGATTATCCCAATGGCAGCAGAAAATCCTGAAGCTAGCGCTACGGACCATAGGGTCACGGAAGTCTGGACGAACGAGCGAAGTGCAAGAGACCCAAGCGCGCCCAGTAGTATCCCGATAGCCCCGCCGGTAAGACTAAGAATTACTGCTTCAATAAGAAATTGCAGCAGGATATCCTTTGGTGTGGCGCCGATAGCCTTACGAAGACCGATTTCACGCGTGCGTTCGGTGACTGATACGAGCATGATATTCATGATGCCGATACCGCCGACCAGGAGCGATATGGCTGCGATGCCTCCCAGTGCCACGGTGATTGCCCCCAAGAATTGATTGATGGTATTGAGAAGCTCGGTCTGCTGCATGACGGTGAAGTCGTCATCCTTAAGTCTTCTGCTGAGAATGCGCTTTACGTCTGCTGCCGCCTGATCGACTGACTCCGGGGCTGTGGCCTGGATGAGGAGCATGTAGGGTTTATTTTGGTTAAATTGTCGCAGTGCCGACGTTAATGGAATAAAGGCATGGTTATCGATATCTGCGCCCAGTGCTCCACCACCTCCTTTTGAGACCAGGACGCCCTTGATTTGATACCGCACAGCACCCAGTGTGACCCATTGTCCTATAGGATCGGCATCACCAAATAATTCTGTCGCGGGTTTGGGACCCAGCACGATAGTTTTACGCGTGCGCTCTACATCAGATTGCCTGATGATGTCTCCTGTTTCGGCTGTGAAGTTTTGGATGAGAAAGTAATTCTCCCAGACGCCTGCGATTTCTGTTCCGACGGTTTTTCCTTTTGCGGTTATAGTCGCGTTTTGGGCAACCGCTGGTGAGACATGTAGTACAGAAGCACTGCCGCGGGTAATATCGGAAACATCCGTGAGTTCAAATTTTGAGACGGGTGTAGTAGGACCACCGCTACGGAAATCCACTTTGCCGGGTAGTACAAAGATGGTGTTGGAGCCGAGAGATGCAAATTGTTTTGTGACGAATGATTGCAGGCCCGTGCCAATAGAGACCAAAAGTATGACAGACATGACGCCGATGATAATACCCAACATTGTGAGAATTGCACGGATTTTGTTCGTGACTAATGAAAGAAACGCAATTTTGGTAAATTCGAGTATCCTCATGGTTGTTTTCTTGTGGTGTCTGATACGATCGTTCCATCTGATATTTTAATCTGGCGGCGGGCTATAGCGGCTACGTTTTGATCATGAGTAACCAATATCACCGTTCGGCCGGCTTTATGTAAATTCTGAAACATGCCGAGGATGTCATGTCCTGATTTGGAATCCAGATTTCCCGTCGGTTCATCGGCTAAAAGTATTTTGGGGTCTGTGACGAGCGCTCGTGCGATGGCTACTCGCTGCTGTTGTCCGCCTGATAGCTGTGAAGGAAAGTTGTGAAGTTTGTCTCCCAGACCAACTTCTCCAAGTGCCTCGATGGCACGGCGTCTGCGCTCTCGGGAGGACATGGTGCGGTAGATAAGAGGGAGCTCAACATTTGCAACGCTTGTGGTCCTTCGAAGTAAATGGAATTGCTGAAAAACAAAGCCGATATGGACGTTGCGAAGCCGCGCGAGCGTGGTGGTGCCGGCGCGGCTGATATCCGTTCCTTCCAGAAAAATGGTACCGGTTGTTGGATGGTCGAGACAGCCAATAAGATGCATGAGTGTGGATTTGCCAGATCCGGATGGCCCGGTGATTGCGACAAATTCCCCCTCTGTTACGGTGAGCGAGATGTCATGAAGGGCCGTAAATGTTATGCCGTCCATCCGGTATACTTTTGATACATTGGTAAGGCGGAGAAGTTCTTTTGCCATCCTATTTGCCATTGATGCTTGAAAATCCTTTGATCACAACTTCATCATTCGTGGTGAGTCCTGATAGTATTTCGACCGACTGTTCGTTAGAAAGTCCGGTTTCAACCGGCGTCTTCGCATAGGTTTTTCCAGTTTTTGTAAAAACATATTGCTTCCCTTTGTCCTCTTCTCTGATGGCTTCAACCGGTACCGTCAATACGTTATCCCTCGTATGCGTGATAATGGCAACATCACCGTTTAAGCCCACGCGAAGGTTTTCCTTTTGATCAAATGCTATAGTGACAGGAAAAACTGTTGCGCCACCGCTGGAGAGCTGGGATGCATAAGCAAGTGATACGATGGTTCCTGAAAATGAGGCAGCCGGAAAGGCATCGAGCGATACATATGCGGATTGACCCACCAACAGGTCGCCAATATCTACCTCATCGATATTTGCTTCAAATATTAGGCTGTCAGGATCCGCGATTTCGATGATATCCGTGGCTGCGGTGACATTTATGCCTGCCACCGGCGTGAAGAGTTTCGTAATTATTCCCGATATTGGAGAACGGAGAGTCGCATATTCGACGCTTAATGCCTTAAGCTCTACATCAAGCACTGCTTTATCCAGGTCCCATTGATTTTTTTGAAGTATGCGTTTGGCCGTATCATTGAGTGCAACATTTGGATTGGGCGTTCCTTTGTAGGTAACACGCCACATTTCTTCAAAATCATTCCGCTGTTTTGTGTAATCCGCGAGCGCGTCCGTTAGGGTCTTTTCCACTTCTCTGGGGTCGAGTTTTGCCACTGCTTGGCCTTTTCCGACAGATTCCCCCTCGGCAAAGCCCAGCCATTGGAGCGTCCCGGCCGATTGGAACCGCATGATAACACTGCGCTTGGCCTTTGTTTTGCCGGATGATTGGACTTTTTTCGCTAGAGTTCCCACTGTTGCCCGTGCTGTCTGGATGTTTGTCGTCTGCGAACTGTTGCGCAACCGCAGTAACCAAAATACCAATCCTGCTGCCAGCAGGATTGTGATACTAATAATAATCCACTTCTTCATAGGATAAACTATAATTATATCACCCCTTACCGTCTTTTGACGGTATATGTTTTGGGATAATAGAGGAATACTGCAGGAACATCATCAACGAGTCTTCTTTGAAAATCAGTATAGAGCGACCGGCGTTTATCCCGATCCATTTCTTGGCGTCCGTCTTCCAGAAGTTTATCGATCTTTACGTTGACATAACCGGATACGTTGGTGGTTATCTGTGTCGAATGCCAGAATGGATATTGATCCGGATCCGGAGGGACATCCATTGACGCCAAGAGTACCTGATAAGATTGCGGGGTAAAGTTCTCCACCCGGACGGTTGTGGGTACTCCCAGTGCGGTCCAATTATTTGCAATGGATTGAGCAAGTGGTAGATACGGGATAAAGGTTGTGATAGTGAGACTGGCGGATTGGCTGGCAATTCCCGCCTGTGTCAGCAGCTTCTTAGCTCGGTCGTTATCCGGTATATATGTTTTGATTTTGTCGGTGTAGGCCCATGAGCGTTTGCTGATCGGAGAATAGGCTCGGTCTTCGGCCATGGCAGGAATGCCATACGCCAGAGCCTGCCGGATATTCTTTTCTTTTAAGATAGATTCACGGGTATTGAAAAATAACACAATCATGCGGTGGTAATTAACTTTTTCTGCAAGGTGCGGGGCGCCGAAATCCAGTACTGCCTGTTTATCTGATACGTCTTCCAGAACATCGATTTCACCGAGTTTATAGGCGGTGAGCGCAAGCGCTTCGGTGCGGTAAAAACGGTATTCGTAGACAGGACCTGTATTGGTTTTTACCGGTGAGAGTTTAAGATATTGTACACGGTCTCCCAAAAGGCGAATTCCTATTACTTTGTACGGGCCAAAACCCAAAAGACCGGGCCGGAAAATAGGTTTGGCAAGAAGAACTGGAAACGGGCTGTGGGCTGTGGTAAGTCTGACCTCCAGCGTTGTATCGTTTGTTGCGGTAAAGGTGACTTGCTTAATGTTGTAATTGATGTCCTGAGCCACAACCCTTTTACCATCATGCCACAGAAGATTGTTGGCGAGGTGGAAGGTGTATAGTTTGCCGGCGTCAGTCGATTCCCAGGAGGTGGCGAGGGCCGGGATGGGATATCCGCTTTCGTCAACTGACGTAAGTCCAATACTGATTTTTTGCTGTATGGAGGCAGGAAGCGCGGACGGTGTGTAGTCGCCCACAAGACCTATGCGCTCTATTTTTTCTACCGGTAGCCACTGAAGATTTTTGGAAAAATGATTGAGTGCAATCGGTATAATTAATCCAATCAAAAAACCAAAGATTAAGGCACCTTTGTACTTTTGTACAAGCTCAGATACAAGCCAGTAGATGAAGCGTCCTTTGCGAAGCATCATACCTTACAGGAGACTGGCGATTGACGTACCCAGAAAAATAACGGTTGCGATAATGGTGGCCATAAAAATGATTTTTTCCGCACCTCTCTTGGTTCGGTACCATTCACCCCCGCCGAATGCGCTGCCTAGTCCTCCCTTGCTGTTTTGCATGAGGATGAGGCCAATGAGCGTCAAGGTGACGATAAAATGAATGGTAAGAATTATCGGTTTCATAGAAGGGTTGCCAGCACCGCAGCCAGCTTTTCGCTGTCATGCCGGATAAGACTTCTTACTAGTGTATCACTTTTTGCCTGCTCAATAAGAACGCTGCCTGCGACATCTTCTCGGATAACCCGGTACGCCGTTTTTCCCATGATGTCATCTGCCACCGGTTGCTCATGCGCTTTGGCATAAACTTCAAGGGCGCGCTTGGGTATGGCAGTTTTATTGAGGATAACATAATCAATGGATGGGCCAATAAATGTTTCGAGTACTCGGATGTGGTCAGAAGCACCAAAGTTGTATGTTTGCCCATATTTAGTCATGAGATTGACGACATAAACGATTTTTGCCTTTGTCCGTTTGAGTGCAGCCCCCATGCCGCTTACCAGTAAATTGGGGATAACGCTGGTGTACAGATCGCCCGGTCCCAATACAACGAGGTCCGCTGATTCGATGGCTTTTATTGCATCGCCGTTTGCTCGTGCTTCGGGCTTAAGATATGCTTTGGTTATGCGCAGCCTGCCATCATGGACCGGTTCGTCTATGAGGTGTTCCTCTGATACGGTATGACCGTCTTCATAGGTTGCATAGAGGTTGGTATCGGTAAATGAGACTGGTATAACCGTGCCGTGGATGCGTAACACTTTTCCCGTCTGGCGTATCGCCTCTTCCTGGGAACCAAGGATATCGGATAGCGCGGCCATAAAGAGATTGCCGAATGTCATGCCCCGGATGCCGCGGCCCTTTTGAAACCTGTACATAAAAAGTTTCCGCAACAACCCGCCCCCGCCGTTTTCGTGCGACAACGCAACAAATGCCTGACGGATATCGCTGGTTGGCAGAAGGCCGAATTCATCTCGTAGCCGCTTATTGCTCCCTCCTGAATCACTCATGGTGACGATGGCCGATAAGTGAAACGGGTATGATTTGAGTCCACGAAGTACCACGAACGTGCCGGTGCCGCCACCAATACAAACGATGCGTTTTGGTGCAGTAGTTTTTGCCATATTACGATTCACTGACATCATGGAGCGCATTAGTAATAAGAGTTACCAGTAAGGAAGATAAAATAAGTGCCGTGGTGTAAGAAAATTTGATGTTCGGGATCACAAATCCAGACCAGGCGGCCCCGGGAAAGGTCCAAGGCACGATGGTAACTTCAAAAACGAGGACAGTCAAAAGATACAGAACAATCACATTGACAAGCCAGGAAAGCAGGCCAAAAGTGATTATATTTATGGGAAGAAAAATAATACGGAGAATTGGTTTCACAAAAAGCATAAGTATGCTTAATACTGCTCCTGCAGCCACGAGTGACAACCAATTTCCGCTGATCCGTATGGTTGGCAGGATTTGGCTTGCAAGCCAGAGACCGAACATATTAAAGAAAAGCATCCGTGCGAGGTAACGCATGAGGCTTCCATCGTACCAGATTCACTTTAACCGGTCAATTCTATTCCCTGCGCTTTCGAAGGAGTCGGTGATAGGTGATGGCAAAACGGTGCGCTTCATCCCTCAGCCGCTGAAGCAACTGGAGGCCCGGATTGGTCAGAGGCAGGCGGATGGTGCCAAATGCACCATCGTTCCATACGATAATTTCCTCCCGTCGCTTCGTAAGCCCTATGATCGGTGTTCCTTGGGTTTCTTTGGTTAGTTGTATTGCTGCGTGTAATTGTGGTTTTCCGCCGTCAACTACAACAAGATCCGGCACCGGCCATTCCGGGTGATTCTGTCTTCTGGTAAGCATCTCTGCCATCATCGCAGCGTCATTTGGTCGTCCGGATAGTCTGATGCGGAATTTTCGGTACTGGCTGGTGTCTATGATGCCATCGGTTGCAACCACCATAGAGCCTGTGGCCGATGTACCGGATATGTTGGATATGTCAAAACACTCAATGCGCGAAAGTTTGTGAAGTGATGGATGCACGGTTTGAAGTGCTGCAATAAGCGGCACTGTTTGATCTTCCCCGATCCGTTCGCCCATGTCAGGATTTGTAATATATGTCATAGGATCGTATTTTTTCTCAAGAAGTACCCTCAGATTGTGTATCTGATTTCTGATATGGGCTGCGCGTTCAAAGTCATTTTGGTCTGCCCACTTGCGCATATCTTGTTCTAAATGATGGATGATGCTGGTGGATTTGCCGGTGAGAATATCCAGGAGGCGCCGAATATTTTGTCGGTACAGCCGTGTCTGTGCTATTCGTACATCCTGATCCGCAATTTTTATTATGAAAGACGGGCATGGATCACAGAGGCCGATATGGGTATAAAAACACGGCACTCCGTTTCGTTTCTTTTGTGTACAAAACGGTACAATCCTTCGCAGGTGACGCAAAAGGTCACGGGCGACCTTACCAGATTGGAACGGGCCTATGTATATGTCACGTTTCCTGCTGTTTTCATGCGGCTTCCGCATGAGAGAAACCCGCGGCAATGTGTCATGGAGCGATATGTATATGTAGAGCGGGCTTTTATCGTCGCGAGCTATGACATTGTATTTGGGCTGAAGATCGCGGATGCGCATAGCTTCAAGGAGCAGCGCATCAAATTCACTGGCAGTTTCTATGGTTGTGAGTGATGTGGCATAGAAGAGCATGTGTCGGGTTTTATCAGAAACCGCATCACTCTGTGCATACTGCGCGACACGTCTCTTGAGGTTTTTTGCTTTTCCTACATACAAAACAGTTCCCTTAGGATCAAGAAACTGATAGATGCCGGGTTTTTGCGGTAATGCCGCTAGGATTTTTTGAAAGTTCTCCATATCACATGTGGTCGGGCAAGTAAAATCCAGGCTAGTAAAAGAAGAGCAATAAATGCGACAGCAGCCGGGATAAGCAAGCCGTAAAACGGCTGGACAGTAAAAAATGCTTGTGCCGATGCATTGTTTGCCTGTACGGTGATTCTGCCGCTTGTCTTGCCCCAGGCACTGGGAATGGTAAGTGTGATGGGTATCTGCGTGCTGCTAAACGGCGGCATATCAGTGAGCGATCTGGTGATGGAAACGTCGACCGGGGTTGATTGAATAGATATATCTGCCTTGGGTATGGCTACGCCGGACGTGTTGGTCACCGTGACCAGGCCTCTGGCCTCCATGCCGGCGGTGATCTGTTTGGGGAAATTAATCTGCGTTGTCAGTTTGCCTGTTTCCGCATCAGGGGCTACGGTAGCAAATCGGACCTGTACGGTCTTCCCTTCACCGCCGCTTTTTCTATAGGAGCCGGCAGGATACGGATAGGTGCTTGATGATCCGTGGATGGTAAATGCGATATGATTAAAGTCGAGTTTATCAAAATAATTCACGCCTCCAGTCGTTTTGGCCCAGGTCGGATCTATGGGCACCCACGTTTTCTTTTCCGTGTCATAGTATTCCGGCCAAGCGTGCAATACGTCTGTAAGAAGGGAGAGCGGCCGGAGCTTTGTATTCGTGGTGTATGCGAAACCAACGACTTCCCGGGCGGGTATACCTGCGGCACGCGCTACGGCAATAAAAAGATCAGTAAATTCCATGCAGACTGCGGTTGTCGGGTTGGCAAGCGCAGCCACTGCACCCTTTCGGATAGGGTTCTGGTTGACCCGGTCATAGTTGTAGCTTAATGCAGAGACCACATAGTCATAAATTGCCCGGGGCGTGCGGTATGCGTTGGCAAGGCTAATAATTTTAGCGTTTTCTGTTTCCCAGTATTGGTCTGGCTTGGTGGAGCCTTCTGTGGGTGCAGATTCAGTGTAGTTAGGGTTTGGGTTCAGCGTGATGGCGACGGATGCGCGT
>JACREN010000001.1 GCA_016218255.1 Candidatus Gottesmanbacteria bacterium | reverse complement strand
ACCCGCAGAGGCAATCAGAGAAAATCCCGTGACGGTCATGGGGTGGTAGGATTTTTTATCAATTAAATATCGGGAATGCACGGTAAACAAGGCAAAACCGATCATGGCTCCGATAATGAGCAGGTTTCCCAAAGGATCACCCACGAGAACGCCACGCTGATCCAAAAGCGGTAACAGCAATATGATGAGTATTCCTGTCAACCCTAATAGAATGCCCGCGATTTTCTTTTGAGATATGTGTTCCTGGATTAATGTACGGGAAACAAATGCAGCCACAAGTGGCGTGGCAGTATAAATGATGGCAGATGCATTTGCCGTAGTGCGCTGAATACCAAAGAGAAACAGAAGAAAGTTAGTGGCACTCAGGAGAGTAAGGGGTATCATGTCCCGGAGCATGGTGATCGTTATGCGTTTGGTGGCGCGTAAAAATATGGGTAGCATGATGATCGCTGCAAAAGTTAGTCGGATTACGGATAGAGACAGAGGGTCAAAGTGCGTTAGGAGCGTTTTTGCTGCGTATCCGCTGGTAGACCAAAAGAACGATGCGATCAGAAGTACAACCAGCGATTTTATTTTGATGGGCATGATGCACTGATTATAACACTCCGGGATGATATAATCGTTCCTATTGGAGAGGTGTGATAATTGGTAGTCGCCTCGCTTGGAAAGCGAGTGTCCCGGAAACGGGATTAGGGGTTCGAGTCCCCTCCTCTCCGCCTTCGCTCCGCCGAAGTCATGCTTTGCATGACGAAGGCGAGCTTCGCTCGCTTTTCGGCTCAGCTACGGCGAGACGATGTCCGCTATTAGCTCGACGTAGCTCTAGCGAAGTCGACTAGTCATATGTATTATGTCTACTGCTTGAAATGTTCAGATAATAGAACGTATATTGGCTGCACAGATGACCTAAAGGATCGCCTCGATCGTCATCAAAAAGGTAATGTGCCAGCAACAAAAAATCGACTTCCAATAAAGCTAATATCTTATTTTGCATTTTCAAACAAATATACGGCATTTAATTTTGAAAAATATCTCAAATCCGGTTCAGGAAGAGCGTTTCTGAAAAAACATGATATTATTTCTTTAACCTGACAGGTCGCCTTCGTTAAAACTACGGCGACTAAAAGGGGCGGGATTAGAACCTAAGTTATTCTTCCATTAACCCCTCTTGTTCTAAAAAGAAGTTATTGATTTCCTCCGGATAGAAGAAAAACAGCGCACATTTATCTTCGTAGCAAATATTCTTCTGTTGAATTATCTCGTTTTTTGGACGGATTCCCATTGTTATTTCAATCATGTAATTCGTTTTTTTATCATAAGCTTGATACTTTCTATGCCAACTTCTTGATGGGGGGGAAATAGGTATCGATTATGGCGTATTTCTGATTACCAATTTTTTTTACTGTTACATTCGTATATGTTTGTCCTGATTCTGCACTAATTGCTTGATTAATATATATGCCGTTTTTAAAGCCGGATACTTTATTTAATTCTTTTACCTCAGTGTCCAAATTTCTTGTCCATGACAATCCTTCATATCCTCCTTCGAGTCTTGTGCCAGGACTATATTTATATACTGTTATGACATGGTTTGCCCAACCATTGACTTGTGATAGATCAAACTCTTTTGTAAACATCGGCACCCCACTACCAGTTGACGTCGGTTGGAGCGTGTTTGAAAAAAATTGGTTGGTTATCTCTTGGATTGATTGTGCGATTTGAGGTTGAATAGACCACTTTTGTTCGATCGGAGTCAGTTCTGCAGTAGTGATTATTTTATTGGTATTTTTTCCCAATTGCCAATTTTGATAGCCAAAAAATGAAGCGATTCCAGCTAGCACAAAAATGAGGATAATTAACAAAATTGGTATTGGTTGTTTACGAAGTTCTGACGGTGGTTGTTGCGATTCGGCTATAGGTTCCATACTTGTAGTATAGAGCTTTGCCTTTAGGAAATCATCAAGCCTGGAGTATAATTCAATTGCTGAGGAGGAAGAGCCGTAGTCTTGAAATAGGTTATAACTTTGTAAATAGTTCTCCGCACTCAGTCTTTGCTTTGGATCGCGAGTGCTATCCCTTTGTGCACGTCAATAATTCCCGTTCTACCCGTAAACTCATTACTGATCCCCAGTGTCATGCCCCGATGAATCATGATTTTTCTTACGTTATATAAAAAATTTTGTAATGAAACGGTCACGTCTTGTGTAAACGGCAATACGGAAACATATCGAAATACTCCTTTTTCCAGAACGCGTTTTCCGGAAACCAAACAAATATCATTGTGATCATCAACTAATCGAGCCGAAATTCCTGCATTAAGGAAATGTTCAAGTAATTGAACTGTTCCCAGTGTATGATCCAATCTCGTCCCGATCCCCCCGTAAATAACCACCTCTTTGGGCTTTCGTTTGATTGCCTCGATTGCTGCCAATTCCATATCAATAAAATCTTTTTCGGCCGGATGGATCATCACGATTTTAACCAACCTTCTAATACGGCTAAGCTCCTTCTTAGTCACCGAATCAAAATCGCCGATAGCAATATCCGGCCTGATGCCGCGGGTTAATAGCCACGCTGCACCACGATCCACACCGATAAAAAAATCAGATTTCTTAATCTCCGGCAATAACTGTTCGAATAAATTGCCGCCCCCGACAATTGCTATTTTAGCAATCATATTATCATGGTAACACGCTAATATATTAGCGTATAAATACAATAATCACCGTGCTATCGTGATGCCCCAGACAAATGGCGCTCCAATGCGCTTAAGTGTATTAGCTGCAGCTCGCATGGTAGCTCCGGTGGTAAAAACATCGTCCACAAGAACTACAGGGCCTAATGAGTCATCATCTTGATTTACCGCAAACACGCCGTCCATGTTTTTGAGCCTCGCGTCTTTACTTTTCATCTCAACCTGCGGTATCGTCCTTTTCACACGCAGAAGTATATCTGTCCTTAATGGGATGTTCAACTTATCTGTAATTGCTTTCCCCAACACTTCTGCCTGGTTAAATCCCCGCTCGCGAAGACGGGAGGGATGAAGTGGAATTGGGACAAGAACAGAACTTTGCCCTTTAAGACTAAGCAGGGTCGTACGTCGCGAAAATGAAACGTCCGGAATAAGTGAAATAAACTCAACGGCAAGATCAAAAATGAGTCGATATTTGATTCCCTTTATCGCTTTCCGAACAACGCCGTCATAACGGAAAAAACTTGTCAGACCATCAAGACAATAACGGGTCCTACATCCCGGATGTGTCGCGCCATCTATCGCGAGATTCTCACACGCCGGACAAATTGGAGCATTGATGGTTTGAATGGCAGAAATACACCCTGGACAAAAATATCTCCCCAGCCTCCCACACCCAACACAGTGTTTGGGAAAAAGGATATCTAAAATATTCACAATCAAAGTGGAGATGCCGGGGGTGAGCCCGGGTCCGAAAACGAACATCAACAACTTCTACAAGCGTAGTCCATTTATTCTTTGGTGGCAGAAATGGACACCCGCGGTTCACCAAAGGCGCAACCTAAATACTCCGAAACCGGCCGGTTACAAACCGATTTCTGACGATTCGGCTATTTTTACACCCTGAATCACCCGCCGAATAGAGATGGAAACAGGATGGACCTTACGCAGTTGCGAACGCGAACGCCCGTGCCTGCATAGATCGCTTGAGAGCTAAACGCTCCAAAAGAGCAAGATATTGCTCTTCAAGCTTGCTAAGTTTGTTAGCAATTATAAGGTGACAAAGTTTTGCGGCTCTTTTGTCATCGCCGGCTTGCCGTTATCAATGTACATTTTTCGTCGAATCATTCATCCCCATCGACGAGCTTCGCCCGCGATGGGTAAACCCTTCACTGAACGAAGCTACTTTATCTTTCCCCGAAACTCGGTTTCGAGCTCCCGCTTCTGATCTTCCCTCTTCTTGACTTCCCGCTTTTCGTACTGCTTTTTGCCGCGTGCGAGGCCAATCTCAAGTTTAATCAGGGGGCCTGTAGTATACCAGCTCAGGGGCACCAGGGTCAAATGAGCTCCCTCAATCTTGCTTTTCAAGCTGGTAATTTCGCTCTTATGCAAAAGAAGTTTCCGTGTCCGTCTGGGATCATACCCTTCCGGTCGGGCAAACTCGTACGGAAAAATCTGCCCATGCACCAGATATGCCTCATTACCGATCACCCGCACAAACGCACCGTCCAGGTTTGCATGCCCTCCTTTTACCGATTTTACCTCGTGTCCGGTCAAAGAAATGCCAGCTTCTATACGATCGACAATATCATAATCAAAAAATGCCTTTTTGTTGAGTATTTTCATTGCATTTCCAGTTGGTATATTTTCCCATCCGCCAGCAACAATACTTTGTTAAGCGTCTCTGATACGGCAAGCTGCCGCACCGCAATATTTCCCTGCCAGGAATACTGCGCAGTATACATGCCTTCCTTGTCTAATACGACTATACGCTTATTGTCACTGTCCAATACATATACATGCTTCAGCGCATCGCTGGTATAAACCATGAGGCGCCGGCCGAAAATGGGTTCGACCCCCTTAGGTACAAACGTCAACTCCCTGCCAGCGCTAAACCGTAACACCCTGCCATCGCTGGTTCCAATCCATACCGACCCGTCAATCGCCATGCTGGTCGCGGCCGACAAATCTGGCAACGAATCAGGATTAAGATACTCACGAAGTTCTGAAAACCCCGTATCGGTAGCGACGTATTTCCAAATTCTACTTTTTTGGGAATCTAACAGATATAGGTTCCCGCCAAAAGACACCAGTCCGGTGATGACGCCCCACTGGCTATCGATCTTCACCCCGGTCTCCTTCGTTTTCTTTTCCCGCACCGAAACTGTAATAATTCCTTTATCGTTCAATACAAAAATACTGTCTCCCCGCGCTGCAATGAATCGCGCACCGATGATACTTTCCCCGCCTGCCACAATCTGCCCGCTCTTTGATGGAACCGCTATCTGATATACCGTTTTCGTCACAGGGTCCACAATGCCCAGAGTATCACCGTCCAAACTCATCTCGCCCACCGTCGCATCTTTTTTCAAAAGTGCCGCATCATAAAAAAGCTGGGGCTCGCCAACAACAATATGCAGTGCCTGCGTCAAATTATCCGTCACTTTCGTCAACAATGCCGCAACCTGACGACCATCTTTTGAGCGGGGAGGAAGTGTTTTTGCAAGCGGCTCCAGAAGTGCTTTAGCATCTGTCAGACGCTGACGCCCCTTCACGGAATTCAGCTCCAAAAGGGCAACTCCTTCATCAAAGGCATACTGCGCCTGATTGATAACCGCAACCACAGATTCGCTGCTCGAATTTTGCTGTTGTTTCCAGATCCCGATCATAACGCTGATAATAAAAGTTAAAATCAATACACCTGCAATTATTGCTTTAACGGAAAAAAGTTTTTTCCGCCTGCCGGTCATATGTTCTCGCAGTCGTCGCCTCCAAATGCCTGCACGAAGACGCACAGCAGACCATCGCGATGGCATATCATGACGGACCACTGAAGGCACGGTCGGCTGCGCTACTTCGGTCACTTCAGGAACAGGATCAGGCTCCGGATCTACAAAATCAGTCACCTGAAAAATAAGAGCAGCCCCACCCACGCCCTCTGTTCGTTCATGAAAAAGAAGGGTCAATTTTTCTGCCACATCAACCGGCGTCTGATGATCAAACAACGACCCTAATTCCTCATCTGAAAAAGCAGCAACGAATCCGGACGAAGCCAAAAGCAGACTGTCTCCCTTTTTTACTTCTCCGGATATTTCTCCGTGATTTTTTACGAGACACGATACCCGCTCTCCACGCTTTAAGTACACCGCTCCTGCCCCACGACTCGCCACATACACCACAGGGCCAACTGGCACTAATACGATGCAAGTCACAATGGACTCTTCACTCAGTGCATCTGCAACATGTGATACACCTGATAGACTCACCACCGAATCAGTAAACGAACCAGTCAATGTGCTTAATGCCTTTACGCCGATCGTGCGGGCAACACCGTCTAAACTCGCAACCTCCACCACGCCATATGCTTGAGGCATCATAAGAACTTGACCCCAATGATTGGCATCCGTATTGCCTACAACCGTTCCAATTGCCGGCTTTATCCGCATATGTATGTATCTTATCACCACTGATGAAATTACAGGAGAACAACCGCAAGAAAAAGAACCACGATGCTTGCGACCAGATGAGCAAGCACGATGATCCGAAGAACGGGCTCAAACGCCTCTTCCAACACATCCGCCATCAGAAGCTCCTGACGGACCATAACTCCGGCAAACACCGTATAGACGCCCAGCCCTACCAGCGTCAACAATTTTGTCCCAAACCAGATCGTCGGAACTATATTCGGCGTCATATTATTTTGTCCCCAGTCCGGTAAGCGAACGGATGGTTTCCACCACTTTTTCCGGATGTGGAACTTTTCCAAACTCGAGATTTGGTGCCTCACCCGCGGTTTCAATAATCACATTTCCATAATCAAATACCGCTGCCAGAATACCACCGCTCGCATACGAAATATCCTGGATTTTTGAAAGTTCCGCCTGGGAAAACCGCTTGTATAAGAGATATAAAAAATCTATATCGACCACACGCTCATTGGTAACGATATAAATGTTAAAAAACCAATAGAGAAAATTGCCCAAAATAAAACCAAACGTAGCCACATACCAAAACACTGTACCGACAATCATATATCCTGCCGGCAGCGATCCTGCAACCGGAAGAAAAGACAACACAAACGGAAACAGTATCGTCGGGGCAAAAAACATAATGACCGCAATAACGATCCATGTTACGTTTACAATCGGATGTTGACGGAGGAACAACACGACCTCTTCACGTGCTTCCTGCGTTTCAAACCGCACACCATCCGGATTAACGGCAAAATATGACAGGGGTTTCATATTGGACTTGGCTTTCTTAACCGGTGCCCTGTAGATAGTCGGCATATGGCTTTGGGTATTGTACTACTTCTTCTCAATATTAAACAATCCGCTTTTCAGTGATATTCTACCTGGAGCACGTAAGTTGAAAGCTTTATAAAAATCACTTCCATTTATCGTTATGCTCCCCTTGTCGGTTTGAACCGTTACATTCGCCGTCACTCCACTGTCCGAATATGTCACACTAACCCCTGATACACTTGAATACCCTCCAATGGATTTCAGTTCGCTCATATTATAGGGATTTCCTCCCCAACACGGCCCTTGCGGCGTCACTCGACCACTATCTCCGCCTCCCCGAAAGAGAACCGACCAGGCATTCAAAATATCAGCCATTTCCTCTGAATTGAGCCAGGGATGACTTCTTCCGCAACTGTCACCAGATCGGCTTCTATACCAACCTTTATAAAACCATGGACTACCAGCAATCTTCTCATATGCTTGACTGGTCCAGCCGCCGCGGCCACTGGCCGTATCCCAAAATCCCGGTGTTGAATAACCATTGGAGCTGTACGATTCCTGATACCCTCCACTAGTGGAAGCATACCAGGCTGAAAATGGCGATCCATTGGTGTAAATAACCTTGCCCCTTGTGTCATTCACCGCTCTCTCCCAATTCCCTCCCTTGGGGCTTGGCTTAAAGACCTGACAAGCTTCGGTCGCACAAATTGAGCCCCCACGTGCCAACGCATAACTTCTGGCGGCGATTGCCTGGGCCTTCAGCGCCTCCATCCCACCCTCATCACCCCACGATCCCGGCATTTCATATATCCGCTTGGCGTACTCTTCAAGAGAGTAGGTACCATACCCCTGCACTTGTATTTGTGCATCAGGATTATGATCCTTTATTTCTATACCATTTCCATAATAAGCCTTGAGTATCTGTTCATACCCTTGATTTTGTTTTGCCCGGCCAAATGCCCCGTATTGACTCATGCCTCTAAAATGCGGTGCGCCAAAAGAAAAAGCCGCAAATGCCGGAGAAAATCCGGGGTCGTAATCCGGTCTGCTGGCTGGATCATCCGCAAGTGGCACGTCTCCGACCGTCGTTTGAAATGTACCGGATTTTTCCGATAAAATTTCCCGTTGTTTCGCGGTGAGACTCGCGATAATCCCGGTCAGCTTGCTTTGATAGGCTGATGCTTCTCCTACGAGCTTTCGCACAGATACTGCCCGCTTATCGGTCTCTTCTTTGATGTAGGCGAGCATAGCGCGCTCACTCTCCAGTGTCTTCTTTTTATTCTCCAAATCTTTCACAGATAACGCTGTATGAGTAATTGATCTTTTATCTTCATTTGTCACGGATTTTTGATACGCCATATCCCGAAGGAGTGATCCAACATTCATCGAAGAAAAAAATGCTGTCACAGGCGTATTGATAGTGTTTCGGATATAAAACTGGCGGATCCTCCGACCCGCAAGTCCTAAGAATCCGGCAAGCTCTTTTTCTCCTGAAGCAATCGCCATTTCTTTTTTGGCAACCTCTCCCCCAATCACCTTAATGCGCCCCTGAAACGCTGCTATATCTGATTCCATCTTGCGAAGTGCATCAGCATGCGGTTTTATCGCTTTTTCCATCTGGTTCCATGCTTCCTGACATTTAGCAATTTTGTCTCCTAGTGCAGACGGATTATCGCTTGAAGAAGGAGGAATGCAATCCTCAGCGTGTACCACAGGCACAAATAAAACAACAAACAAAGAGACAACGAGGCAGATAAATAAATGGGGCAAGATCCGCATTAGGTTATTGTATCATCCTGCCTGCTTTGATACACTTAAGGGGTGAAGAAAATAGTTCTGATCAGCGCTTTCGTACTTGCCATTCTCTTTTTCGGCCGGGCTCCGGCTTTTGCCGCAAACCCCTTTGAAGGCTGCAACGGAGGAGCCGTCAACACTGCTATCGGATGCATTCCGACTGACCCATCAGCTCTTTTCTCCAAATTTTTTCAATTCGGCATCGGTATAGCCGGTGGCATCGCGTTCCTTCTCATTCTCTTCGGCGGTTTTCAAATTTTGACCAGCGCCGGAAACCCCGAACAGATGAATGAAGGCAAAGAGCTCATAAGCTCCGCAGTCGCAGGACTGCTGCTAATTATTTTTTCCGTCTTTTTACTGAGAATCATCGGTGTTACCATTTTGGGGATACCTGGATTTGGATAATCTATGCAGCAAGTTTTCGCACAATCTCTGACTCTTCCGGGCGGGACCACTATCAGCGGCCCGGTAAGCTGGGCGACGGATATAGGTAAAATCATCAACCGCGCAGTTCCCTATGTCTTTGCTTTCGCGGGCATGGGCCTACTTCTTATGCTCCTGGCAGCAGGCTTTGATTACCTTACCAGTGCGGGAGATGAAAAAAAACTTGAGACGGCCAAGCAGCGATTGACGAACGCACTTATAGGATTCCTCGTTGTATTTACCGCATTCTGGCTAGTGCAGATCGCTTCAAAAATCTTCGGCCTCACTGAGGCACAGAGCATCTTTAGATGATACATCTGTCATCATGAGACCGTTCTAATGGCGTGACGATCTCTATAATAAAGATTGCTTCGCTCCGTTCATAATTATCATTTACTTTCCAAACCGACGTTTGCGTCCCTGAAATTCCGCAACAAGCCCATCAAGTTTTTCCGGCGTAAATTCCGGCATGTACCAGGCTGGGAAAAATAATTCGCTGTACTCACTTTGCCACAATAGAAATCCGCTTAATCGCTGCTCACCGCCGGTTCGCACAATCATCTCCGGATCAGGGATTCCCACGGTATCAAGATATTTAGCATAGCTTTCCGCCGTCATCTTATAGCTTTCATTCAAGCTGATAGCCTTATTCATCGCCCGCAACATTTCGTCCCTTCCCCCATAATTGAGAGCAAATACCGCAGTAATGGTCTTATTATTCTTCGTCTGCTTAACAACATCCTCAAGCGCTTTTCTTATATCATCGGGAAACCTAGAGAGATCGCCAATCACGCGGATCCGCACCCCCTTCTCGTGAAGCCGCTGCCAACGCTCCTGTATGACGTGCCGGAAAATCCGCATAATGCCGGACACTTCGCGACTGTCACGCTGCCAATTCTCCGTCGAAAACGCCCAAAATGTAATATATTTTATGCCCAATTTAGCCGCATGCTCAACAAGCGGCTCTAGTACGTCATCCGCCACCTTTTTGTGGCCAGCGAGAACCGGCAGTCCCCGATCCCGCGCCCACCGACGGTTACCGTCCATAATGATCGCGACATGAGTTGGCATGATTATTGTTATTTTTATAGGTCACCTAAGTAGCCTAGACTACTCAAATTATCTAAAATAAATGGCCGTTTATCAAATGAGCGCCGGGAGCAGGATGATTTATAATCAAACGTTCCACCCCGGAAAACTCTTTTATTTTATCCAAAATGCGTTGTTCACTATTCCCCTCACAAATCACATGCACATTCGGTCCGGCATCAATAGTAAAGTATGCCGCAAGGCCACCACGCCGCCATTGACGAACCGCATCCATGATCTCTTTTGTTTTTTCTGACCAATAATCGAGTGGGGGGGTCTGGCTTTGCATCACGCTATGCATATCCAAACAATCTTCTTCTGTCACATTCCCAAGTGCTTGAATATCTTTGTTTGCGATCGCATCAATCGCCCGCTTGATTCTTCCGGGCACTGCGTCAAGTCTACTAGCTAACTTAGGACTGGTATCCACCTGTTCCATGCCGGCTGCACTGGAAATTTCTTTTGTATCTGATGCAACAATGACGATGATATCCCGCAAATCCCACCGGTCATGGGGAAATATCGAATACGCAAACGTTTCTTCCCACACAACAAATCCATCCGGTATTGACCGGCACGCAGAACCGGACCCAAGCCGCGCCAACATAGACAATTCTTTTTCTGATTCTCGTAATCCCAACGCAGCAGCAGCTGCCACCGTTAATGCTGCAAACCCGGACGCAGAGGATGCAATGCCCGATGACGCAGGAAATGTATTTATTGTCACTACCTTTGCCCGCATCGAACTTCCCGCAATACTCCTAATTTTGTCAAGATGGTCAATCATCCGCTGTATCTCATTACCATACAAATTGCGCGGCCGCTT
>JACREN010000027.1 GCA_016218255.1 Candidatus Gottesmanbacteria bacterium | reverse complement strand
CATCACCGTATGGGCTTACACATCTTCGAACCTGTTCCTTGAATTTTTTATCATAAAGCGCCTTTCTAATAGCCCTCACGATCTTGGCCTTATCATGCGGCACATCAATAACGTTGGTGCTTCGTTCCCGGCCGGCCTGCCGTATTCCGATATTTACCACCGGTATTTTTAATGATGGCGTTTCGATCACTCCCCCACTTGAATTGCCTACCAAAACTGAAGCATGTTTCAATAAACTCAAATATAGATCGCGAGGTATGTTTTTTAATATTTCGACAAAAAGTCCCCTCTTACTCTCTATTTCCCCAATGATCGTCCTCCCTCCCGCATCAGAATTAGGAAAAACAGCAATAGTTGGCAGCTTTAGGTATTCAATCGCCTTGAGAGTTTCCTTTATCTGCTTGCCAGCTTGAGCTATCTGGGTAGTAACTGAATGCTGCAACATAACAAGAAACGACCGGTTAAAATCCAGACCAAATTTATTGGATAGTTCGCTCTTTGACAAAAATGTTCCTTTTAATATGCTGTCCAACCCCGGAGCGCCAACCAAAAAAACCTTTCTTGGATCTTCTCCCATTTTAAGGATTCTTTCCATACTTTTTTTTGTTGCGGCAAAATGGATATGAGATAACTTTGTTATCGCATGCCTGGCCGATTCGTCCAATCCTGCCTTACTTTTATCACCCCCATGAATATGGGCGATAGGAATATTTAAATAGGCGCTAACGATCGCGCCTGCCAACTCTTCAATTCTATCCCCCAGGAGCAATGTAATATCGGGTTGCTTTTTGTGGAAAGCTGCAGTTATCCCCAATATACCCCTGCCGATCGACTCAGCCATCGATTCGGCCGTATTCTCTTTTGGATTCATCTCTACTTTATAGGTAATTTTCAACCCATCTTTCTCGATCAGATTCGCTGTTTTACCGAATTCCTCGGACAAATGCATACTTGTCACCATCAACAACAACTCCAAAGTTTTACTCTTGTTAATCTCAAATATTATCGGCCTCAATAAACCGTATTCAGCCCGACTGCCAGTAACGACACAAACCTTTCGTTTCATCATTCCCCCTCCCGCAATTCCGCCTTCCAGAAGATCAGCTTTTTCCCGTTTCTTTCAATATATGCTCCTTTATAAGGCCTGGATAACGCTTTTATCTTTGTGTATATTTCATCAATACTTTCTTTTTCCAGTTCGATTCTGTTGTTCTCCAGTTTTGGTTTTTCAAAAATCACTGCCTTTGTCGCGTCCTGGGCGGTCCGCGGCGCCTTGCCGGCAATAATTAACGGTAAATATCGATTGACGATCTTTTTGCCTGCTTTAATAACTTTATTGTAAACATCGCCCGCATGGTCGTCCTCTCCGATCTCAAATTCTTCCCGGGCGATGATATCGCCGTCATCAAGCCCGGCGTCGACATAAAACATCGTTAGGCCCGATTCCCTGACGCCTTTTAAAATAGAATTAATGATTGGTGCCGGTCCCCGCCCGAAAGGGAGCAGTGTGGGATGGAAACCAATTACCCCTTTTTCCGGCAATCTCAGTATCTCATCATTAAGTATCTGCCTCCAACCGCACATTATGATCAATTCCGGCGCCAGTTTTTTTATCAGATATACTTCCCGATTGAGTTCTTCAATCTCAAATACCTGAACGCCAAAAGCCCGCCACTGTTTCGTCGGGACGCCATCATACGTTACGGTTTTGGCCCCTTCTCGCAGAGTAATAATCGCGGTCAGCTCAAAACTCGCTGTTTTAATCGCTTCTTTAAGCAGGGCCAACCCCAGTTTATTTGCCGACAACCAAACCGCTTTCATTTAATTTACTCCCATACCTCCCTGATCAACATAAACGCTTCGGCATATTCCGCGCATATCTCCGCGCCTCGTTTTTTTGCCAGTATCGCCAGTCCTTTGGCATTCCGGGGATGTGGCGGCGCCTTTACCTCCGACCGGTAGACCTCAAAGGCCATCACTTTTTTAGAAAAATACTTGCCGATATCCACCCAGATATTGGGGACAAAAGCTCGGTTGTTCCACTCCGTTTCAGAAATTGTCTCAAAACAGAATAATTTGATCCTTTGCGGGGGCCGGGTACTTACCGCGCAGGCCCGATAGATCAATGTGTGGTCGTAGTTCAGATCGCCCTCAAAATGAGTATAAACAATATCCGGTTTAACCCTGTTAATAACCGTCGCGATCTTCTGATTTAATTCACCGTGTGGCAGGATATTTAATTTTACCGTCGGCAAGTTGAGATTAAACCGCTTGGTTACACCCAGTAATTTATCGACTTTTTTCTGTTCGATAACTTTGCGGGCAATGTATTCCTTTGACCACTCAGGCTCATAAGCTTTGGTCACGATGCAAACACTGACTTTGTCCCCAGCGGCGACATGCTTTAATATCGTCCCGCCCACCCCAAGCACTTCGTCATCAGGATGCGCTGCAACTACCAACACTTTCATGCCGCCACCTTTTCCCAGGTAATAACCTGGTTTTTCCTGATCTCCTGTTTGGCCCGCCGACTAATGAGTTTCTTGTAGTATTTCGGCTTGATCCCCGTCCCCGGCCTTTTGATCGCTACCATTTTTCCCGTGATCACTGTCCCTTTAGGGATATTCATGCTAGCGACCAAGCTTTTTCTGATAACTTTTTTACGGCTATCTCTGAATGCCGGGCCCACTTTTCCCCATTTTCTAAAGCCCGTTCAACGCTCCTGATCGCCTTGACCATAGAGCGGAATTCATCCGGCTCAAGCGAAGCTTGATGGTCAGGCCCTGGCAGATTCCGGTCAAGCGTAAAATGCTTTTCAATCACACAGGCTCCGAGGGCGACGGCCGCGACCGCTATCTCAATCCCCAGTGTGTGATCCGAATATCCAATGGAAACACTAAATGCCCTTCTCATGGTTTCCATTGCCCGCAGATTAACATCTTTCGGCCTGGTCGGATAGTTTGACGTGCAGTGCAGCAAAATCAACTGCCGGTTCCCCTCGGCATAAATCTCGTCCACGGCCTCTCTGATCTCGCTTAAATTTGACATTCCAGTTGATAATATGATGGACTTGCCAAAAGCCGCAATCCTCTTAAGCAGCGGCAAATTGGTTAGTTCGCCGGAACTTATCTTGAACGCCGGCACCTGAAGCCGATCGAGAAGCTCCGCGCTTCGCAATTCAAATGGAGTCGATAAAAAGATTATACCTTGCTTGCTGCAAAAATGCTGCAGTTCCACAAAATCCATTTCCGACAAT